>CAITZZ010000313.1 GCA_903897005.1 uncultured beta proteobacterium | reverse complement strand
GCGCGGATTGACCCCAATGGCAACGCCACCAGCCCAGATCACTCCGAGATAGGCGATCACCCAATCGATGCTGTCGGGCGCCAGCACGATGACCCGCACACCCGCACGCAATCCCAGTTCCTGCCAGGCACCCGCCGCCTGGCGTACGCGCTGGCGCAGTGCCTCATAAGTCAGCCGCTCGCTGCCACATTCCAGCGCAGTGGCGTGCGCTGCACCGACCTGCAGCAGCGTCTGGGCGGCGTTCATGCTCATCTCACACCACCAGGGGCGCTTCCTGCATGGCCTCGATCTGCTCTTCGAGCATCTGGACCTGGCCCTGCCAGTAATCACTGGAGCCAAACCATGGGAAATTGATGGGGAATGTCGGATCGCTCCAGCGCCGTGCCAGCCAGGCGCTGTAGTGGATCAGGCGCAGGGTGCGCAAGGGTTCAATCAGGGCCGTCTCGCGCCGGTCAAATTCGCGAAACTGTTCATAGCCATCGACCAGCGCACCGAGTTGGCGTGTGCGCTGCTGGCGGTCACCACTGAGCAGCATCCACAAGTCCTGCACTGCCGGACCGCTGCGGGCATCGTCAAGATCGACAAAATGTGGCCCCGGTCCGCTGGCGGCGGGAGACTCAAGTGGTGTCCACAGGATGTTGCCAGGATGGCAATCACCGTGCAGGCGAATCTGCCGGATCGGTTCGGCATCGGAGTCCTGCCGACGCTGCGACGGCGCCAGGCAGGGGTAGGCCGCAATCAGGTCAAGCGCCTGCTCAGCCGCTTTGGTCCAGGCCGACTGAACGTCCAGCGGCACCATCTCATGGGCCAGCAGCCAGTCGCGTGAATCGGTGCCAAAGCTCTGCAGGTTGAGGGCTGGTCGGGTGGCAAAGGGTCTGGCAGACCCCACCGTATGGATGCGCGCCAGAAAACGCCCTATCCACTCCAGCACGTCGGGGTCATCGAGTTCCGGCGCCCGACCACCACGATTCGGGCTGACACTAAAAGCGAAGCCGCCAAAGTGATGCAAGGTCCTGCCTTCGAGCAGCAGCGGACCGATAACGGGGATTTCAGCTGCCATCAGTTCGGCCGAAAAAGCGTGCTCTTCCAGGATCTGCGACTCGCTCCAGCGTTGCGGTCGATAGAACTTGGCCACCACCACCGGACCATCCTCCAGGTGCAGTTGATAGACCCGGTTCTCGTAGGAACTCAGCGCCTGCTGGCGCCCGTCACCATACAGACCAACGCTGGCCAGCGCGTCCATGACGACATCGGGGGTCAGAGTCTGATACGCGTGGGGTCCGGTGTCAGACATTGCTGTTGGCGCGCACTTCTTCGATGCTGGTCAGCCCGCTTAACACCTTGTGAATACCGTCCTGGCGTAGTGTGCGCAATGAGCCATGCTGCATGGCCTCGAACTGGAGCTGTTCAGGCCGGTCGCCCGTCTGAATGAGCCGGCGCAGCGCCGGCGTTACCATCAATAATTCGTGCATGCCGACGCGACCGCTGACGCCAGTGCTCTGGCAATGACTGCAACCCGGCGCACTGTAGTGCGTCAGACGTCCGTCATGACCATACTCGGCAAGCCACTCCTCGCGTACCGACTCGCGCTGCGGTCGCAACGCTTCGGGAAACGAATGCAGGTAGTCATCCAGCAATTCATGAATGACCGCATCGCTGGCCTCCTGGGCGGTGCGGCACTCCGGGCACATCCTTCGCACCAGACGCTGCGCCAATACCGCCAGCAGAGAGTCGGCAAAATTGAAGGGGTCCATGCCCATGTCGATCAAGCGGGTGACGGTCTCGGCAGCGCTGTTCGTATGCAAAGTAGACAGTACCAAATGCCCGGTCAACGAGGCTTCAATGGCAATCTGGGCCGTTTCCTTGTCGCGGATCTCGCCCACCATGATGACGTCCGGGTCAGCACGCAGGAAGGATCGCAGGGCCTTGGCAAAAGTCCAGTCAATCTTTGCATTTACCTGGACCTGACGCAGATCGGGTTGCGTTATTTCGATCGGATCCTCAGCAGTCCAGATCTTGCGCTGCGGCGTGTTTAAAAAGCCCAGCACCGAGTGCAGTGTGGTGGTCTTGCCCGAACCAGTCGGTCCGACACAGAGCACCATGCCGTAGGGACGACTGACGGCTTCACGCAGGTGTGCCAGATTCGAGGCAGACAGGCCGAGCCGGTCCATCCCGATCGGCTTGGCTGATGAAAGCAGCCGCATCACAATGTCTTCCAGCCCCCCCGATGTCGGGATCGTGGCGATGCGCAATTCGATTTTGTGCCGATTCGAAAATTTCGCAAAATCGATCTTGCCATCCTGCGGCTTGCGGCGCTCGGATATATCCAGATCAGCCATGATCTTCAACCGTGCCGTCAGGGCCGCCCGGTAGGTGTGCGGCAACTCCAGGTAATGCGATAGCACGCCGTCTTTGCGAAAGCGAATCCGGGTCTTGATACGCCCAGGATGTGTTTCTACGTGAATGTCGGACGCACCACGGTTGTAGGCCTCGATGATCATGGTGTTGATCAGGCGCACCAGCGTGTTGTCAGACTGCTCTATCTGGCTCTCGATTTCCTCATGATCGCCCTGCGTCAATTCCATTGAGTGCAGCAACTCCGTGCTGCTGGCCAGTTCTTGCTGCAGGCTCTCCGGACTCTGCTGGGGTGCCGCAAAAGGACTGTTTGGCAAACCATATTTGTCGTAGGTTTCGCTCAGGATCTGCTGGATCTGCTGCTCGTCGCCAAGCGTCGCGATGACCCGTGTCTCGAGCATGAACTCGAGCTCTTCGAGCATGTCGCGCCGGGTCGGATCACCCGTGGCAATCACCAGCATCTTGTCGCGCAGCAGCAAGGGCATGATGCCCAGGCGGATTGCCGTCGAAAACGGAACCGTGCGCAAGGCCTCAGCCTCGATCGGGAACTGCGCCACATCGACGATCGGGTAACCCATCTTGCGGGCCAATGCGGTGTTGAGATCACGCCGCGTCAGAAAACCCATGTTTACCAGCAACTGCCCCAAGGGGACAGAGCGCTCGGTCTTTTGGCGCTCGAGTGCCTGCGCCAGCTGACCCTCGTCGATAAACCCGAGCCGGGTCAGGGCTTCGCCAACCCGGATCATCGGCATCCTGGACTGTTGATCCAGAGCCAGCATCAACTGATCCGGGGAGACAATCGCCTCGTTGACCAGACTGTCACCCAATTTGCGCTTGCGCAGACTGGTCTGCTCGGTTGCCGCCTGCTCCACCTGCTGACGTGTCACCGCACGCTGCGCTACCAGCAAATGCCCGATATGCTCACCAAAATTAACGCTCTGGTAGGCCTCGCGCGGCATGAAGACGCGCTCGACGCCACCTTCGCCACCATCCACCGGTGTAAAAAGGAAGAGGCCGAAGCTGGCTTCGATATAACCTACCGTCTGGCCCGACCGGTCACTGCCGTCCTCCAGTTGCAACTGATAGTCCAGCGTCGGGCGATGACCGAAGATGTCGGCAAAATTGGTGTCACTGACTTCTTCTAGCGGATGAAGAACCGTCTTCACGGTCAGCTTTCGAAACTGCGAGAAGTGCACCCGCCCGGGCGAGGCCCGATTCGGTACAAAGATCATGGCCGTCTTGTCAGAAGGCGTCAGCATTGCCAATCGGCAGCTGCGGACCAAGCCGTTCAGATCTTCAATCTCACAGATTTGCGGTTCCGTCCAGGGCACAGCATCACTGAAGATGGCGTAGGGCGGGCTGGGCCAGTACAGGCCGGTAAACTTGCTCGTCGCAGCCCGCCCGCCACCGGTCGTACTTGCACCGGGCAAGTCTTGTGTAGGCAGGGACATTGAATCAAACTTCATCAGGGGCGGCTCGTGTTGGAATCAATGTTAACCGCTGTCAGAATGGTACGTCCAGATCCGGATCGAGTGCAGCCTTGACTGCACCTGCCTGCTGCGTCAACATTTCGAACGGCAAAGCCTGTTTGACCAGTATCACCGTGCAGGGTGCGTCCATGGCGACTTTGATCGGCACGGTGGCAAGAAAGCGTTGCATCTTCAAACCGTGCGTGGCGGCACCCATCACAATGACGCTGACTTCGTTGCCGACCGCGTAATTGACCAGTGCTTGCGCCACGTCGCCGGACTCCAGCACGTGGTAAGACGTCTGCTGGCCTGGCAGGTCCAGTGGTTGTGCCCACTGGCGTAGCGCAGCGATGTGTTTGCGCTGCAGGCTGGTCTCGCTGCCGTCGCTCGACGAGCCGCTCTGGCTGCCCGAAATCACGGTCACACACGCCAGTCTGGCGCCTGGGCGCGTCCCCATCGAGCGCGCTACCGCCTGGCGCAGTGAGTACAGCGTCGCATCCGTCACGTCCTTGTACGGCACCGCCACCATCACAATGGGCACCTCGTCGATTTGGTGCGCCGGCAAGGGGCTGGGCTGGTATTGCATGCCGGCGGCCTTCAGCCAGCGCTTGAAATGGACAACAAAGCCGGTACCCTGGACGTTGCGGCCACGCTCGGTGACGGTCACCTGATCAGGATGGCGCAGGTCAAACGCCAGGTGCGCGGCCGACGGATAGCGTTTCGCGGCCTCTGGCTCCAGACAGCGCAGAATCACCTCCTGCATCCACTCAGGCAGATCCGGCTTGAGCTTGCGCGGCGGTGGAGGATCCATCCACAATCGCTGCCGCAAGCCGCCGGTCGTTCTGGGCGAGCCAAACGGCAGTTCGCCGGTAGCGAGTTCATAAAGCATCACGCCAACCGCGAAAATATCGCTGCGCGGGTCGCCGCGCACACCCACCACCTGCTCGGGCGCAATCCAGGCTGGCGAGCCGACCGCCTTGCGTAGTTGCTCGGCCAGCAAGTCCGGGTACAGCGCATTGCACGACAGGCCGAAATCGAGCAGCACTGCGCTGCCATCCTGGCGGATCAGCACATTGGCCGGCTTCAAATCCAGATGGCAGGTGTTTTGCTGATGCAGACTGTGTACCGCGATGGCCACAGCAGCGCCAAGAAAAGCCAGGCCCTTGACCGGCGGACGCTCTGACGGCTCCAGCCAATGATCCAGGGTTTGTCCCGGCACGTACTCCATGACCAGATAGGGAACGTTTTCCAGGTCCCCGGCGGCCACAAAGCGCGGTACATGGGAGCCGGTCAGCACCTGCATGATCTGGTGCTCGACCTCAAAGCTGATGATGTTCTCGGCGCCATCACCCTCCGTCATGCGCGGCACTTTCATGGCCAATGGAAAACCAGGATCACGCGCACCTTCGGAGTAATGAACGTGATAGATGTGCGCCATACCGCCCGAATGGATGCACTCCTCGATGGTGAAGCCGTCGAGCTCGGTACCACTCTCCAGCAGCTTCATCGTCCCAACTCCAGCCGGTCGGCAAACAAGGCTGGCAAAGCCGCTTGCCGGATCGCTACGGCGGCCGAGTGATGATCGTAGGAAACGCGCTGAAACGTCAGTTGCAGCTTTTCAGTATCAAAGATGGCGTACATGGCCTGCGGATTGCGGTCACGCGGTTGTCCGACCGAACCAATGGTCGCCAGCCAGCGTCTGTGTCTGGGTACCGGCACGGCCACCCCTGCGGTCGGCAGGAATTTCATCAGATCGGCGCTGGCACCGCGGTAATACAGGGTTTGCTGGTGCACATGGCCGCAAAACACGTAGCGCACGTCGGGCAGCGCTGCAGCCGCATCCAGACTGTCGCGGGCAGCCCGCTCGTCATAGACGTAATGCCACGCCGCAGGATCGTTGACGGTGGCGTGAACCAGCATGATGGCCTCAAGCTGCAAGGTCATTGGCAACTGGTCCAGGAACTGCAATTGATCGGCACTGAGCTGGGCGTGCGTCCAGGCCGCGGTCGTGTCGCCCACGGTCTGCACCTGGGCAGGCGGTGTGACCGCCAACTGATCGTGATTGCCCTTGACCAGCAGCGCCCCCTCAACCATCAGTTGCCGAGCCCGCTCGACCACCGCCGCCGGATCGGCGCCATAGCCCACCAGATCACCGAGCAAGGCGAACTGCTGCGCACCATGCTCGCGCGCATGCGCCAGACAGGCATCAAAAGCCTGAATGTTGGCGTGAATATCTGACAGCAGAGCCAGCTTCATGTTGTTCCTCTCTGTTTTGAGGCGATATCATGCCTGATCCCGACATCGCCCTGGGCATCGTTCTCTAATTGTGCTGCGGGTTTGCGCTAATGGACGCCACAGGTGTGGCGCAGGATGATGCCGCCCAGTGTGTCGGAGAATAGCTATGTATGACTACATCATCATCGGTGGCGGCTCGGCTGGATGCGTGCTGGCAGCGCGCCTGACAGAAAATCCGGACATCAAGGTGGCTCTGCTGGAAGCCGGCAGCACCGACCGCAGCGCGATGATCCACTGCCCCGCCGGCATGGCTGTGATGGCGCAGACAGGTCAAAACAACTGGAAATTTGACACCGTGCCACAGGCCGGCCTGGGCGGTCGGCTCGGCTATCAGCCCTGCGGCAAGGTGCTCGGCGGTTCGAGTTCAGTCAATGCCATGATCTACATCCGTGGTCACCGGTCTGACTATGACCATTGGGCGGCCCAGGGCAACCCGGGGTGGTCCTACGACGAGGTGTTGCCCTACTTCAAGCGTGCCGAGCACAACGAGCGCGGCGCCAACGCCTTTCACGGCAGCAGTGGTCCGCTCAATGTGATGGACTTGCGCAGCCCGACCCGCTTCGGGCCGATGTTCATCAAGGCCGGGGAACAAGCCGGCTTCAGGAGCAACCCCGACTTCAACGGCGCCGACCAGGAAGGTATTGGCATGTACCAGGTCACGCACAAGGCAGGTGAGCGCTTCAGTGCAGCCAAGGCCTACCTCAAGCCGAATCTGGCGCGTGCCAACCTGCAAGTGCTGACAGGCGCCCATGCGAGCCGCATCCTGTTCGAAGGAAAACGCGCCGTCGGGGTTGAGTTTGTGCAGGATGGGCAAGTCAAGCAGCTCAAAGCCAGCCGCGAAGTGTTGCTGAGCTCCGGCGCCCTGCAGTCGCCCAAGTTGCTGCTGCTCTCGGGCATCGGTCCGCAGCAGCATCTGGCTGAGCTTGGCATCGAGAGCGTCCACCATCTTGCCGGGGTCGGGCAGAACTTCCACGACCACATCGATGTGGTGCAGGTGTTCGATGCGCCCCGGGCAAAAGACCTGTTCGGCGTTTCCCTGAGCGGCATGGCCAGAGCCATCAAGGGCGTGTTTGAGTGGCGCAATTACCGCACCGGCATGCTCACCACCAACTTCGCAGAAGCGGGTGGATTCATCAAGAGCCAGGCCAGCGAGCCTATTGCGGATCTGCAACTGCACTTTGTTATCGGCAAGCTGATCAACCACGGCCGCACCAGTACCTTCGGTCATGGCTTCTCATGCCATCTGTGCCTGCTGCGCCCACGCAGCCGCGGCAGCGTCCGACTGGCCAGCAAGGATCCGCGGAGCGCCCCCCTGATTGACCCGAACTATCTGAGCGATCCGGATGACATGGAACGCATGGTGCGCGGTTTCAAGCTGATGCGCAAACTGCTGGCGCAGCCGGCCCTGGCAGGCCTCGAAGGCAAGGAACTGGCGTCCTGCGCAGCGGCACAGAGCGACAGCCAGATCGAGCAGTTCATCCGCGCCAATGCTGACACCATCTACCACCCCTCTGGCAGCTGTCGCATGGGCAACGGGCCACTCGATGTGGTCGACGCCCAGTTGCGCGTGCACGGCATCCAAGCCCTGCGTGTGGTCGATGCTTCCATCATGCCGCGCCTGGTCAGCGGTAACACCAACGCACCAACGATCATGATTGCCGAAAAAGCCGCCGACATGATCAAGGCCGCCGCTTCGTAATCGCTGCCGCCTTTGTCACTGCAGCAGTGCTTTGTCATTGCGGCACTGCTTTGTCATTGCGGGCCACGACCCGCAATCCAGTCGATGCGTGCCACTGGATCCCGGATCAAGTCCGGGATGACAAATGGCTGGCCCTGGATGACAAATGGCTAGGCCGGGATGACAAGCTCCTAGCCTCGAAAGCGCTTGCGTGTGAGGGCCAGCGCGATCCAGAACCCTGCCACGGCGTAGACCAGCAACACCAGCAAATGCTTTGCGGGGTCTTGCGGCCACTGGTCCATGAACAGGGGGCGCACCAGATCAATCGCATTGGTCAGAGGCAGCCACTGTGAGATCGCACGCACTACTTCGGGCAGTTGCTCCAGCGGAAAGAAAATGCCACTGACAAACATGGTGGGCGTCAGGAACAGCGTGAAGTAATAGGTAAAAAAGTCATACCCCTTGGCCAGGGCATTGAAGATCAGCGCCAGGCTACTGAAGGTGACGCCTACACCGAGCAGGATGGGCCAGGCCAGCAGCAACTTGGGCGAGTAGCTGATGCCCAGCGCCAGCATCACCACCAGAATGGCAGTGACAGTGAACAGGGCCTTGAACGCGGCCCAGAGCATTTCGGCCAGCACCACGTCGTCCAGATTGACCGGCGCGTTCATGATGCCGTCCCAGGTTTTTTGCACATGCATGCGCGAAAACGCCGAGTACAAGGCCTCAAAGCTGGCTGCATTCATGGCGCTCATGCAGATCGAGCCGCTGGCCAGAAACAGGATGTAGGGCACCTTCACCATGCCCTCCACACCCGGCAGCGTCACCTCCCCCACCAGGGCGCCCATACCGTAGCCAAAGGCCACCAGCCACATCAGCGGCTCGGCGATGTTGCCAACCAGACTGGGGATGGCGAGCTTGCGCCAGACCAGCAGGTTGCGCAGGAAAACCGGCCACCAGCGCCAGGAAAGTTCGGGTGCGCGCCAGACGCTGATCTCGTTTGCATTACTCATCCGATCGCTCCGATGAACACCTTCAGAAATGGATTGATGGAGGTGTTCATGCGTCCTCCCTGATCTGACGGCCAGTGAGCTTGAGAAAAAGGTCTTCCAGATTGGCCGGCCGATGCAGAGTACGCAACTGAGGTTGCGTGGCCAAGGCCTGCAGCAGCGGCTTGGCGTCCTGCGTATAAAAGAAGACGGTCTCACCGCTGACCTCGACGCGCGCCGCCAGTGCCTGCAAGGGTCCATCCACCAGATCCAGCGCTCCCGTGCCATAAACTTCGACCACATCGGGCTCCAGGTGCTGGCTGATCAGATCACGCGGCGAGCCCTCGGCGATCTTCTTGCCGTGGTCCAGTACCAAGAGGCGTGTGCACAGTCGCTCCGCCTCGTCCATGAAGTGCGTCGTCAGCAAAATCGACTTGCCCTCCTGCAGCAACAGTTGCAGCCGTTCCCACATCAGATGGCGCGCCTGCGGATCCAGACCCGTGGTGGGTTCGTCCAGCAGCAGCAGGCGCGGGTTGTTCACCAGCGCACGCGCCAGACTCAGGCGCCGCTTCATGCCGCCCGAGAGTTCGCCCGGTTTAGCCGTGGCCTTGCTGGTCAGCGAAGCAAACGCCAGCAGCGCCGGAATGCGCTCACGAATCTGACTCGACTTCATGCCGAAGTAGCGGCCATAGACCAACAGGTTCTCGGCACAGGTGAAATCGGGGTCCAGCGTGTCGAGTTGGCTGACCACGCCGAGCTGCGCCTTGATGGCCAGCGAATCCCGCGGCATAGCCAGGCCAAATGCCGTGATGCTGCCGCCATCAGGCACGCTCTGCCCCAGGCACATGCGAATCGTGGTGGTCTTGCCGGCGCCGTTGGGGCCAATCACCCCCAGGCATTCGCCGGCCGCGATCTGGAACGACAGGTCATCGACGACCGTGTTGTCGCCGTAGCGTTTGCTGAGATGGCGGGCAGAAAAAAGTGGCTCGGGTGTAGCTGGACTCGAAGGCATGGGCTAGATTGTGCCGCAGGAAAAATCGGGGCCTGGATTTCGCCTTGCGTCTGAAGGCCTATGGCCAGACGCTTGTCAAGCGCTGAGGATCCTACCCACGCAATAGCGTGTGACCTTAACCGGCGGCACTCAAGAGCGGAGTCTGATCGGTGGCAACAATCAGCCGCGCGCGCCCTTGTGCCTTGGCGCAATAGAGGGCTTCGTCGGAGCGTCGCATCAGGGTCCCCAGCGACTCGTCGTTGGCACTGAGGCAGGCCAGTCCAGCGCTGAAATTCAAGGAGTGACCCAGCGCTTTGTTTGCCTCGTCGGCCAGCGTGGCGCGAAGCCGCTGGTCAAAGCCATTGGCGGCGTCGGCGCCGCCCTGTGCCAGCAGTACGCAGAATTCTTCGCCGCCCATGCGCGCCACAACATCACCGGCGCGCAGACCTCCTTGCAGCACTTTGCCAAACAAGCGCAGGGCGCTATCACCGCCCTCGTGACCGTGCAGGTCATTGATTTGCTTGAAATGGTCAAGATCAAGGCTGAGCAGGGCCAGCGGCAAGCCGTGACGCCGCGCGTGCGCGAAGGCACTGGTAGCAGCGTGATTCCAACCCTTGCGATTGAACACGGTCGTCAAGGGATCTATGTTCGCCTGGTCGCGTAAATCGCGCTCGGCTTCTTCGCGCCAGGCTACCAGCAGTGAGACGTTGGCCAGCACCAGCGTCACGTTAGCCGCGAGCAGCGCAGCCAGGTTGAAGGGATGCGGCGCAGTGAAGCTGGGATAGAGCTCCGTGAAGAAGGCGCCCAGGATGCCGCGCCCGGCCGTCAAGGCGGCCATCAGGACGAAACAGCCGAACATCACCCAGCGCCAGGGGCCACCCGCCGCAGACACGGGTCGCAGGGCGGCGCGGGCCAGCAGCAGCAATTGCAGGGCAATGAACAGATTGGACCAGCCTACACGAACCGGATAGCTGGAAAAAGTGAGCGCGTAGCCGATCGGCATCAGCCACAGGATCGCCACCAGCAATTTCTCGAAGGGACGCGGACCCAGCCAGGCTTTGAAGGCTTGGAACCAGAGCCAGTGGCTCAGGCTGATGCAGGTCATCGAAAACGTGGAGAGGGCCTGATCGATCCAGCTTTCCGGCCACAAGCCCGACAGAATCAGCGCCACCCATCCCACGCCTTGCACCACCAACGAGCGCCGCGCTGCGCTGGCCGCCGGACTGAGTTTCTGTCCCATGATGACGGGCAGCGTGCTTGCCAGCACCAGCAAGTTGGCGACATTGACAATCAGGAGGGTGTCGGCATCCAGGCGCATCGTTTCGATTATCCCCTGTCGTGCGGATGGATGCAGCGCGGCCTACTGAAACGCCACCTCGGCAAAGCTGCGCAGCTTGCGACTATGCAACTGGTCGATGCCTTCGGCGCGCAGCAGTTCAATGGCCCGCATGCCAATACGCAGGTGCTGGTCCACCCGTTCACGGTAAAAATGGTTCGCCATGCCCGGCAGCTTGATCTCGCCGTGCAGTGGCTTGTCACTCACGCACAGCAAGGTGCCGTAGGGAACCCGAAAGCGGAAACCGTTGGCGGCGATGGTGGCACTTTCCATGTCCAGCGCCACGGCGCGACTCTGGCTGAAGCGCTGCTGCGGGCCGTTGTCGGGCAGCAGCTCCCAGTTGCGGTTGTCGGTAGAGGCCACGGTGCCGGTGCGCATGATGCGCTTGAGTTCGGGGCCCTTGAGTTGGGTCACATCTGACACCGCCTGCTCCAGCGCCACTTGAATCTCCGCCAGCGCCGGAACCGGCACCCACAGCGGCAGCTCTTCGTCCAGCACGTGGTCTTCGCGCACGTAGCCGTGCGCCAGCACGTAGTCGCCCAGTTGCTGCGAGTTGCGCAGGCCGGCGCAGTGACCCAGCATGATCCAGGCGTGCGGCCGCAGGACCGCAATATGGTCGGTGATGGTCTTGGCATTGGCCGGGCCGATGCCGATATTGACCATGCTGATGCCGCTGCGGTCGGCACGCACCAGATGGTAGGCCGGCATTTGCGGCAGGCGCGGCGGCACCTTGCCAAGGTCGTCGCCCGAATAATTGGAGTCTGACCCCAATTTATGGGTCACGACGTTGCCGGGCTCGATGAAAGCGATGTACTCGCTTGCCGGGTCGGCCATGGCCTCGTGTCCCAGACGCACGAACTCATCGATGTAGAACTGGTAGTTGGTGAACAGCACAAAGTTCTGGAAATGCTCGGGCGCGGTACCGGTGTAGTGGCGCAGGCGGTGCAGCGAATAGTCGACCCGCGGTGCCGTGAACAGCGACAGCGGCTGGGCATCACCCGGGCGCGGCATGTAGGTGCCGTTAGCAATACCGTCGTCCATCGCCGTCAGATCTGGCAGATCAAACACGTCACGCATCAGCTGGCGCCGCTCGGCACTCAGGTTGCCCTCAATATGGTCGTTCTCGGCAAAGGAAAAGTGCACCGGAATCGACTGCGAGCTGGTACCAACTTCCAGCTCGACGCCGTGGTTCTCCAGCAGCAGCGTGAACTGATCAAGGTAATACTCGGCGAACAGGTCGGGGCGGCTCAGGGTGGTCTCGAAGCGGCCCGGCCCGGCAACAAAGCCGTAGCTCAGGCGGGCGTTCGCACCGGAGTTCAGGCGCGAGACGGTATCGGTCTGGACCCGCACAAAAGGGTAACAGGCCCGCACATGGCCAGGCAAACTCTCACCGGCCACAAAGCGTTGCATGGCCGAGCGCAGGTGGGCAATGCTGCTGTCGTAAATTTCGCGCGCCCGCGCCAACGCACAGGCCGGGTCGGTGAATCGTGCCGGAGCAATAAAAGTCGGTAGGTAAGGCATGGCGTCATTGTTTCATGGTCGGGCAAAACGTGCTGATCTCAGCGCTTCAACCAATCGGCCATCAAGGTGGCTTCAAGCAGATTCAGGCAGGCAGGCGCATCGACCTGCAAGCAGACCTGGCTGCGAGTTCGGCTCGCTTCCCAACCATTTTGCGGGTAATCGATGAAATCGCGCCGGTTCAGGATGGTCTGGCCCTGCGCCAGCCCATCGCAGACGACCCGGATGCAGCCGCTCTCCAGTGTAAAAAGTTCCGGACGCACCAGATAGATGAAAGCCAGCAGGTCATGCGCAAAGCAGCCTGGTGACTTTGCAACGTGTTTGTACAGGCCGCTGTAGAAAGTGGCATAGAAAGAGACTGCGTGCAACAGCGTGTCGGTGGCGATATGGCGCTGCCGCCGGGCCAGCGTCTCGAAGAATGACAGTTCAGTCACAACCCGGTGCGTCACGTCCAGCCCCACCATGGTCAGTTTCCAGGGCGCAGCAAACACGCTGTCTGCCGCATGCGGATCGTTCCAGATGTTGGCCTCGGCCACCGGGGAGACGTTGCCGGGCTCCAGCACGGTGCCGCCCATCACGATGACCTGCTTGAGCAGAGCAGGCAGCGCAGGCTCAAGTTGGAGCGCCGTGGCCAGATTGCCCAGCGGGCCAACCGCCACCAGCGTGATCTCGCCGGGTTGGCTGCGCGCGCTGTCGACAATGAATTGTGCCGAACTGCGCGGATCGAGTGGCCGCCCGGTCGAGCGTCGCGCGGGCAGATTGCCCAGCCCGTCGGCACCGTGAATGAAGGCTGGCGGCGCCACCGGCGCTTTGCTCAGGGGTGCGCTCAGCCCCTGTGTCACGGGAAGTTCGCGTCCGGCTATCGCCGTGAGGTAAAGCGCATTGATCGCGGCCTGCGCCACGCTGACGTTGCCAAAGGTGGTGGTGATGCCAATCAGGTCAATGGCAGGATGCGCCAGCGCAAAGTACAAGGCGATGGCGTCGTCAACGCCGGGATCGGTGTCGAAAATGACTTTGTGGATCAGGTTCATGCTCTAAATGTTTGCTATGCTAGTGCGCTGTTGATTCCGCTGAGCTTGACCTTTTCAACCTTATCAAGAAGAGAGAGTGCATATGAAGTTTAAGTCCACTGCATGTTTGACGTTTCTGGCGCTCGGCCTGGTCGCCAGTTTTCAGGTGACGGCGCAACCGGCGGTCATCTTTGACATGGGCGGCAAGTTCGACAAGTCGTTCAATGAAGCGGCCTACAACGGCATGGAACGCTGGAAGAAAGAGTCCGGCAAGCCCTATCTTGAATTCGAGATTGCCAACGAATCACAACGCGAGCAGGCCGCCCGACGCATGGCAGAGCGCGGTGCCAGCCCGATCATCGGCATCGGCTTTGGCCAGGCATCGAGCATTGAGAAAATCGCCAAGGAATTCCCCAAGCTCAAATTCGCCATCGTTGATATGGTCGTCGATCAACCCAACGTACAGTCGGTGGTATTCAAGGAGCATGAGGGCAGCTTCCTGGTTGGCGCCATGGCAGCCATGGCCAGCAAGACCGGCAAGGTGAGCTTTGTCGGTGGCATGGACATTCCCCTGATCCGCAAGTTCCAGTGCGGCTACGAGCAGGGTGCCAAGTTTGTCAATCCCAAGGCCGAGGTCTTCAGCAACATGACCGGCACCACGGGCGCGGCCTGGAACGATCCGGCGCGCGGTGGCGAACTCGCCAAAGCGCAGTTCGCCAAGGGCTCCGACGTGGTATTTGCGGCGGCCGGCGGCACCGGCACCGGTGTTTATCAGGCGGCCAAGGACAGCGCCAAGCTCGCCATCGGTGTGGACAGCAACCAGAACCACCTGCAGCCTGGCACCATGCTGACCTCCATGATCAAGCGGGTTGATGTAGCGGTTTACAACGCCATCATGGCGCACAAACCGGGTCTGTCGGTGCTGGGCCTGAAAGAAGGTGGTGTTGACTATGCGCTGGACGCCAACAACGCCAAGCTGGTCAGCGCCGACATGAAGAAAAAGGTCGACGCCCTGAAGGCCGACATCATCAGCGGCAAGATCAAGGTGGCCGACTACATGGCAGACAACGCCTGCAAGTACTGATTCCAGGGGATGCCCCGCGTCACTCCCGCCCCAGCGGTGCGCATGCGGGGCATTCACAAGCGGTTTGGAGCGGTTCAAGCCAACGCGGATGTCAGCTTGCAGGTGGCGCCTGGCACGGTGCATGGCATCGTTGGAGAAAACGGTGCCGGCAAGAGCACGCTGATGTCGGTCCTTTATGGCTTCTACCGGGCCGACAGCGGCCAGATTGAAGTCTTCGGCCAACCAGTCAACATTCGCAATGCGGACGACGCCATCGCCTTGGGCATTGGCATGGTGCACCAGCACTTCATGCTGGTCGATAGCCTCAGCGCCCTGGAAAACGTGATGCTGGGCGCAGAGCCGCACTGGTTGCTCGCGCGCGCGCAGGCCGCCGTGCGGCTCAAGCTCGAAGCCCTGATGCAGACCACCGGCCTGCAACTCGATCTGGATTGCCTGGTGGCGGATCTGGCGGTGGGCGACCGACAGCGGCTCGAAATTCTCAAGACCCTGTACCGGGGCGCCAAAATCCTGATTCTGGATGAGCCAACGGCCGTGCTGACCCCCCAGGAAACCGGGCACTTGTTTCAGGTTCTCGACGGGCTGCGCAAACAGGGCACGACGATTGTGCTGATCACGCACAAGTTGAAGGAAGTGATGCGCCTGTGCGATCAGGTCACGATCATGCGCGCCGGCCGCGTGGTGCAGGACCTGGCGGTGGCCGAGGCTTCGATCGAGGGTCTGGCTGAAGCCATGGTGGGCCGAAAAGTCAACATCGGCCGCAGCCATGGCCCGCCCAGCGCACCGGGACAGGTCCTGCTGCAGGCGCGCAATCTGCTGGTGCGTGACGCGCTTCATGTGACGCGTCTGAAGGACTTGAACCTGCGCTTGCACGCCGGTGAAATCGTCGGAATTGCCGGCGTATCCGGCAACGGTCAGAGCGAGTTGCTGGACCTGCTCTCGGGTTTGCTGCAGCCCGCCAGCGGGCAATTGGAATTGGGCGGCAGAACCTTTGAGGCGAGCGCCTGGCTTGATCCTGGTACCGCCCGGGAACTCGGCCTGGCCCATGTGCCGGAAGACCGCCAGGCGCGCGCGCTGGTCATGAACTTTCCGGCCTGGGAATCCGCTGTCCTGGGATACGACAGCCTGCCGGCGTATGGCCACGGGGGCTGGTTGAACCATCAACACATGCGCCGTGCGACCGGGGAGTACATGGAGCGTTTTGATGTGCGCCCCAGAAACCCGGAGTTGCAGAGCAGCAAGTTCTCCGGTGGCAACCAGCAAAAGCTGGTGCTGGCACGCGAGTTGGGTCAGGCGCCCAAAGTGCTGCTGGTCGGTCAACCGACCCGTGGCGTCGATATTGGCGCCATCGAGTTCATCTACTCACAACTGCGCGCGCTGCGCGCTGCCGGCTGCGCGGTGCTGCTGGTATCAAGCGAGCTCGACGAAATCCTCGCCCTGTCGGACCGGGTGATCGTGATGTACCAGGGTGCAGTGACCGGCGAACTTCCGATTGCCGATTGCAGTGAAGCCCGGCTAGGCATGCTGATGCTCGGTGGTGCCGTGCAATGAGGGCCAGCTACAGCCTGCCGCGTTGGGCCGATCTGGTGCTATTGCCCATCGTCTGTCTGGGTCTGGCCTTGCTGCTGGCCGGGCTGGTGGTGCTACTGGTGGGACAGGACCCGGTGCGCGTCATGACAGTGTTGGTGCAGGGTGCGCTCGGGACGCCGCGTGGCCTGAGCTACACGCTGTATTACGCCACCACCTTCATCTTCACCGGGCTCGCCGTCGCCGTGGCCTTTCACGGTGGCCTGTTCAATATCGGCGGCGAGGGACAAGCGATCATGGGCGGACTCGGCACGGGCCTGGCCGCGCTGTACCTGTCGGCCCTGCTGCCGGCCTGGCTGATGCTGCCGCTGATGCTGATTTCAGGCGCCCTCTTTGGCCTGGTCTGGGCCATCGTGCCGGCTTATCTGCAGGCCTACCGCGGCAGCCATGTCGTCATCACCACCATCATGTTCAACTTCATCGCCAGCAGTGTGCTGGTGTACCTGCTGGTGAACCAGCTGCGCCCGGCCGGATCCATGTCGGTGGAAAGCGCCCCGTTTGCCGCATCTGCCAAGCTGCCGGCGATGCACGAGGCACTGGCGGCACTGGGCATCGCCTGGCCCAGCTCACCGCTGAACCTCAGCCTGTTTCTGGCGCTGCTGGCCTGCCTGGGGGTTTACCTGTTTTTGTGGCGCACGCGCGGCGGCTACCACCTGCGCGCAGTCGGCTCCAGTCCGGGCGCGGCAGAGTACGCAGGCATCCAGTCCAGGCACCAGCTTGTCATTGCCATGTCAATCTCCGGCGCGCTGGCCGGCCTGGTGGGCATGAACGAAATTGCCGGCGTCAACGGCAAGCTGCTGCTCGAATTTGTCAGTGGTGCCGGCTTTACCGGCATTGCGGTCTCGCTGATGGGACGCAACCATCCGCTGGGTATCATCCTGGCCAGCCTGCTGTTCGGCGCGCTGTTTCAGGGTGGTGCTGAGGTGGCATTTGAAGTGCCGGGCTTCAGCCGCGACATGGTGGTCATGGTGCAGGGTTTCATCGTCCTGTTTTCCGGCGCCATGACTTACGTTTTTGCGCCGGTGCTCGCCTGGTGCCTGGTCATGCTGCGGCCCCGCGCTGCGGCCGCGGCGGCTTCGGGAGCGTCCGATGGATGAAGTGTTTGTCGGCGAAATGATTGCCTCGACACTGCGCCTGTCGACGCCGTTGATTTTCTGCGCCCTGGCCGGCCTGCTATCAGAGCGATCCGGTGTGGTGGACATCGGTCTGGAAGGCAAGATGCTGTTTGCCGCCTTTGCCGCTGGCGCCGCCGGTGCCGTTTATGGTTCCACCACACTGGCTCTGCTGCTGGCGATGCTGGTCGCCACTGCACTGTCCTGGCTGCACGGACTGGCCTGCGTAAGTCACCGCGGGGATCAGGTGGTCTCCGGCGTGGCCCTCAATATCGTCGCCGCCGGCATGACGGTGGTATTAGGAATCGCCTGGTTTGCGCAGGGCGGGCAGACGCCGCCGGTATCTGCCGCTGTGCGCATCACCGCCCTCTTTCCGGGCGCCGCGGGCTCGCTGCAAGGCGTGCCGCTGCTCGGCCCCGTGCTGGCCCACGCCCTGCTCGGCCACAACGCCCTGGTCTACCTGGCCTTGCTGCTGGTGCCAGCGGTTTGGTGGCTGCTGTTCAGAACCCGCTTCGGGCTGCGACTGCGCGCTGTCGGCGAGAACCCGCAGATGGTGGACGCCGCCGGCGTCTCGGTGCAGCGCCTGCGCTATACCGCGTTAACACTCAACGGCATTCTGTGCGGCTTGGCCGGCAGCTATCTGGTGCTGGCACAGAACGCCAGCTTTTCGCAGAACATGACGGCCGGGCGCGGCTTCATGGCGCTGGCCGCCCTGATCTTTGGCCGCTGGCATCCGCTGGGGGCACTGTGGGCCTGTCTGCTATTCGGCTTTCTGGACGCGGCCGCGATACGCCTGCAGGGCGTCAAGTTGGCGGTTATCGGCGAGGTTCCGGTACAGATGATTCAAGCCCTGCCCTACGTTCTGACCGTGGTGTTGCTGGCTGGATTTATCGGCAAGGCGGTTGCTCCGCAGGCACTGGGACGGCCGTATGTCAAGGAGTCCTGAATAGCTGATCGTGGTGTCAGAGAATGGAGCGTAGACCCGCACCTCAGCCTGTCAAATGCCCGGAAAACGAAGTTTCAGTGCAGACGAACTTGCGTGCTGCCGGGGTTCCCCTGCCCAGCGCTTGAAGCATTAGCCGCAAGAGAATTGGCCCTGGCGAAACGATGTCAGAATGCCATAACCAGCCAAGCCGTAGTCAGAGAACGATTTCTCATTGATCAACCTTGTACATGGCAAGAGTAAAGCAAGGAAGACCAATTGGAATACCACGGAACAGCCGGTGATGATGTACTTGACCAATCAAAGTTGGGTCTTGCGGATGGGTCCGTCATTTATGGCGGCAAGGGAAATGACACGATCACGGTTGGCATTGGAACGGCTGTCGGGCAAGAGGGCAACGATCGCATCATCGGAACTTCACCCTGGTCAACCCTGTGTTTCTGGTCACCTGCTGGGGTCGTCGTCAACCTTGCAACAGGAATCGCTCGCGATTGTGGTCGAAAGGTGAAGATGTAGTGATGCAGGGGAGTGCCCATCGTGCGCTTGTTCCCCTTTGGATCAAACACTGTATATACTTACAGTATGAAGACCGAAATTCAATATAGATGGCGCATCCTGTGGTCAGGGCATTGGGCAACAACTGGCCACCACTGCACCGAAGAACAAATCCGCAAAGAACACCCAGAAGCGGTGCGCATTGACGATTCGCGCCGAGAGTTAAAAGTTGCTGAAACTTTCGATGAGCGAAAAAATGTCATGTTCCCTGTGTGCGCCTTCATGAGGCAATCGGCAAGGGAGGGCAAGTGAGTCCTTTCGCGAAATCTTGGGCTTCAACGCCATGCGCCACTGCGCATTGGTGGCGCAGTGTCAAACCTGCACTCGCCAGCTGTGCTTTGCTGGTATGGCGCTGGCTATGAGCGATTGTTAGCCGAGCATACGCGCCGGCAGGAACAGAATGCTCTTGATCAGAGCCAGCACGGCGCCAATGCTGATCCCAACCAGTTTCAGCGGGATTGAGAGCAACCAGACGATGGGCCAAAGCACCAACGCCAGCAAGGCCAGTGGCCAGCACAACACGAACAGAATGCACCAGCCGACCAGAGACAGAAGTGTTGTCACTGCTTATGAACGATGTGCCACAACGTTGACCGTTTCCAGCGTCACGACGGTCGCATCTTGGCTGTTACTTGCAAAACCTTCCTGAGCAACGGAATTGAACTTGAACAATATGGCGCCGTTGACGGCTACCGTCATCAGCACTGCGATCAAAAGTCCGGTAAAGCGGGTTTTGCGATTGGTGTTCATTGATTCTCTCCAGTTTCAGGCCACAGCGGCCGGTTGAAGAGAATGTATTGGCCTTGGCTTTCGATTGCACGTCCATTGCGACAGACTGCGCGAGGGTGAGATGGATGCAGCAGATTCGGTGACAGGCCGGTCGTCGGCACAGTTTGTCACAGCACTTTTTGTCAGCGAACGCTGGCGGCCTGAGCCGTGCCCCCGACACGCTTGGGCAACGCTATGATGCCTGCACCAACATCGTTTCCTGAAAGTGGTAACTCCCATGCGCACTGCCAGCCTTGCCACTGCCTGCCTTCTGGCTGCTTCTTTTCTGACTTCACCGGCTGGCGCGCAGACGCCTTGGAACGCGGAGCGTGGTCTGGTGCTGGTGGGCAAGGTGGTGACGATGAACGACGCTGGCGACGTGCTGCCTAACGCCCGGGTCTGGCTCGCTGGCGGCAGGATCATGGCGCTGGCACGTGCCGGTGAAGCACTGCCCGATGCGGCCAAGGATGCGCCTGTGATTGACAGCAAGGGCGCGATCTATCCCGGCATCATCGATCTGCACAACCACCCCGAATACGCGATCTACCCGCTGCTGCCGATCACGCGCAAGTACCGCGACCGCTACGAGTGGCGCTGGTACGACGATGTGTACAACAAGCGCATCACCTTCCCGCAGGAGGTGTTGACACGCCCCTACTACCTCGACCTCGGCATCGAGATCGGCCGCTATGGCGAGTACAAGGCGCTGGCCGGCGGGACCACCTCCTTGCAAGGGGGCCGGACCAACCTGGCTTATTCCAAAGAGGAGTGCCTGGTCCGCAATATCGAGAACTCTCCGGTGGAGTCGCGCTTGGCAGCCAGCCGTGTCGACATTGGCCGCAGTTCCAAAGAGTGGAGTGCGATGCAGACCGAGCGCAGCAAAGGTCCGCTGGTGGTGCACCTGGCCGAAGGACCTTCGCCGCGCATGGCCACCGAGTTCTATGCCATCAAGGACAGCAACCTGCTCGGGCCGGAGTTGATCGCCATCCACGGCGTCGGCCTGACTGAGCCACAGCTCAAGGAAATGGCGGCGGCAGGCGCCAAACTGGTGTGGTCGCCGCTGTCGAACTTCATGCTCTACGGTCAGACTGCGAACATCGATGCCGCGCGGCGCGCTGGTGTGGCCATCAGTCTGGCACCAGACTGGGGGCCGTCGGGCAGCAAGTCGAGTCTGGGCGAACTCAAGGTGGCGGATCTGTACAACAAGCGCACGCTGCACGGGGCGCTGTCAGACCGCGATCTGGTTGAAATGGTGACGCGCAAACCAGCCGACGCCATGGGCTGGAGCAAGCGCCTGGGCCAGATCACCGAAGGCTATCTGGCCGATGTGCTGGTGCTCGATGACCGGCAGGCTGATCCTTATCGCAACCTGATCCAGGCGATTGAAGAAAACATCCAGTTGGTGGCAGTACGTGGCGAGCCCCTGTACGGCGATCTTGCCCTGCTGAAGGCAGCGCGCGGCGGGGCCGACGACATCGAGACCACCTCCACTTTCAAGGGCAAGCGCAGCAAGGCCATGACACCCAACTGCCCGGCCACCAGCTTGGCGCCCATGAGCATCGCCGAGACCATGAGTCGCATCCAGCAAGGCCTGAAGTTGGATCCGGCGCAACTGGCGGCCAAGCTCAGCCAGGAGCAGCTTGCCAAAGATTTTGCCCAGTGCGGGCTGGCGCCACCAGCGGCCAGTCCGACCACTGCCGACGCCAAACGCCTGCTGTCCTGCCGCTTCGGTCTGCCGTTCGAGAAGACAGGTCTGAACAGCTTGACCACCAGCGACGATCCGGACTTCTTCTCGCGCCTGATGAAGAATCCGAATCTGCCCAAATACCTGCGCGCCCTGCCGGCGTACTACCGCCAATAATTCGGAGATGAAGATGATGAAACCCTGGCTGGGCGTCGGCTTGCTGGCCACGCTGTTCGTGTGGTCGGCGCAGGCTACCGAAGTGAAGTTGCGGATTCTGGAGACGACCGATCTCCACATGAACATGCTCAGCTACGACTATTACCAGGATCAGGCTACGGACCAGTATGGTCTGGCCCGCACCCTGAGCCTGATCAAGGCCGCGCGCGCCGAAGCGCCCAACAGCCTGCTGTTTGACAACGGTGACCTGCTGCAGGGCAACCCACTGGGCGACTGGGTGGCCCGTGTCAAACCGCTGCAGGAGGGGCAGGTGCATCCGGCCTACAAGGTGATGAACACGATGGCCTATGACGCGGCCAATGTCGGCAACCATGAGTTCAACTACGGGCTGGCCTTTCTGCGCCGCTCCCTGGCCGGCGCCAACTTCCCCTACGTCAACGCCAACGTCTACATCGATGACAAGGACAAGGATTCAGCGCAGGCCAGGCACGCGTTCACGCCCTATGTGCTGCTGGAGCGGGAGCTCAAGGACGCCCAGGGCCACAAGCACGCCATCAGGGTCGGCGTCATCGGCTTTGTGCCGCCGCAGATCATGCAGTGGGACAAGGCGAATCTGGAAGGCCGCGTGGTCGCGCATGACATGGTTGAGGTGGCGAAAAAGTATGTACCGGAGATGCGCGCCAAGGGGGCGCAACTGGTGATTGCGATTGCGCACTCGGGCTTTGAAAAGGGCGAGGTCGGACTGTTTGCAGAAAACGTGGTCTCACGGCTGGCACAGGTGCCGGGGGTCGATGCGATTCTGTTCGGCCACGCGCATTCCGAGTTTCCGGGCAAGGGCTTTGCCAACTATCCCAGGGTGGACATCGAGCGCGGCACCATCAACGGCGTGGCTGCCGTGATGCCGGGGCGCTGGGGCGATCATCTGGGCATCGTGGATTTCAAACTGGACAACGGCAGCGGCAGCTGGAAGGTCACCGACAGCCGCTCGTCCATTCGGCCCGTGTTTGACCGCGTCACCCGCAAGTCGCTGGCCGAGGCTGACCCTTCGGTGGCGCAGGCCATCAGCGAAGAGCATGCGCAGACCCTGGCTTATCTGCGCGACAAAATTGCTTTCAGCAGCGCACCGATCTACAGCTACTTTGCCCAGGTCAGCGACGATCCCTCGGTGCAGATCGTTTCGAACGCCCAGATCGCCTACGTGAAACGCGCCATTCAAGGCACCGATTACGAAAAGTACCCGGTGCTGTCAGCGGCCTCGCCTTTCAAAGCCGGTGGACGCCAGGGCTCGACCAACTACACCGACATCCCGGCCGGGCCGCTGGCGATCAAGCATGTGGCCGACCTGTACGTTTACCCGAACACGCTCAAAGCCATGCTGCTGACCGGCGCCGAGGTGAAGGAATGGATAGAGATGTCAGCCGGCCAGTTCAACCGCATCGATCCGCAGGGCCCGGCACAGCAGGCGTTGGTGAACACCGGCTTCCCGTCCTTCAACTTTGACACCCTCGATGGCGTCAGTTACGAAATCGACGTGACACAGCCGGCCCGCTACGCCGTGAACGGCACGCTGGCGGCGCCCGAGTCGCAGCGCGTGAAGAACCTGCGTTACCAGGGTCAACCGATCTCGCTCGACGCCAAATTCATAGTCGCCACCAACAACTACCGCGCCTTTGGTGGCGGCAATTTTCCGGCTCTGACGGCGGCCAAAGTGATACTGGACGCGCCCGAAGAAAACCGGCAGGTGCTGATCGAGTACCTGCGCATGATGGACGTACTCGGACCCGGCAAGCAGGTGAATCCCAGCGCTGACCGGAACTGGCATATCCAGAATGTGCCGGGAGTCAGGATGGTCTTTTTCTCAGCCAGCACCGCGCAGAAGCACCTGGCCAGACACCCGGACATTCAATGGCTCAAGGACAACGGTGACGGCTCGGCCTTGTACCAGCTCAAGCCTTAGAGCGTCGGCGAATGCAAGAGTGACAGTTGTCCGGCTGTTCGTCATTGCGGGTGCCCTTGTCATTGCAGCTCTCCTTGTCATTGCAGCTGTCCTTGTCATTGCGGGCCACGACCCGCAATCCAGTATTGGCGTGGCACTGGATCCCGGATCAGGTCCGGGATGACAAATGGCAAGTCCGGGATGACAACTGCCAAGTCCAGGATGACAACTGCCGAGTCCGGGATGGCAACTGCCTATCAGCGATTTCCGTTTCCCTTGGCACTGCCAATGCGGGTGTAGATCGCCGTCCCCGGGGAGGGTGCTGCGTCACCGATCTGGTACGCCGCCTGCAGTTCGCGCGCAGCCTGCTCGGCCGCCGGCGCAGTGCGTGCATGAACCAGGGCCAGCGGCTGGCCGGCTTCCACCTGATCGCCAATCTGCACCAGTTCACTCAGACCCACGGCAAAGTCAATGCTGTCCGTCGGGCGGCTGCGACCACCGCCCAGGCCCAGCACCGTGAGCCCCAGGCCGCGGCAATCGCAACGCTGCACAAAGCCTGAGCGTGGCGCCAGAGCCGGCAGCAGCACAGGCGCCGCCTCAAGATAAACGTCGCGCCGTTCCAGTAGGTCCGCCGGACCACCCAGTGCACTCACCATGCGAGCAAAGCGTTCTGCCGCGGCACCGCTATCCAGCACTGCCTGCAAACGCTCGCGTGCATGTTGAAGGCTATCGGCAAGGCCTCCGAGCAGCAGCATTTCAGCGCACAGCGCCATCGTCACCTCATGCAGGCGCGCCGGTCGCGCGCGCCCACTCAGGTAGTCGAGCGCGAGGCGCACCTCCAGCGCATTGCCGGCGCTGGGCGAGAGCGATTCGTTCATGTCGGTCAGCAACGCTGCGGTAGGCAGGCCGGCGTCGGTGCCGACGCTGACGATGCTGTGCGCGAGTTCCAGCGACTTCTCGTAACTGGGCATGAAGGCGCCGGAGCCCACCTTCACATCCATCACCAGATAGTCCAGCCCCGCTGAGAGTTTTTTGGACAGGATGGAACTGGTGATCATGGGCACCGACTCGACCGTGGCGGTGACGTCACGAATGGCATAAACCCGCTTGTCAGCCGGCGCCAGCTGCGCGGTCTGTCCGATGATCGCCACGCCCACCTCCTTCACGACCTGCCGGAACTTCTGGATGTCGGGCGTGCTGCAATAACCCGGTATGGCATCGAACTTGTCGAGCGTGCCGCCGGTGTGGCCGAGGCCACGGCCCGAGATCATGGGCACAAAGCCGCCACAGGCCGCGATCATGGGTCCCAGCAGCAGCGAGACCACATCACCGACACCACCGGTGGAATGCTTGTCCATCACCGGTCCGGGCAGATCGAGCGAGCGCCATTCCAGCACCTGCCCCGAGTCGCGCATGGCCAGCGTCAGGGCGACGCGTTCCTCCATCACCATGTCCTTGAAATAGACCGCCATGGCAAAGGCGGCAACCTGGCCCTCGCTGACGCTGCCGTCGGTGATGCCACGCACAAAGAACTCGATCTCGGCGCGGCTCAACACAGCGCCGTCGCGCTTTCTGCGGATGATTTCCTGGGGCAGCAAGATCATGGTTCAGACCCCATAGGGAATCCAGATATTCTTCACCTGGCTCGCATGCGCCAGCACGGGCCGGCCGGCGGCCTGCGCTGCGTCAAACCAGTCACGCCCTCTGGCGCCACCGACCCAGGTACGCTTGAGCGACGGCGCTGACAGGCGCTCGACTTCCGCGCAACCCGCCGCCGAGCCGTCGTGCCGCCAGACCGCATCGACATCGCTGTGACCGGCCAGCACGCGCGCCAGTTCGTCGGCGCTGCCGGTGACGATGTTGAGCACACCGCCGGGCAGGTCCGAGGTATCGAGGACCTGGTACAGATCGGTCGCCGAGAGCGGATGCGCCTGCGAAGGCACAGCGACGACGCAATTGCCCAGCGCAATGGCTGGTGCCACCAGCGAGATAAAACCCAGCAGCGGTTGCTCGCTCGGGCAGATGATGCCGATCACGCCCAGCGGCTCATTCAGCGCCACCGTGATGCCGTGCATGGGTGGCTGGTGCGCCAGACCATCGTATTTGTCGGCCCAGGCAGCGTAGTAGAACAGGCGCTCGATCGAGGCCTGAACTTCACGCTCGGGGTCGGCGGCACCGGTCATCCATTGCAAGCGCGCCGCAAACTCCGGCGCGCGACTCGCCAGATTTTCGGCGATGTAGTAGAGCACCTGAGCCCGGTTGTGCGCTGTGGCACGGGACCAGGCTGACGCCTTGTGCGCCGCTTCAACGGCGTTGCGGATGTCCTTGCGGCTACCTTCACCCACATCGGCCAGCAAGGCACCGGTGGCGTCGTGAATGGCACGGCTGTAGCCACCATCCGGACGCGTCTGCTTGCCACCGATGTAGAGCTTGGCGGTGCGGTCAATATCGAAGGGTCCACCACCCGCTTGCGGCGCCACAATCCTGCCACTACCCTCGGGCTTGACGACGCTCGGCGGGTTCGCTGGCCGCGCATCTTCCGCCAGCGGCGTGAGGTATTCATACATGCCCTCACGGCCGCCCTCACGCCCGAAGCCGGATTCGCGGTAACCGCCAAAGCCACAGGCAGCATCGAACTGATTGGCGGTGTTGATCCAGACGACGCCTGCCTTGATTTGCGGTGCCACGTCCAGTGCCAGGCTGATCGACTCCGACCAGATGCAGGTGGCCAGACCATAGACCGTGTTGTTGGCCAGTTGCACCGCTTCCGGTGGCGTGCGAAAACTCATCGCCACCAGCACCGGACCAAAGATTTCGGTCTGTGCCACGGCAGCGGAGGCCGATGCGCCCGTGATCAGGGTCGGCGGGTACCAGCTGCCATCGGCGGGGAGTTCGCAGGCACACTGCCAGATCTCGCAGCCCTCGGCGCGCGCCGCCTCCACCAGGCCCGTGATGCGCTGCAGTTGCACCGGGTCCACCAGCGCGCCCATGTCCATGGATTTGTCCAGCGGTGAGCCAAGCCGCAGCTTGTCCATGCGCGCTTTCACCTTGGCCAGAAAACGTGCCTGCACCGATTCCTGCACCAAGAGGCGTGAACCGGCGCAGCAGACCTGGCCCTGGTTGAACCAGATCGAATCGACCAGACCTTCCACGGCGGCGTCCAGATCGGCATCCTCAAACACGATGAAGGGTGACTTGCCGCCGAGTTCCAGCGAGAGCTTCTTGCCACTGCCGGCGGTGGCGCTGCGGATCAGACGCCCCACCTCGGTGGAGCCGGTGAAGGCCAGCTTGTCGATGCCGGGATGACTCACGATGGCCTGACCCACTTCGCCGTCACCGGTCACGATGTTGACGACACCGGCAGGCACACCCGCGCGCTGGCAGATTTCGGCAAACAGCAGTGCGGTGAGCGAGGTGAACTCGGCCGGTTTGAAGACCACGCAATTGCCCGCTGCCAGTGCCGGCGCGATCTTCCAGGCCAGCATCAGCAGCGGAAAATTCCAGGGAACGATCTGCCCGACCACGCCCACCGCGCGGTAGCCGGAAAACTCTTCGCTGAGAAGCTGCGCCCAACCGGCGTGGTGATAAAAGTGACGCGCTGCCAGCGGCAAATCAACGTCGCGGGTTTCACGCACCGTCTTGCCGTTGTCCAGCGTCTCCAGCACGGCAAACAGGCGCGCGTGCTTCTGCAACTGGCGCGCCAGTGCATACAGGATCTTGGCGCGACCATGGCCACCCAGCGCCTGCCAGCCAGCCAGTGCAGTTCGGGCTGCGGCGACAGCGTGATCCACATCCGCCGATGTGGCCTGCGTCAGCTGCGCGAGTTCCTTGCCGTCAGCCGGATTGAAGGAGGCAAAGGTCTTACCTGGCGCGCTCCAGGCGTTGGCTATGAACAAGCCAAAACGATGCTCGTGCTGCGCCAGCCAGGCCAGCGCTTCCTTCTGGCTTTCCGGCGACGGGCCGTAGTCCATGGTCTTGATAATGTCGGGAATGCTTGTCATGGTAGTGCGTGCCTATGATTGGCCGAGTAGTTGCCGGTCACATAATGTTCGAGCTGGCGTTCGATGTCGGTCAGCAGGCTGGACGCGCCAATGCGAAAGAGCTGCGGCTCCAGCCACTCGCGGCCCAGTTCTTCCGCCATCACGGTGAGGTATTGCAATGCCGACTTGGCCGACGAGACCCCACCGGCGGGCTTGAATCCGACGCGAAAGCCGTAGCGCTCAAAATACTCGCGAATGGCACGCGTCATGGTCAGCGCTACCGGCAGCGTGGCATTGACACCTTCCTTGCCGGTAGATGTCTTGATGAAATCGGCGCCTGCCATCATGCAGACCCAGGACGCCCTGGAGACGTTCTCCAGCGTCACCAGATCGCCGGTAGCAAGAATCGCTTTCACGTGGGCCTTGCCACAGGCCTGGCGATAAGCCAGCATTTCGTCATAAAGCACTTGCCAGTTGCCGGTGAGCACATGCTGGCGCGTGATCACGATGTCAATTTCACTGGCACCCGCTGCGACCGACAGTTCGATCTCGCGCAGCTTGGTCTCCAGACTGGTCAGCCCGGCTGGAAAGGCGGTGGAAACTGCAGCAATCGGCAAGCGCCCGGCCAGCACCCTTGCGGCTGGCGCAATCATTTCGTGGTAAACACAAACAGCGCCCGTCGTCAGCTTCTGCACACCGAGCGAGTGCATCAGATCGGCGCGCAGCGGCTGCAGCGCCTTGCGGCAAAGACGCTCGACCCGGCCCGGCGTATCGTCGCCACCAAGCGTGGTCAGGTCCATGCACTCGATCGCTTTGAGCAGCCAGGCCGCCTGGTACTCTTTCTTCACGCCGCGACGATTGACGAGGCTGGCCGCGCGCCGCTCGGCCGCGTTGCGGTTCACCCTGATCTGCTGCACCCAGCCAAGATCAAGGCCGACCGTCTGGTTGCGTTCCAGTTCGCTTGAATCAGTCATAGCAGGTTCTGTCCATAGCCCAGTGGGGCAACGCCGAGATGACTCGCCAGGGTTTGGCCAATGTCGGAAAACGTAGCGGAGACTCCAAGCGAGCGCGCCTTCAGACCCGGACCGAAAAACAGCATCGGAATGTGTTCACGCGTGTGGTCGGAGCCGCGCCAGGTCGGGTCGCAACCGTGGTCAGCAGTGATCACGGCCAGATCGCCTACTTGGAGTCTTGCCATGAATTCTGGCAGGCGCGCGTCAAATTCACGCAGCGCTGCAGCGTAGCCGGCAACATCGCGCGAATGGCCAAAGAGCTGGTCGAAATCGACAAAATTGACAAAGCTCAGCGACCCCGGCGCCGCCTCATTGGCGACCTGCAGGAGCGCGTCGAACAGGCTCATGTTGTCCTTGCCCTTGAGCACGCGCGAGACGCCCTGCTGGGCAAAGATGTCGCCGACCTTGCCTAGCGCCAGTACTTCACCGCCGCCGTCCTGCACATGATCGAGCAGCGTAGCCCTGGGCGGCGTCACAGCGTAGTCGTGCCGGTTTGCGGTACGCCGGTACTGACCCTTCTCACCCAAAAAAGGCCGCGCAATGACACGCCCGATGTGGTAGGGCTTGACCAGCTCAAAAGCCGCTTCTGACAGCGCATACAGGCGCTCGAGTCCAAAGTGCTGTTCATGCGCTGCAATCTGGAACACCGAGTCGGCCGAGGTGTAGAGGATCGGTTTGCCACCGGCCACATGCTCGTCGCCCAGACGGTTGATGATCTCGACACCAGAAGCGTGACAGTTGCCCAGAAAACCCGGCACACCGGAACGCGCCTGCAGCGCATCGGTCAGCTGCTGCGGGAAGGCCGGGATCTGGCGCGGAAAATAGCCCCAGTCAAAATCAACCGGCAATCCGGCAATCTCCCAGTGGCCACTTTGCGTGTCCTTGCCGGTCGAAAGCTCCCTGGCCGCCCCAAAAGCCGCACCAAAACCAGCGCGCCGATCGAAGCCCTGCGGCCACTGACCAGTGGCAAGCTGCGCTGCGGCGCCCAAACCCAAGGCCTCCAGATTCGGCAACTGCAGACTCGTCCCTGTGCTGGCAGCCCAAGCTGCGATATGACCCAAGGTATTGGCCCCTGCGTCACCGAAAGCCTCTGCATCCGGCATGGCGCCAAGGCCCACAGAATCCAGCAGGAGAATAAAAGCCCTTGGCATGCCAGCGTTCCTGCTCAGGCCACGGCTCAGGTGGACGCCGGCGTGGCAGATCGCCGCGCCAGATCGACCAGAAAAACCCGCAGCAAGGCGATCAGGTCTTTGGCGCCCAGCGCAGCGTATTTCAGCGTCTGATCGTGCGACAGGGCCACCGTGCCCAGACCCTCAGCCAGGTTGGTAACGACAGAAACCGCTACAACCTTCAAGCCACAATGGCGCGCAGCAATGACCTCGGGTACCAGTGACATGCCCACCAGATCTGCACCCAGGATGGACATCATGCGGATTTCTGCCGCTGTCTCAAAATTCGGGCCCGGGCACGCCGCATAGACGCCTTCATGCAATGCGATGCCGCTGGCCTGCGCGCTGGCCTTCAGCAGCTCCAACAGTTCGCGGTCATAGGCGTTGGCCAGGCTGAAAAAGCGCGGTCCAAAGCGCTCGTCGTTGGGGCCCACCATGGGTGTGCCAGGCAACAGGTTGATGTGGTCCGTGACCGCGACCAGGCTGCCAGCATCGGCCTCGCGGCGCAGGGAGCCGGCAGCGTTGGTCGCCAACAGCGTCTCGCAGCCCAACAGCTTGAGCGTGCGCACGGCACTGGTCATGACACCCAGGCCGTAGCCTTCGTAAAAATGCGCGCGCCCTTTCAGGCAGGCCACCGGCAATCCGAAGAGAGTACCCAGAACCAGTTCGCCGGCGTGGCCGTGAACGGTGGAGATGGGAAATCCCGGCAGTTCGTCAAAGCGCACCGATACCGCGTCGCTCAGTTGCTCAGCCAAGGGGCCCAGGCCGGAGCCCAGAATCAGTCCCAGGCGCGGTGCGAAGCCCGGTTTGCGGGCTTGAACGGTCGCAGCGGCTTCGAAAGCGCGGTCGTCTGTCATGACATGTTCAAGTGATCGGGGCCGAAACTCTCGGGCAGCAGTTGCGCCATCGTAAAGACCGGTCCCAATGCCTCGTCGCTGGCGGTCAGGATCGGCGTCTCGGGTGCGCAGAACTCGCGCAACTTCTGGCGACAACCACCGCAGGGCGTGGTCCACGATGCGCCCGCTGCTGCACCCGCTACCAGAACCGCGCGCGCCCGCGTCCCACCAGCCAGCACCATGGCACTCAGCGCAGCAGCCTCGGCGCAAACCCCTTGCGGATAGGCTGCGTTCTCGACATTGCAGCCGGCGTGGATGCGCCCTTCTTCATCGAGCACGGCGGCACCCACCCGAAATCGGGAGTAAGGTGCATAGGCACGACTTCTGGCCGCGCGGGCGGCTTGCAGCAACTCTTCCTGCAGGACGTCGGTGAGCAAAAACGATGTCATGCCAGTTACCTTACCACGTTCCAAAAACTGCCATACTGCGGCCCATTCCGCCAGATTTCAGAAAGCCAGCGTTCATGTTGAAGTTCACCTGCTGTGACGCCGTCCAGCAATTTTTTACCCCCGGCCAGGCCCAGGTGCTGCGCGGCATCACGCGCGGCTTTGAGCGCGAATGCCTGCGCGTTGACGCTGCGGGCAAACTGGCGCAGACGCCGCACCCGCAGGCACTGGGCTCCAAGCTGACGCACCCCTGGATCACGACCGATTACTCGGAAGCCCTGCTCGAATTCATCACGCCGCCCTCCACCGACCCGGACTTTCCGCTGCGCTTTTTGCGCGATATTCACCGCTTTGTGGCACCCCGGCTGGAGAGCGAGACGATGTGGGCCAGTTCCATGCCCTGCGCCCTGGGCCAGGACAAAGATATTCCGATTGCCGACTACGGCAAATCCAACGCGGCACGCTTCAAGTATGTTTACCGCGAAGGCCTGAGCTTGCGCTATGGCCGCAAGATGCAGGCCATCGCCGGTGCCCATTACAACTGGTCCTTGCCGGATGACTTCTGGCCGGCCCTGCAGGACTGCTGTGGCGCTGCCAGCAAGGCTCAGGACTACGTGAGCGAGCGCTATTTCGGCCTGATCCGAAACTTCCTGCGTTTTGGCTGGCTCGTGCCCTATCTGTTTGGCGCTTCGCCGGCACTCTGCGAGTCCTTCCTGCAAGGGCAACCGTCGGACTTGCCGGTGCTGGTGCCAGGCACCCGCTACGGGCCCTACGCGACCAGCCTGCGCATGAGCGACCTGGGTTACCACAACCGGGCTCAGGCCAATCTGAACGTCAGCGTCAATTCGCTGGTCGAGTACACACGGGCGCTGGAAGCGGCGATCCGCACACCCGACCCCTATTACGAAGAAATTGGTGTGCGTGAGGGCGAACACTGGAAGCAGCTCAGCGCCAACCTGCTGCAAACCGAGAGCGAGTTCTATGCGCCCATTCGCCCGAAGCGCACCGGCGCGGATCGTCCCGCAAAAGGTCTGCAGCTGCGCGGAGTTGAATATGTCGAAATGCGTCTGTTTGACCTCAACCCCTTCGTCGACATCGGCATTACCCCGGAGCAGAGCACATTTGCTGATGTACTGCTGCTGATGTGCCTGTTTCGCGACAGCCCGCCCATCACGAGCCGCGAGCAGAGCGAAAACGATGAGAACAAGCGCCGTGTCGTCAACCACGGCCGTCAACCCGATCTGCATCTGCTGGCGCACAACCGCGAGCAGGCGTTTCGGCCGCTGGCACACGAGTTGTTTGACGACATGCAGCCCTTTGCCGAAATGCTCGACGCGGCATACGGTGGCGAGCGCTACAACATGACCATGCAGACGCTGCGCCAGCGCATAGACGAGCCCGACAGCACACCTTCGGCCCAGGTGCTTGAAGGCGTGCGCCAGCACGGTGGCTTTGCCGGCTATACCTTGGAGCTATCGCAACAGCACCAGCGTGAATTGCTGGCGCAAGGCCTTGACACGCAGGGCAGCGAAAAATTTCTGGCCAGTGTGCAGACTTCATGGCAGGCCCAGAGCCAACTCGAAGCACAGGACCAGGGCAGCTTTGAGGATTACGTGGCGCGTTACTACGCCTGATAGCAGGATTCACGCCTTTTGTCGAGCGGCCAGGCAGGCCGCCGTAAAGTTTTGTTAAGCCCACGCTGATGCAGGTGCATGCCCTAAAATCGGCGTTCCGTTTTACCCACCACAAGAATTGAACACTGCGCCGACTCTTTCATTTTCCAAGCTTGGCTGCAGTCGGGGAGGAAGGAAACTTTTTCAGGGCGTTGATTGTGTCCTGAACGCTGGCCGCTGGCTTTACGTGGCCGGCGCCAATGGCGTTGGAAAAACAAGCCTGCTGCGCATGGTGTGCGGCCTGGCACCCATCGAGTCCGGGCAAATCCTCTGGAACGACACGCCGATTCATTCTCAAAGCGATGTTTACCGTCAGGACCTGTGTTATCTGGGCCACCTCAATGCGCTGCAGGAGTCAATGACGGTCAATGAGAATCTGGTGTTTACTGCGGCCCTGGCCGGCAATGCGCCCGAGCCTACCCAGTTGCAGGATGTATTGGCCCACTTTGGCGTAAGAGGCCGCGGTGAGCAATTGGTGAAACACCTGTCACAAGGTCAAAAGCGGCGCGTTGCCCTGTCACGACTGGCGCTGAGTCAGGCCCGGCTGTGGGTGCTCGATGAGCCCTTTGTGGCGATGGATGAAAAAGGGGTGCGCATGCTGGCCGATTTGATCGCCGGCCATCTGGGCAAGGGCGGTCTGGCCGTCATCACCAGCCACCAGCAGGTGGACATCGGCACCATCGCGCCGCAGATGCTGGAGTTGCGCGCATGAAGAAGCTGGGCCTGTTCGGTGTCATGGCAGCGCTGCTGCGCCGGGAGGTCTCGGTGGCCCTGCGGCAAAAGGGCGAGGTGCTGACGCCGCTGGTTTTCTTTGTCGTCGTGGCCAGCCTGTTCCCGCTGGGTGTGGGACCCGAATCGGCGCTGCTTTTGCGCATGGCACCGGGCGTGCTGTGGGTCAGTGCACTGCTGGCCGCCATGCTGTCGCTGCAACGCCTGTTTGCCACCGACCATGCCGACGGCTCACTGGAACAGATGGCCCTTTCCAGCACACCGCTGGGTCTGTTGGTGGCGGCGAAGGCGCTGGCCCATTTTCTGCTGTCCGGTCTGCCGCTGGTGCTGATGGCGCCGGTACTGGGCTTGCAGTTTGGGCTGGAGAGTCGCTCGCTGGGGATATTGATGCTGACTCTGCTGCTGGGCACACCCACCCTGAGCCTGATCGGCAGCATTGGCGCCGCCCTGACTTTGGGCGTACGCGGCGCAGGGGTATTGCTGTCCTTGTTGATCCTGCCCCTGTATATTCCGGTTCTGATATTCGGCGCAGGCGCCGTGGAAGCGGACGCAGCCGGCCTGGGTGTCGGTGGCCACTTTTCCTTGCTGGCAGCCCTGTTGGTGCTATCGGTCTTTTTCGCGCCTTTGGCGACCAAAACAGCCTTGAGGATTTCCCTGGAATGAACACTCAAACGATTCACTGGTTCAAGTTTTCCTCCCCGCAGAATTTTTATTTTCTGGCGGGCCGTATGTGGCCCTGGTTTGCTGTGCTGGCCACGGTGCTGGCGGCGGTGGCTTTGTGGATCGGGCTCGTCATGGCACCGGTCGATGCCCAGCAGGGGCAGGGCTATCGCATCATCTTCGTGCACGTGCCGGCCGCCTCGCTCTCCATGTTGGTATACCTTGTCATGGCCGGCTGGGCCGGTTTTGGCTTGGCTTTCAACACCCGGCTGTCGGGCATGATGGCTTCGGCGCTGGCCCCCACGGGCGCGCTGCTGGCGTTTTTGTCATTGGCCACGGGTTCGCTCTGGGGCAAGCCCATGTGGGGCACCTGGTGGGTCTGGGACGCGCGCCTCACGTCGTCGCTGATTCTGCTGTTCCTGTACCTGGGGTTCATCGCCCTGCAGTCGTCGATTGACGACCCGCGCCGCGCCGACAAGGCCTGCGCCCTGCTGGCGCTGGTTGGCGCCGTGAACATTCCCATCATTTACGGCTCGGTGTACTGGTGGAATACCTTGCATCAGGGAGCCTCGGTCACCATGAAAGGTGCGTCCATTGCACCCGCCATGCTGTGGGGCATGGGCCTGATGACCGTGGCATTCTGGATGTACGCCATCACCATGGCGCTGGTACGCGTGCGCGCCATCATCCTGGATCGGGAACGTCATACGGAGTGGGTGAAACATGCAGTGGAATAACTGGAACGAGTTTTTGGCCATGGGCGGCTATGCCCAGTACGTGTGGCCGGCCTTTGGGCTCACCGCTTTGGCGGTGGTCATCGAAGTGCTGCAGGTTCGCGCCAAGCGGCGCGAGGTGCTGCGCAGCCTGCGCGCCCAATTTGAATCGGAAAAAGGTGATCCCCAATGAAACCACGTCACAAACGCGCCGCCATGATCGTCGGCGGGCTCGCTGCCCTGGGTCTGGCGGCCTATTTCGTGCTCAATGCGTTCGAGAGCAATCTGGTGTTTTTCTTCAGTCCGACGCAGGTTGCGGCCGGCGAAGCGCCAAAGAACCGGACCTTTCGCATTGGCGGACTGGTCAAGCTTGGCTCCGTCAGCCGCGACAACCTGACCGTCAACTTCATCGTGACCGACACCGCCAAGGAAATGGGCGTTTCCTACACCGGCATCCTGCCGGATCTGTTCAAGGAAGGCAAAGGCGTGGTCGCCCAGGGCAAGTTTGACGCTGGCGGCAAGTTCGTTGCCAGCGAAGTGCTGGCCAAGCACGACGAGAACTACATGCCGCCCGAAGCCAAGGACGCGCTCGACAAGGCCCAGAAAACCATGAAGACTTTGAAATAATTTTGCGGGACAGATCTTTAGCTCTGTCCCCAACTGATTGAGAATATTATGATTCCTGAAATTGGTCACTTTTCCCTGATCCTGGCCCTCTTTGTGGCGCTGGCGCTGGGCACACTGGGTGTCATCGGTGGGCAGCAGGGGCGCGCCGACTGGATGGCGCTGGCAAGACCCGGGGCACAGGCGCTCTGGTTTCTGGCTGCGCTGTCTTTCGTTTGCCTTACCTACGCCTTTTATACGAACGATTTCTCGGTCTCGTATGTGGCGCAACATTCCAACTCCAAGCTGCCCGACATTTACCGCATCGCCGGCGTCTGGGGTGGCCACGAGGGCTCGCTGCTGCTGTGGCTGGTGATGCTGTGCTCGTGGATGATGGCGATATCGCTGTTCTCACGCCAATTGCCCGACGTGATGGTGTCCCGGGTGCTGGCCGTGATGGCGCTGGTAGCGGTGGGCTTTTTGCTGTTCATGCTGATTACCTCCAATCCCTTCCTGCGCCTGAGTGATATTCCACCCGATGGCCGCGACCTGAATCCACTGCTGCAGGACCCGGGCCTGGTGTTTCACCCGCCCATGCTTTACATGGGTTATGTCGGCATGGCCGTGCCCTTTGCCTTCTCCATTGCTGCACTGCTGAACGGCCGGCTTGACGCCGCCTGGGCGCGCTGGACGCGGCCCTGGGCCACCGCCGCCTGGATTTGCCTGACCATCGGCATCTCCATGGGCTCCTGGTGGGCTTACTACGAGCTTGGCTGGGGTGGCTGGTGGTTCTGGGATCCGGTCGAGAATGCCTCTTTCCTGCCCTGGCTGGTTGGCACGGCGCTGATGCATTCATTGGCAGTGACGGAAAAACGCGGCCTGTTTCGCAGTTGGACCATCATGCTGTCGATCATCGGTTTTTCACTCAGTCTGCTGGGCACCTTTCTGGTTCGCTCTGGCGTTTTGACTTCGGTTCACGCCTTCGCAACCGATCCGAAACGGGGTGTCTTCATCCTGCTGTTTCTGGTGGTGGTGGTGGGTGGTTCGCTGGCCTTGTTTGCCGCACGTTCGGGCAAGGTGCGCGCCGGTGGCGCCTTTACGCTGGTATCGCGCGAGACCTTTCTGCTGATCAACAACGTGCTGCTCACCACTGCTGCTGCGGCCGTGCTGCTGGGCACGCTGTATCCGCTGATTGTGGACGCACTCAATCTGGGCAAGCTTTCGGTCGGACCGCCTTACTTCAATTCGGTGTTTGCTCCCATCATGCTGCCGGTGCTGTTTTTCATGGTGGTCGGCTCCTACGCTCGCTGGAAGAACGACAGTGTGGCTGAACTCAGCAAGAAATTGCGGCCGGTGGCCATTGTTTCGGTCCTGCTGGGCTGTGGTGCGCCGCTGCTCGCGGGCCCCTGGTCATGGCTGGTGGCCCTGAGCTTGACCCTGGTATTCTGGATTGTGCTGTCTTCAGTGCAACAAATTTACCGCCAGCTCAAAGACAGCCCGAACTGGAAAGCGATACCGATTTCCTATTGGGGCATGCAGGTGGCACACATCGGCATCGCCGTGTGTGTGGTGGGCATCACCATGGTCAAGGGCTACGAGACCGAAAAAGATGTGCGCATGGCCATCGGCGACACGGTTGAAGTGGCTGGCTACACCTTCAAACTGACAGGGATCAGCGAGGTAGCAGGTCCGAACTACAACGCGGATCGGGGCATTGTCGAACTGATCAAGAACGGCAAGGTCGTGCGCACGCTGGAGCCAGAGAAAAGGACGTATTTCTCGTCCACCATGCCGATGACAGAAACCGCCATTGACAGCAATCTGGTACGCGACGTCTATGTGGCGCTGGGTGAACGGCTGCAGGACGGCGCCAGCCCGGCCTGGGCGATGCGGGTTTACCACAAGCCCTTTGTCACCTGGATCTGGGGCGGCAGCCTGTTGATGGCCCTGGGCGGCATCATGGCGGCGCTGGATCGGCGCTATCGCCGCAAATCCCTGGCCAGCAAAGCTCTCAGCCAGGGAGTGCCGGCATGAACAAGAAGGCACTGATTCCACTGGGAATTTTTGCCGTCCTGGTGGTCTTTCTGGCCATTGGCCTGACACGCGACCCGCACGAAATCCCGTCACCCCTGATCGGCAAGCCGGCACCCGCCTTTACGGCGCCCCTGCTGCAAAATCCCGAGCAGAAGTTTTCTGGCAAGGATATGCTGGGCAAGGTCTGGCTGCTCAATACCTGGGCCTCCTGGTGTGTTGCCTGCCGCCAGGAACATCCGATCCTGATGGAGTTTGCCAAGACCAAGACCATTCCCGTGGTGGGGATTGACTACAAGGACAAGGACGCGGAGGGACTGAAGTGGCTGGCACGCTACGGTGATCCGTACGACCTCTCCATCACCGACAGTGATGGACGCATTGGCATTGACTTTGGCGTTTATGGTGTGCCGGAGAGCTTTTTGATCGACAAGATGGGCATCATCCGCTACAAGCAGATTGGGCCGGTCACCGAAGAGGCGCTGCGCGACAAGATCTTGCCACTGGTGCGGGAGCTACAAAAATGAAGTACTGGCTAGCCCTGATTCTGGCGCTGCAATGCGCACTGCCATCCTATGCCGGCGAAGCCATTCCGATGGCGGAAGACCCGGTGGTCGAGCAACGCATGATTGCCATCTCGGAAGAATTGCGCTGCCTGGTTTGCCAGAATGAGTCGCTCGCCGGATCGCGCGCGGATCTGGCGCTGGATTTGCGCCGTGAACTGCGCACCCTGATCAAGGCCAACAAGACCGATGCCGAGATCATGGAGTACATGGTCAGCCGCTATGGCGACTTTGTGCGCTACCGTCCACCGGTCAAGCCGCTGACCTGGATGCTCTGGTTTGGCCCCTTTCTGCTGCTGATCGGCGCGCTGTTCTTCCTGGTGCGCATGGTGCGACGCCAGCAGAGCGGCAGTGCTGCACCAGTGCTCGATGCAGACCAGCGCCGCAAAGCGCAGTCTCTCCTCAAAGATACGGAACTTCCCTCATGACTGTTTTTATTGCCATCTCAGCCGTCTTGACCCTGTTGGCGCTGGTCTGGTTGGTGCGCCCCTTGCTGTGGCCAGCCGCGGCCAGCGCCTCTGGCGTGTCAAGTCAGGGCCTGAACGCTTCCATTTATCGCGATCAGCTCGAAACCCTGGAGCGCGATCTGGCGCGCGGCATCATCAGTGCCCAAGAGTGTGAGGCGGGTCGGGATGAACTGCAACTGCGTCTGCTCGATGATGTTGAGGGAGCGCCAGCCTCGCATGCCAGCGGCACCGGCTTCTGGTCTGGCCGGCGCACGGCAGTGCTGATTGCCTTGCTGTTGCCGCTGGGCTCCGCCGGCATGTACTGGTGGCTTGGTCATCCCGAAGCGATCGACCCGGTGGCAAGCCAGAAGGCTAGCAACGATCAGGTGGCCACCATGGTCGAGGCCCTGGCGGCGCGCCTGAAGGCCAATCCTGACAACCCCAAGGGCTGGGCCATACTGGCGCGGTCCTACAAGGTCATGGGACGCTTTGCTGATGCCGAGCAGGCCTTTCTGAAAGCCGGCGAGTTGGTCAACAACGACCCCGATCTGCTGGTGGATTACGCTGACCTGCTGGCAGTGCGCAACAACAACAATATCGAGGGTAAACCGCTGGAGCTTGTCACCAAGGCCTTGAGCTTGAACCCGCAGCACCCCATGGGCCTGATGATGTCGGGCGTTGCCGCGTACCGCCGCAACGAGTTCAAGCTCGCCGTGGCCCAGTGGGAAAAGTTGTTGCTGGTGCTCGATCCCGGATCACCCGACGCGCAGCAGGTTGAGGCTGACATTGCCGAAGCCCGCAGCAAGGCCGGCCTGCCCGCTGCTGCCAGCAAGGGAGCGGCGGCCGCAAAGCCCTCTGCTACCGAGTCCGACGCCATGACTCCCGAGAAAATCAACCAGATGATTGACGGTCTGGCTGCCAAGCTCAAAGCCAATCCCTCGGACCTGGCCGGTTGGGCCCGTCTGGCGGGCGCTTACAAGGTTCAGGGCCGTCTGCCCGAGGCCGAACAGGCCTTCGAGAAGGCCGGCAAACTGGTCGACGGTGACGCCGGTCTGCTGACCCAGTATGCCGACCTGCTGGCCCTGCGCACGAACACGCTGGAGGGTCGCCCACTGGCACTGGTCAACAAGGCGCTTGCGATTGAACCCAAACACCCGATGGCCCTGATGCTGGCCGGCTCCGCCGCCTATCGACGCGCCGACTACAAACTGGCCATCACGCATTGGGAAAAAGTGCTCACGGTGCTGCCGCCAGGCTCACGTGATGCGACGCAGGTGGAAGCCGAAATCGCCGACGCGCGCAGCAAGGCCGGTCTGGGATTGCAGCCCAAGGCAAAACCCTGACCCGGCTTCAGCGCCGGTTCACGCCATCTTGCCGACTGCGCGACCAAATTCCTCGACTGCCTGCCAGTCCGTGAACTCGACCACGACCGAAGGGTCGGTGGGTCCCTTGGTGATCAGCATGATGAACCTGATCATCTGGCGATCAATGAAACGGTAGCGCGGGTAATCGAGCTTGCCGGCAAAGACCCCGAGCAGCTTCGGTTTCCAGCTGATGGTCCGCAGGAACTTGATCAGATAGGGGTTGTTCTCGGGCCGGTTTTTGTTGGGCTTGCGCGCCACAATATTGACGGTGAAAAATGCATTGGCCTTGCTTTCCAGCAGGGCCTGATGCCGCCCGATGAATTGGGCCACCTCCGGCTGATGCTTGCCGTAGCGGATGCTCGCACCCATGACGATCACATCGAACGCTGCCAGATCGAGCCCATCGGCCTGCGACAAAGGCACCACCCTGGCAGCGTGCCCCTGCTGCTCTATGACCTGTCGCAAACGTTCACAGATGCGCGGGGTATGGCCGTCGGTGGTTGAATACGCCAGCAGAACACTGCTCATCGAGCGGGCCCTGCCGGTGCATCATCGTCGAGATTGACGGCCTTGTACTTGCTGGCAAGTTGCTGTTGCGTGGCATCCGGCACTGGCGCATAGTGCGAGAACTCGATGCTGTAGGACCCCTCGCCTGCGGTCAGTGACTTGAGGCGTCCCTGATAGTCACCCAGTTCGGCCAGGGGAATCAGTCCGCTGATAGCCACCGCCCCGTTCGGGCGCGGCTGGGTGCCGGTCACATGGCCACGCTTGCTGGCCAGGTCACCCGTCAAATCGCCAATCGTGGCCTCGGGTGCCAGCACCTCGATATGGACCAGCGGTTCCAGCACCATGGGACGCGCCAGACGCACGGCGTCAATGGTCGCCTTGCGGCCCGCCGAGGTGAAGGCAATATCCTTGCCATCGACGGCGTGCGTCTTGCCGTCATGCACGATGACGCGCAGGTCGTGCACCGGGTAGCCAGCCACCACGCCTTCAGCCAGCGCCTGGCGCACGCCCTTTTCCACCGCCGCCATGAAGACGCCCGGAATGGCGCCGCCTTTGACAATATCGACGAACTCGAAGCCAGCGCCACGCGGCAGCGGTTCGACGCGCAGCATGACCTCGCCGAACTGGCCGGCACCGCCGCTTTGCTTCTTGTGGCGGCAATGACCCTCGGCGTTGCCATTGATGGTTTCGCGGTAGGCGATTTGCGGCACGCTGGTGTCGAGCTCGAGCTTGTACTGCTGCAGCATACGTGAGAGCTTGGCCCGCAAATGCATATCCCCGAGCCCTCGAATCACGGTTTCGTTGGTGCCGGGGTGACGCTCCACCTTGAAGCAGGGGTCTTCAAGTTCAAGCTTGTGCAAAATATCGAACAGCCGCTGCTCGTCGCCCTTGCGTCGGGTTTGCACCGCCAGACCATGCATCGGTTGCGGAAAAGCCAGCGGTTTGAGGTGAATGTGATCCTCGTCGTGCGAGTCATGCAGCACGCAGTCGAACTCAATTTCGTCCACCTTGGCAACGGCGCCGATGTCACCCGGCACCAGGTCGGCCACTTCGATGTGATCCTTGCCTTGCAATCGATACAAATGCGCGACCTTGAAAGGCTTCTTGGCGGATCCAACAAACAACTGGGCGTCGCGCCGGATCGTTCCCTGGTGCACCCGAAAGATGCCCAGCTTGCCTATGAAGGGGTCGATCACAATCTTGAACACATGCGCCAGCACGTGCAGTGCGTCGTCAGGTTGCGCCTGAAAAGCCTGCGGCTCGGCGCCGGGCTCGGTACGGTAAAACGGTGGCGGGTTACCCTCGGCCGGGTTCGGCGCCAGGCGCGCCAGTGCGTCCATCAGTTGCGGCACGCCAGCACCGGTTCGGGCGGAAACAAACAGGATCGGGATCAAATGACCAGCGCGCAAAGCCCGCTCAAAGGGCTCGTGCAGTTGTTCCAGCGTCGGGTCGGCACCGGTTTCCAGGTAGCTGGCCATCAGGCTGTCATCTTCTTCAACGATCTGGTCAATCAGGGCACGGTGGGCAGCAGCAACCGACGCAAAGTCGCTCTCGCCATCGTCGTGACCAAGCAATTCCACCACGTCCTGCCCGTTGTGAGTCGGCAAATCCAGCAGCAGACACTGCTTGCCAAAACGCTCGCGGATATCGCTCACCAGCGCCGGCAGATCCACGTTGTCGGCATCAATCTTGTTGATCACAATCATGCGGCACAGACCGCGGTCGCCGGCCAGCGTGAACATCCGTTCGGTCGCCAGTTCGATGCCGTTCTGTGCATTGATCACCACCAGCGCGGTGTCCACTGCCGCCAATGCGCCCATGGACTGGCCGGAAAAGTCCGGGAACCCGGGCGTATCAATCAGATGAATCTGGGTGCCTTCCCAGTCAAAGCCAATGATCGATGCCTGAAGTGAGTGACCCAGCTCCTTTTCAATCGGATCGAAGTCGCAGACGGTGTTGCCCTTCTCGATCGATCCCCTGCTCTTGATGGCTCCACTGGCTGCCAGCAGGCTCTCTGCCAGTGTGGTCTTACCAACGGCACCGTGACCAACCAGGGCAACGCTGCGAATATGGGTACTGCGTGTCTGACTCATAGATGACCTTTGTCTTTATCAAATTTCAAATTCGAACATACATCTTACTGGACAAAACGGGCCCTTCAGCGGCTTCGTCCGGCCTTGTATTTACCGCTGCCGGCGCCAATCACGCCGTCGGCCAGCGCCAGGCGCGCCAGCGCCTTGGCGGCATGCGCGTGGGTGATCGCCAGGCCCAGCGCGTCGGCGGCGTCCGACCCCGGCAAACCGGGCAGCGCAAGCAGCCGGCGCACCATCTCCTGAACCTGCGTCTTGTCCGCCCTGCCATAGCCAACAATCGCCTGCTTCATCTGCAGCGCGGTGTATTCTGCGACCGGCAAATCCAGCGACACCAGGGCCGTCACGCAGGCACCACGCGCCTGACCCAGCAGCAAAGTGGATTGCGGGTTGACGTTGACAAAAACGATCTCGACCGACGCGCCATCGGGCTGGTAACGGGCAATGACTTCACGAACACCATCAAATAGCACCTTCAGGCGCGCTGGCAGCTGGCCTTTTTCTAGGTGAACGGTGCTGATGGTGCCGCTGGCCACATAGGTCAGCTCGGTGCCCTGCACCTCAATCACGCCGAAGCCGGTGGTGCGAAGGCCGGGATCAATACCGAGGATTCTCATCGAGCTACAGCCCAAAATACCAGCGGACCGAGTGAAAGAAAACCGGTGCAGCAAAGCACAGGGCATCGACCCGGTCGAGCAGGCCGGCAGCGCCGGTCACCGCCGTGCCCTGACCACGCCAGATGGGTATGCCACGGTCACGCTTGAGCGCTTTCATCACCAGATGGCCAAAGGATCCGGCCATGCAAGCGATAAAGGACAGTGTAAACGCCTGCCCTGGCACAAAGGGCGTGATTCCGGCGAGCAAAGCGCCCAGCAGACTGCCCACGGCGATACCAATCCACCAACTCGGCCAGTTGAAACTCTGACTGATGGCGCTCGCCACCGGTGGCTTGTGCAGTCGGCGCGAGGCCAGGTGCTGCGCGATCATGCTGGTCTGCACGACCAGCACAAGGAAGAACACCAGAAAGGCGTTTTTCTTGTCATAGTTTGGAAAGTCCAGCAGCAGCAGAGCCGGTACATGGCTCATACCGTAAATGCAGACCATGATGCCCCACTGCAGCTTGGCATTGCGCTCCAGAAAGCGTTGCGGGTCATTAGCCAAAGCACTCACGACCGGGATCGCCAGGAACACGTAGACCGGGATGAACACCGTGAACAGGTTGAAAAGTTCGTTACCGACCAAAGCGTACTGAACCGGCAGCACGACAAAGAAAGCCAGCACCAGACTGCGGTGATCACCGCGGCGCGTCGGCGACAGCGTCATGAATTCACGCAGCGCAAAAACGGAAACCAGTCCGAACAGGGTCAGCGCAACCCAGTCACCTGCCAACCAGCCGACCCAGAACACCAGCATCACCAACCAACTGGTCCTGAGTACACCCTCGAAATTGCTCAGGTCACCACGTTGTTGCTCGGCACGATGGCTGTCGCCGAGTTCGCGCATGGACAGCAGCACAGCGACGACACTGGCAAGCAGCAAAATACCGAACACAATGGTGAAGAGAGCACCCACCTGCTGGGTGGCACTGAGGTTTTTCAAAGCCTGGTACATGGTGGTCAGACCTCGCGCAAGGCGATGACGGCGCTGCGGGCGCGCTCTAGAAAGGCCTGGCGTTCCTCTCCATCCTGCAAATGAAGCGGTGCGCCAAAGGTGACAGAACACAAGACCGGCACCGGCACCACCTCGCCCTTGGGCAAGACGCGCTGAACATTGTTGATCCAGGCCGGTACCAGCTCTACATCCGGAAACTTGCACGCCAGGTTGTAGAGTCCCGCCTTGAAGGCTTGCGGCTCGTCCTTGTTGCCACGCGTGCCTTCCGGAAACAGAATGATGGAGTCGCCATGCTCCAGCGCCTCGAACAGCGGCTCCAGCGGATCTTCCTCGGCGTTGCGCTCACGCGATACATAGATGACGTTGAACACAGCCGTTGTAATCCACTGCTTGAAGGCGGTCCTGGTCCAGTAGTCTCTGGCCGCGATGGCCCGGGTTGTGGCGCGAAGTTCCTTGGGCAGCGCAGCCCAGATCATGACCAGATCGGCATGACTTTGATGATTGGCAAAGTAGATGCGTTGCTCCGCTTTGGGTGGGCAGCCATACCAGCGCGCCTGCGAGCCGGTCAGGACACGGATCAGCCCGAGCAGGAAGTAACTCATCAACTTGGCGCGCATGGAGGTGATGATACCGAATGAAGACAAGTTGTCATGGCGAGCTTCCCGTATCCGACCCGATACCAGACACGGACCTTGAACAGAGACTTCGTCATCGCGAGCGTAGCGTGGCGATCCATGCAGTCCGAAGTCATGGATTGCTTCACTTCGTTCGCAATGACGAAAAATGGCGCAATGACCAACATGGAAATTGTCATGCCGGGCTCGACCCGGCATCCAGGGGTGCGCCATGCCGAGGATAAAAAGTGGCCGTCAGGGCAGTTCGGCGCCACCCAAACGGCCAGCGATGACACCGGCGCGCTCCGCGAGGTAGCTCGAGTTGGGCAACTTTTCGAAGTATTTCGGTCGCGGCAGCATCACCGCCAGCCGTGCCGACTCAAAGGCACTGAGTCTGGACGCGGGTTTGCGAAAGTAGTGCTGGGCCGCCGCTTCGGCACCAAAAACGCCTTCACCCCACTCCACGCTGTTGAGGTAGATTTCCAGAATGCGCTGCTTGCTGAGCAAAGTCTCCAGCAGCAGCGTCAGCGCAAACTCCTGACCTTTGCGTAGCAGCGTGCGCTCGCCCGACAGAAACAGGTTTTTTGCCAGCTGCTGCGTGATCGTCGATCCGCCAACAACTTTCGGCGTGCGCAGCACGGCTTTGTTATGACTCCTGGCCGCGGCAGGCGCTTTGTTGCCCCGCGCCTTCTCTGCCTGGGACTGCGCTCTGGCATTCTTTTGCCAGGCTTTTTCCAGCGCATCCCAATCGACGCCATCATGGTTACTGAAGCCGTCGTCTTCGCTGGCAATCACCGCCTGTTTGAGCAGGTCAGAAATCTGTTCATAGGGCACCCATTGCTGGCGCCAGGGCAGGCGCGCTTTTTCGGATTGCACACGCCAGGCTTCGGAACGCTGAAAGGCCGTAGACTCTGGCGCCAGCACGGCCATGGCCGCGATACGAAAAACAAAAAAGAGTTGCAAGGCCAGCACCGCAAGAAGCGTCAAACCGAACCAGCGCAGCAAAGACTTCATGGCTGTTTTCGGCTCAGGCCATGAGCAGGCGCAGTTCGGCGAGCACCTGCTGAGCCGGTGGGCGCACGCCGCGCCAGATCATGAAGGCCTCGGCCGCCTGTTCCACCAACATACCCAGACCGTCACGCGCCTGCGCACCATGCGCCTGGGCCCAGCTCATGAAGCCCTGCGCCGCACTGCCATACATCATGTCGTAAGCCAATGCGCCAGGCTTGAGGGTGCTCGCAGCCACCGGCATCGCGCCAGCTGTCAGACTGCTGGTCGTGGCATTGATCAGCACATCAAAACTGGTGCTCAGTGAGTGCAAGCCCTGCGCCCGCAGTTCCGTCCCCTGCTGTGCCGCCAGCGCCGCATGTCGCGCCACCAAAGCACTGGCTTTGGCCAGCGTTCGATTGGCCAGTGTGATGCTGGCCGGACCGGCCAGCAGCAGCGGGCCGAGTACCCCGGCGGCGGCCCCGCCGGCGCCAATCAGCAGCAAATGGCGCCCGCTCAGGCGAACTCCGGCATTGCCTTGAATGTCCTTGACCAAACCGGCGCCGTCGGTGTTGTCCGCCATCAGCTTGCCATTTTGCAAGGTCAATACATTGGCTGCACCTGCCAATGTGGCACGCTCCGATTGATGGTTGGCCAACGCAGCTGCCTCAAACTTGAAGGGCACCGTGATATTGCAACCATGCCCGCCCTCCGAAAAGAAGGCCTTCACTTCGGTGGCAAACCGATCGAGGGGAACAAGCCTGCGGTCGTAGTGCAGTGCCTGAGCGGTAAGTTCAGCAAAGCGTCCGTGAATCCACGGCGATTGGCTGTGCTTGATCGGATTGCCCATGACGCAGTAGAGATCCATAGATGTTCTTGTTGGTCCTTGGTTCAACGGGTGTTCAGTTTGCCGTGAGTCGGCTTTCCAGCGTCTCGTCGCGCGTGAACTTGAAACGGGAAACGACCCAGATCTGTTCGGCCTGACGGCGCATGGTCGCGTTAAATCGGCCAAACGGGCCGGCGCTCCTGGCAATCGCCACGGCACGTCGATCCAAAGCGCGATTGCCGGAGCCTTCAACAACTTCGACCTGGTGAATCCTCCCGTCAAAATTGACTGTCACGGCCAATGTCAGCTCTCCGTACATCTTCTTGCCCGCCGTTTCCGGGAAATTCTCGGTGCCCTTGTCCTCGATGCGTCGGCGCAATCGATCGTAATAGATGGCGTACACCTCTTCCCGGGTCGAAGGTCCGATGTAACGCTTTCTGGGGCGTTCGTTCTCGGTCTGGATACGTTTCTCGATTTCTGCCAGCAACTTGCTTAACTGGCGACGCGTTTGCTCGCGCTGAACCTGCTCCGGCGCCGGACTGTCAGGCCGGTTCGGGTCCGGCGCCGGCATCGCTGCCAGGCGTGATCTGACCTCGGCCAACAGCAGATTTTGCTGTTCCGTCAGAGTCTGCAACCGGGCCTGTGCCTGCGCCTCATTGGCATCACCTGACTGCGACAGAGGTGCCGGCGGCAAGGGGCTGGTGGCCCGGCCCCCTGGCGCATCACCGCCACCCACGATACTGGCCTGGGCAATGGCTTGCGCCTTGGTTGGACGTTCGTTGGTACGCGCGTTAACCAGAATCACTTCCAGCGGCGTCTCCTGAAAAACGCGATTGAACGTCTGCGGATCAACAAAGCGTACTGCCAGCAAGGCAGCATGCACGGCTATCGATGCGCCCAGGGCCCACTGCAGAGTGCTAAAGGACAAGCACTTCACGACGCTCACTCATCACTGGCCGCTGCGCTGGTGGCAGCATCGGCATCGTTCATGTCGACCGCAATGGCAATCGGGCCGACTGCGACGTTTCCATCCACTTCATCCTCATCACAGTCCAGCGCTGCGCTGTCATTCGCCGGCAAGGTGTCGAGTCGCGCCAGCACCGTTCCCGTCACATCCAGCGTCACTTCATCAATCTGGCCAAGCTTGACGCGCAGGCGCGCACCGCGCGGCAACCCCTGTGCGCCGATCACCGGCAACACCAAGGGCAGCTCATCCGCACGCACCATGTTCTCCTTGAACACCGTGGCATCGATTTCGGTGATGGCATTTTGCTGCAGGTACTTGAGTGTCCAGAATCGCTCCATCGCTCCCTGGTATCCGTTGTACTCTGAATAGGCGGCATCGAAACTTGAAATGATAGAAAACAGATCCGCGTCTTTGGGTTTGAATGGCGCCACCAGGGCGGCCGTCTTGCCGTGGCGCGCGCAGGCAATGATTTGCCACTGGTTCACCAGATCGGTATAGCGGCGCAGCGGCGAACTGCTCCAGGCGTAGCTCCTCACACCAATGCCCGCATGTGGCAGTGCCTTGGTGCCCATGCGAACCTTGACGCCTGGCAGCAATGAAGCCTGGCAGCGGTAAATCGCCGGTACACCATGTTCGGCCAGCCAGTTGCCCCAGGTACTGTTGGCCAGAATCATGGCTTCCGAGACGATCAGATCGAGCGGTGCGCCGCGCTGACGAACGCTGATCTGCACGGTCTCCGTGCCCTGCGGCTCGGCACCCTGGTTTCCAATCAACCTGAAGTTGTAATCCGGCCGATTGAAGGTCTCGGGCTTGCCGCGTGCGAGTTCGCGCCCGGCTTTCAAATGTTGGGCCAATCGGAACAGAAAGGACAAGGCCTCGCGTTGTGGCTGCAAAGCCTGCGGCTCTGTCGGATGCATCCAGACGGGGTCTTGCAGCCACTCGGTGGTGACGATGGCGTCGAGTTGATCATGGCGCAGATTGGCGGCTATGTGCACACGTTCGATCTGCGTTCGACTGCTCAAGATGGCCAGCGTCGTTTCATCCAGTTCAACGTAGAGTGAAACGGCAGGACAATCGCAGCCCTGCTGCAGGGTGTAGCTTTGCACCACATCCTCGGGCAGCATGGTGATCTTGTAACCCGGCATGTAAACAGTGGACAGACGCTGGCGCGCCGCTGCGTCGATCACACTGCCGGGCAGGATGGCCAAACCTGGAGCAGCGATATGAATGCCCAGTTGGACCCGACCCGAACCCAGTCCCTGCACCGACAGCGCATCGTCGATCTCGGTGGTAGCAGAGTCGTCGATAGAAAAAGCACGCACCGGCGACAGGGGCAGGTCCTCGCGAATCGGCGGTGCTTCCAACCTGGCAAAACCGGTTCCCTTGGGGAAGTTCTCCAGCAGGAAACGCTTCCAGTGAAACTGGTAGGGCGAGTCAATCGCACCGGCCTTGATCAGCAGTTCCAGCGGCCCCAGATGGGTCGCCCGCGAAGCCTCCACCACCGCCTTGTACTCAGGCGCGTTCTTGTCGGGCTTGAAAAGGATCTTGTACAGTTGGTCACGCACCGGCTGAGGGCAATGCCCCTGACCCAACTCCTGGACCCACTGCCCGACCTGCAGCGCAAGCTGCTTCTTCTTTTCAATCGCTGCCAAAGCCTGCGCCAGGATGTCGGCCGGCGCCTTGCGAAAACGCCCTTTGCCGGCGCGGCGAAAGTAATGGGGTGCCTCAAACAGGCGCAACAAGGTGGCTGCCTGTTGCTCCAGAGTGGCTGGCTGGTTCGCCTTGCTGCTGAAATACTCGCGCGCCAGATCGGCAAATCCGAATTCCTCTTCCGGCGAGAACTCCCAGGCCAACTCCAGTTCAATGTCCTGGCTGACAAGCTGCGCACTCGCAAGCAGTTGGGTCGGCGCTGGCGCCTCGAAACGCAGCAGAATATTGGCAGCCTTGACCTTGATCCGCTTGCCACTGTCGAGCTCGATTTGCGCCGACGATTCGGTCTCGGACAAGGCGCGTCCGCCCATGAATTTTCCAGCTTCTTCAAACAATAAATACATGAAGGGCATTGTCCCAGCAAAAAGGAGGCGACCGCAGCAGCTCAGTCGAGGCCCAAAAACGCCAGCAGCGCCGGCAAATGCGCCTCAAAGTCGCTCAGAGCATGATCGCTTCCTTCAACCAGCCGAATCGGGCCAGCGGCATAGTGCGCCTGCATCTCGCGCCAGTCCAGCAACTCATCACCCTTGGCAATGATGGCCAGACAGCGCTCAGGGTAGCTCCGCTCTGGCAGCGTCAGGTCACGCAACTGCTGGACATATTCCTCCCGAAAGAAGAAATGCTCGGCGGGGTCGTGCCAGAGGCTGTGCTCGCCAATGTACTGGGCCAGATCGCGCGCCGGGTTGACGGCCGGGTTGAGCAACACCGCCTTGCAGTGTGTCTGTTGTGCCACCCAGCTGGCATAAAAACCACCCAGCGAAGAACCGACGACCGCCATGCTGTGCTGCGGCCAGTCGGCTATTGCCAGCATCACCTCCTTCATCGCCTGGCGCGGCGAAGCGGGCAGTTGCGGACACCACCAGATCAGTTGCGGATACCTGCTGGCAAGCAGTTCAGCCATTCGGCGCGCCTTGTTTGACTTGGGCGATGAACGAAATCCGTGCAGATAGAGCAGGTGCGTGATGGGGCGTTGAGCAGACATGAAGGCTTCATGGTAACTCCGGGCAAGGGATAATTGCCCGATGGCAGTGGTTTTCAAAAATCTCTCGGTTTGGCAGCGCGCAGCGCCCTGGTTTCGTGGTTTTGACGGGCCCTTGGCCTTTGCCGTGTTCCTGCTTGCCTGCGCCGGTATGCTGACCATGTATTCATCCGGCTTTGATCAGGGAACACGCTTTGAAGATCACGGGCGCAACATGCTGCTGGCCGGCTTCATCCTGTTTGTGGTAGCGCAGATTCCGCCACAACGTTTGATGTCGTTGGCGGTGCCGCTCTACCTCATCGGTGTCACGCTGCTGATCGCGGTGGCGGTTTTCGGCGTCACCAAGAAGGGCGCAAGACGCTGGCTCAATGTCGGCATCACCATCCAGCCCAGTGAAATTCTCAAAATCGCCGTCCCATTGATGCTGGCCTGGTGGTTCCAGAAGCGCGAGGGCCAGCTGCGACCCCTTGATTTTGTCGTGGCCGCCCTGTTGCTGGTCGTTCCGATCGCGTTGATCGTGCGCCAGCCTGACCTGGGCACAGCGATTCTGGTGCTGTCAGCAGGTTTGTCCATCATTTTCTTCGCCGGTCTGTCCTGGAAACTGATCCTGCCGCCCCTGCTGCTGGGTGTGCTGGGCGTGGCCTTGCTGATCGGTTTTGAACCCCAGCTTTGCGCAGAGGGTATGCGCTGGCCGGTCCTGCACGACTACCAACAGCAGCGCATCTGCACGCTGCTGGATCCAACGCGCGACCCACTAGGCAAGGGCTTTCACATCATCCAGGGCATGATCGCGATTGGCTCGGGCGGCTTTTGGGGCAAGGGTTTCATGCAGGGAACCCAGACCCATCTGGAATTCATCCCGGAGCGCACAACCGATTTCATCTTTGCCGCTTTTTCCGAAGAGTTTGGCCTCTTTGGCAACCTGCTGCTGATCACTGCCTTTGTCCTCCTGATCCTGCGCGGTCTGAACATTGCACTGGAAGCCCCCACCCTGTTTTCAAGACTGCTGGCGGGCAGCATCACCTTGATCTTTTTCACCTACGCCTTTGTCAACATGGGTATGGTCAGCGGCATTTTGCCGGTGGTCGGGGTGCCACTGCCCTTTGTCAGCTACGGCGGCACCGCCATGGTCACGCTGGGCATGGGCCTGGGCATATTGATGTCGATTGCAAAATCGAAGCGGCTGGTGCAATCTTGATAGCTTGCGGGACAGACCGCAGTTACATTGCAAGTACGTTGCGGGACAGATCGCAGTTACGCGAAGCGAACCAGCTCTGTCCTCAAGTGATGGCGGGATGTCGGATGTCCGCCTGATCTGTCCTCAACTGATAATATCCACCATGATCTCTCGCGAACCCACTCTTGAACGTCTGGCCACTGCCAAGTCCCTGTTGCTCGACCCCTTTGGTCTGGATGAGTCCGACCTGACACGCGCCCTGAACGAAATCAAGTCGCATCAAGTTGATGATGCCGATCTGTATTTCGAGTACACCCGCTCGGAGGGCTGGAGTCTGGAAGAGGGAATCGTCAAAACCGGCTCCTTCAGCATCGACCAGGGCGTCGGGGTGCGCGCTGTCAGCGGAGAAAAAACCGCCTTCGCCTACTCCGATGATATTTCGTCAGCGTCGCTGCTGGACGCTGCCCGCACCGTGCGAACCATTTCAAACGCAGCGCAAACCGCGCGCGTGCGCTCCCGCGCCAAGAAGCTGGCAAGCGCTCGCTCGCTCTACCCGGGTCTGGATCCGATTGCCACGATGGACAGCACGAGCAAGGTGGCATTGCTTGGAACCGTGGAGCGTCTGGCGCGTGCCAAGGATCCTCGTGTGGCGCAGGTCATGGCGGGTCTGGCCAGCGAATACGACGTGGTGCTGATTGCGCGCTCGGATGGCACGCTGGCGGCCGATGTGCGACCACTGGTGCGTCTGTCGGTCACGGTCATCGCTGAACAAGTGATTGGTGGCAAGAGCCGGCGCGAAGTGGGTTCTGCCGGCGGTGGCGGCCGTTTTGGCCTGGCCTATTTTGATGCGGCCCGGATCAGCCAGTATGTGGACGAGGCCGTGCATGCAGCGCTGACCAATCTGGAGGCGCGCGCCGCCCCGGCCGGAGAAATGACGGTGGTGCTGGGCTCCGGTTGGCCCGGTATATTGCTGCACGAAGCGATTGGACATGGTCTGGAGGGCGACTTCAACCGCAAGGGTTCCAGCGCCTTCAGTGGCCGCATAGGCCAACGTGTCGCAGCCAAGGGCGTGACCGTGCTGGACGACGGCACGCTGGCGGATCGCCGTGGCTCTCTCAATGTGGACGATGAAGGCAACATCAGCCAGCGCAATGTGCTGATCGAAGATGGCATCCTCAAAGCCTATATGCAGGACACCATGAATGCCCGCCTGATGGGTGTACCGGTGACCGGCAACGCCCGCCGCGAGAGCTATGCCTCGGTACCGATGCCACGCATGACCAATACCTATATGCTCGGCGGCGACAAGGACCCCAAAGAGATCATTGCCAGCATCAAGAAGGGGCTTTACGCCAGCAACTTCGGCGGCGGACAGGTTGACATCACCTCAGGAAAATTTGTTTTTTCGGCAAGTGAGGCCTATTGGGTCGAGAACGGCAAGATTTTGTACCCGGTCAAGGGAGCAACTCTGGTTGGCAGTGGCCCCGAGTGCCTCAAGCGCGTCAGCATGATCGGCAACGACATGAAGCTCGACAGCGGTGTCGGCACCTGCGGCAAGGAAGGCCAAAGCGTCCCGGTAGGCGTCGGCCAGCCGACACTGCGCATTGACGGCCTGACGGTCGGCGGCACCGCCTGAGCCCTCCATTGTCCAATCGACGCAAGCGATGGATCCCGGATCAGGTCCGGGATGACAAACCATGGTCCGGAATGACGACTCGCTAGCGTCCGG
>CAITZZ010000312.1 GCA_903897005.1 uncultured beta proteobacterium | reverse complement strand
CCGGCACGCGTGGACAGCCAGTTGCACCGACTGCGGCGCAAGGTGATGGATGCCACTGGTAAAGACCTGCCCATCAAAACGCTGCGCAATCAGGGCTACCAGTTCTACGAATTCGTTGAGATTTTGTAGCGTTTCGCTGTAGGAAGAGGCGGGTCCGCCGGACTTTGCTCAGGTTTGCTCAGCCACGGCAAGGATGTTCTTGCCTACGATGGCTTGCCATGACACACGCGCAAACATCTGCTAAGTTTTTGAGTGCCCTCGCCCTCATGGGCATCAACGCCATAGCACAGGCCCAAACCATCCCTGACGCCGGCTCGCTCCTGCAGCAGATCGAGCGCGACCGCCAGAGCGCGCCCAAGCGCCTGATCCGCCCCGATGCACCGGTGGCGCCCGAGATGAAGGCGCAACCCGGTTTGGCCGTGACTGTCACCCAGTTCAAACTGCTCGGCAACACCCTGCTGGGCGAAGAGCCGCTGCAGGCGACGCTGGCCAGTTTTCTGAATCGCCCGCTCAGCTTTGCCGATCTGCAACTCGCCGCCGCCGCGGTGGCCGAACGCTACCGCCAGGCCGGCTGGGTGGTGCGCGCCTACCTGCCCAAGCAGGAGATCGAGGGTGCCAGCGTCAGCATCCAGATCATCGAAGGCCGTTTTGGCGCCACCCTGATCGACGGCGCGGCGCCCAGCCACCTGCCTGTTGCGCGGGTGCTGCGTTACATCGAGGCGATCCAGCAGCCCGGCGAGGCTATCAACGCCGACGCCATCGAGCGCGCCGTCATGCTGCTCGATGACCTGCCGGGCATCTCGGCTGCCTCCACCTTTCGTGAAGGCAAAGAGGAAGGTGAAACCGACCTCGTTCTAAAACTGGTTGATACCCCCGCCTTTGTCGGCAACGTCGAGGCCGACAACAGCGGCTCGCGCAGCACCGGTGCCGAGCGCATCTCGGGCAACCTGTACCTGGAGAGCCTGGCAAGCTGGGGCGAGCAGTTCAGCCTGAACCTGACCAAGACCCAGGGTAGCCAGTACACCCGGCTTGCCCTCACCGCACCCATGGGATACAACGGCCTGCGCTTTGGCATCAATGCCTCGCATCTGGCCTACAACGTCATCACGCCCGAGAGCGCGGCACTGGACATCCGTGGTACCGCCCAGACCACCGGGTTCGAAGCCAGCTACCCGGTGCTGCGTGGGCGCGGCGCCAACCTCAACCTGCTGGGCAACCTCGACCACAAAGCCTTTGACAACTGGACGAGTACCGGCTCCACCAATAACTACAGCATCAATGTAGCCACTCTCAGCCTGAACGCCAACGCCTTTGACGGCCTGTGGGGCGGCGGCGCCAACAGCGCCAGCCTCGCGCTGCTGGCGGGCAAGGTCGACTTGACCGACTCTGCCAACCAGGCCGCCGACGCCGCCAGCAGCCAGACCGAGGGCCTGTACCACAAGTGGAAGCTCAGCCTGAGCCGTAACCAGAGCGTCAGCGACGAGCTTTCGCTGTACACCCAGTATTCGATGCAGGGCGCTGACCGCAACCTTGACTCCTCAGAGAAACTCACGCTCGGCGGGGCCTCCGGCGTGCGCGCCTACCCCAGCAGCGAGGGCAGCGGTGCCGAGGGCAAAACCTTCAGCCTGGAAGCCCGGCTGCGCTTGCCTGAGGGCCTGAACCTGAGTGCTTTCTACGACTGGGCGCAGATCACGGCCGTCAACCGCAACAACGCAGCCCCCAGCGGCGAGCCCCTGAGCGCGCTCAACGCCTACAGCCTGCGCGGCTACGGCCTGAGCCTGTTCTGGGTCAGCTCCTTTGGCGGCCAGTTCAAGGCCACCTGGGCGCGGCGCAGGGGTGACAACCCCAACCCCACCGCCAGCGGCAACGACCAGGACGGCAGCCTGCGCGAAAACCGCTTTTGGCTCAGCGCCAGTCTGCCGTTCTGACCACGACCAACGAAAGCCACCATGACCACCTTGCTCATTTACCAGAACACCGTCACGCTCGACCGTGAACGCCATCGTCACCTCAAGCTCAAGGGGCAAGACACGCTGCGCTTTGCCGCTGCCGTGCACGCGGTGCCGCTGGTGGCCGTCGAGTTTGCCGAAGCAGCGCGCGAATACCCGATCGTCTTTGCCCGTGGCGCTGCGGTGGACGACAAGCCCGGCGAGTTGCTGTGCTACGCCCTGACCGGATTGCACGAGGGTGAGAACCTGTATCTGGATGCTGCCGGTCGGTGGGCCGCGCAGTACGTTCCGGCCTTCATCCGGCGCTATCCCTTTGTCTTTGCCGAAACCGGACCGGACCAGCTCAGAGTCTGCATAGACGAGAGCTACGCCGGCTTTAACGACGCCGAAGGCGAGCCCCTGTTTGACGAGGCCGGCGAGCCCGCGGCCGCGCTCAAAAATGCGCTTGATTTGCTGACCGACTACCAGCGCCAGGTGCAACTCACCAGCGCCTTTCTGAAGAAGCTCGACGCCGCCAACCTGCTGATGCAGTCCGAACTGCGTGCCGACTTTCCGGATGGACGCAACGCCCTGGTGCAAGGCCTGCTGGTGGTGGACGAGGCGAAACTCAAACAAATTCCCGTGGCCGCGCTGCAAGAGTGGCTCGCCAGCGGCGAGCTCGGCCTGCTCTACGCCCATCTGCTCTCCTTGGGCAACCTCAAGCAACTGGTGCAGCGCATGGCCCCGCTCATTGCGGCCGGTGCCACCACGACGATCAGCGCCACCGACCCTGCCCCGGCCACAACGCCAGCAGTCCATGACAAGAAACGCAAAACCGCCAAGGCCTAACCAAGCCGACACCATGAACCGTCACGCCACCCTCAACCGTTTTTACCGCCTGGTCTGGAACGACCGGCTGGCCACCTACGTCGCCGTGGCCGAAACCGCCAAGGGTCGTGGCAAGCGCAGCGTGCGTGCCGGTGCATTGGCGGCTGTCTTCATGGCCGCGGCAGGCCTGTGCGCACCCTACGCGCTGGCCGGGCCGCCCAACCCGCCGGCACCGACCCAGTTGCCCACCGGTGCGCAAGTCACGGCTGGCAGCGCCACGGTCAAGCAAAGCGGCACCTACCTGGATGTCAACCAGAGCAGCAACCGCGCCGTCATCAACTGGAACACCTTTAACGTCGGCGCCGCAGCGCAGGTCAACTACAAGCAACCCTCCAGCAGCAGCGCCACACTGAATCGTGTGCTCGACAGCAACCCGAGCCAGATCCTGGGCAAGATCACCGCCAACGGGCAGGTGTATTTTGTCAACCCGAACGGCGTCTACTTTGGCAAGAGCGCCAGCGTCGATGTCGGCGCACTGGTAGCCTCCACGCACAACATCAAGGACGCGGACTTCATGGCCGGCAACATGAAGTTCAGCCGCGACGGCAGCACCGGCAGCGTGGTCAACGAAGGCGAGATTCGCGCTGCGCTCAATGGCTTCATCGCCCTGCTCGCGCCCGAAGTCCGCAACGAAGGCGTCATCATCGCCCAGCTTGGCACCGTAGCGCTGGCCTCGGGCGAAGCGGTCTCGCTGCAGTTCGACGGCGAAGGCCGATTGCACAACGTCACAGTAGAACCCTCGCAGATCAAGGCGCTGGTCGAGAACAAAGGCGCCGTGCTGGCACCCGGCGGCCTGATCATTTTGTCGGCCCGCGCCGTAGACCGGCTGCAAGGCGGCGTGGTCAAAAACTCGGGCCGGCTTGAGGCCACCGGCATGCAAATGCGCGGTGGCAAGATCGTGCTCGATGCATCTGACCGCATTGAGAACAGCGGCAGCATCAACGCCAACGCAGCAGCAGATGCCTCAGGCAACATCAGCCCGGCCGGCAGCATTGCGCTGCGCGCGCCGGAAATCGTCAATAGCGGCAGCATCAATGCCAGCGACCTTGCCCTCGCCACTTCCGTGGCGGGCGGCAGCATCGCGGTGAACGCCACCACCTTCACCCAAGTGATCGG
>CAITZZ010000311.1 GCA_903897005.1 uncultured beta proteobacterium | reverse complement strand
TGAATGCGCGCCGGGTCCGCTTGCAGTTCAGGCGCTTGTGCGGCGAACAAATCCAGGTTGTCCATGACCAGGACCTGTCGATACTCAGGCAAACAGACGTCGCGCCAGCAGTGAGCCGGCGGCAAGGTCACGCTGTTCCAGTGTGTCGTACAAAACCTGGAGCTCGCTGCCAATCTGGTCCATGGTCTGGGCGGTGAGCAGCTGGCCGTTGTCGTCGGTCACGACACCCTCCATGGCCTGCGCCAGGCCGGCAGCAACCTCGCGCATGCGCTCGAACGGTTGCTCGCTGCGGTCCACCTGGGCCACGTCCAAATGCAACGCAATGTCACGAATGGCCGACTGGGCCGGGTCTTCGGCCAATGCCGCCTGGGAATCAAAACTGAGCACCAGCACCGGTGCCAGACCGTCCACGCTGGCTGGCAGCACCAGGCGACCCGGAATCACACCGGCGACAAAGCCCAGGCGCGCCGCATTCTGCTGCACATAGCCCGGGCTCCAGGACGCATTGCGTGCCCGGATGGTAAAGCCCAATTGGGCATCATGGGCGCTGGCAAACTGGTCGAGCTCACGTGCGCGGGCCACTTCTTCCAGCATCTCGGGAAACTCGGGTGTGGCGTTGATGGCGTCGGCAAAGGCCTGCGTCTTGACGACAAATTCGGAGTATTCAATTTCGTTCAGGGCGCCCGAACGGTTGGCCAGTTGCACGCCAGCCTGAAAACCACCGTAGCGGTGACCGGCTACCGGTGATTCCCAATTCAGTGTGCTGAGGTTGTAGCCTTCGATGGCAAAGGGCTTGCTGCCTGCGCGGCGGGTGGCGGGCATGGCGGCAATGGCCGCTTCGCCTGATACGACCATGTTGGGGCCATCAAGCGCCACCGTGGCAATCACGTCAATCAGCGAATCCATGGCCGAGCGGCGCGCCGGACCGGGTACGCTCAGTGGCTGGCTTTCGTGTTCATCGTCTCCCAGAACGGGTTCCCGCAGGGGTGCGGGCGCAAGTTCACGCTCTGGCTCGGGAGCCGCCTGGCGTGGCGTATTGCGCCGCGAGCTCCAGGCGCCGTGCGCCACGACTGCGGCGAGTATGACGCCGCCAGCAATCGCCAATCCAATCTGTAAATTGCTCATAATTTTTAAACCAGCTCTGCCAGGGTAAGGGCGGATTCCATGTCCACCGCCACAATGCGCGACACGCCTTGTTCCTGCATGGTCACGCCGATAAGTTGCTCGGCCATTTCCATGGCAATCTTGTTGTGGCTGATGAAAAGGAATTGGGTTTCTTTGCTCATGCTGCGCACGAGTTTGGCATACCTCTCGGTATTGGCGTCATCCAGCGGGGCGTCCACCTCGTCCAGCAAACAAAACGGTGCGGGGTTGAGCTGGAAAATCGCGAACACCAGCGCAATGGCGGTCAGCGCCTTTTCGCCACCCGACAGCAGGTGGATGGTCTGGTTTTTCTTGCCCGGGGGCTGGGCAATCACCTGCACACCCGAGTCCAGAATTTCGTCGCCGGTGATCACCAACCTGGCATTGCCACCACCAAACAGCTCAGGAAACATGCGTCCGAAGTGCTGGTTGACCTGGTCGAAGGTGCCAGACAGCATATTGCGAGTCTCGGCGTCAATCTTGCGGATCGCGTCTTCCAGTGTCTGCATGGCCTGCGCCAGGTCGGCATTCTGGGCGTCCAAAAACTGCTTGCGCTCGCGGGCTGCGGCCAATTCATCGAGCGCGGCCAGATTGACCGCACCCAAGGCCGCAATCTCGCGGTGCAGGCGGTCGATCTCGCCCTGCATCCCCAACAGGCGCACATTGCCGTCCTTGATGGATTGCTCGATGGCCTCCAGGTCCGCCTGTGCGTCCTGCAACTGCTGCTCATACTGCTCAAACCCCAAGCGTGCGGCCTGTTCCTTGAGCTGGAATTCGGTGATGCGCTGGCGCAGCGGCTCGAGCTCGCGTTCCAACTGCAGGCGGCGCTCGTCGCTGGCGCGCAGCTTGGCGGTCAGGTCATCGTATTCGCTGCGTTTGGCACCCAGGGCCTGTTCGCGCTCCAGCTTCAGGGCCAGGGCATTTTGCAAACCGGCCTGGGCTGCAGCATCGGTCAGACGCATCAGTTCGTCACGCGCGCGTTGCACCTCAGAGTGGACCGCGTCGGTCTGCTGGGTGGCGGTGTCAATGGTGCGGGCCAGTTCGGCGTTTCGCGCCTGCAGGCTGCGCTGGGCAAACTGGGCTTCCTGCGCCTGGCGCTCCAGGGTGCGCTGTTGCTCGCGGCACTGCGTGAGCTTGCGTTGCACCTCGATCACGCGCTCATCCAGTTGGGCATGGCGCTCCTGGCTGTCGGCCAGTTGCAGGTCCAGTGACTCGAAGCGCCCTTCCGCTGTTTCTCTGCGATCCTGCAAATCATCCAACTGCGCCTGCACTTCTGCCAGATCGGCGTCAATCTGCGCACTTCGAGCCCTGGCCTGCTCGGCCAACTGCGACAGGCGCAAGGTCTCTACCTGCAGGGCGTGGGCGGCGGTCTGCGCCTCGGTCGCTTCCCGGCGCACGCTGACCATGCGCTGCGATGCGTCGGCGTAGGCGGCTTCAGCACGGATCAGCGCGGTGCGGGCCTCGTCGGCAATCATGGCCTGGGCACGCAATTCTTTTTCCAGGTTTTCGATTTCCTGGGCGCGCGCCAGCAGGCCGGACTGCTCCGAATCGGGCGCGTAAAAACTCACGCTGTGGGCCGTGACCACGTGGCCGGATTTGAGGTAAATGCTTTCGCCCGGATGCAACTGGTCGCGCTGCGCCAGCGCTTCTTCAAAACTGGTGGCCGTAAAGCAACCCTGCAACCAGTCCTGCAGGATGGCCTTCTGCCCGGCATCGTTGACGCGCAGCAGATCCGACAGCCGGGGCTTGGTCGATGCCGGTTGGGGTGCCGCAGCCGCTGGGGGGCTGAAAAAGGCCAGTTTGGCCGGTGGTGCGTCAACAGCAAAGGCGCGCACCAACTCCAGGCGCGACACTTCCAGTGCTGCCAGACGCTCCCGCAGCGCGCCTTCCAGGGCGTTTTCCCAGCCCAGTTCGATGTGAATGTGGGTCCACAACCCCTGCAAATGATCCAGTCCGTGGCGGGCCAGCCAGGGCTGGAGCTTGCCGTCAGTCTTGACCTTTTCCTGCAGGGCTTTCAAGGCTTCCAGGCGCGCCGACAGATCGGCCTGGCGTGCTGATTCGGCATTGACGGTTTGCTGCTGGGTGCGCCGGGCGTCATCCCGTTGGGGCAGCGCCTCCTGCAGTTCCTGCAGGCGGGCATCGGCCACGGCGGCTGTTTCTTGGGCCTGTGCCAGTTGCAGTTCCAGATCCTGCAGCCGCGCTTCATCCGGTGCCGCCAGTCCATTGCGATCCACCACCAGGCGCTCACGGCGGGTGGATACCTGGCGGTGTTGTTCTTCGATGCTGCGTTGTTCAGCGGCCAGCACCTGGATCTGCTGCTGCACCTGCATGACCGATCCGCGCTGGTTGTTGGCCGCAGACTGGGCAGCCGACAGTGCGTCTTCGAGCTCCGGCAACTGCTGAGCCTGTTCTTCGACCTTGGCTGACAAGAGTTCGGTCTGCTCATCACCCAGCAGGGCAAGTTCCGCCAGGCGTTCGATCTCGGCTTGCGCGTCTTCCTTGCGGGCCGCCCACTGGCCAATCTGCTCCTGC
>CAITZZ010000310.1 GCA_903897005.1 uncultured beta proteobacterium | reverse complement strand
GCCTTGTCGGCGGTCGGTATCGACCTGACGGCCCTGTCGGTGCTGGGCGGTGCGGTAGGCGTGGGCATCGGCCTGGGTCTGCAGAAGCTGGCAGCCAATTACATCAGTGGGTTTGTGATTCTGGCCGAACGCAGCATGCGCATCGGGGACAGTGTGCGCGTGGATGGCTTTGAGGGCATCATCACGGCGATCAATGCCCGGTATACCGTGGTCCGCTCCCAGTCCGGGCGAGAGTCCATTGTGCCCAACGAATTGCTGATTACCAGCCGTGTCGAAAACCTGTCGCTAGCGGACTCCCACCTGTACCAGACCACCACGGTGTCTGTGGCCTATGACAGCAATGTGGATCAGGTCATCGATTTGCTGCTGCAGGCTGCAATGGCCCAGGATCGGGTGCTCAAGGACCCATCACCTGCGGTGCATTTGTCGGCATTTGGCGCTGACGGCCTGGAATTCACATTGGGCTACTGGTTGCGCGATGTCGAGAATGGCCAGATGAATCTGCGCTCGGACGTCAATCGGGCGGTGCTGGCGGCCCTGCGCTCGCACGCCATAGAGATTCCTTTCCCGCAGCGGGTGATCCACAACCGTTGACTCACGCAGGTGACAGATTCGCCTTGCAGCGCACTGATGTGTGGCTATAATCAGAAAAAGCACGATCGTTCTATTTTTCGTTTTATGCAGTTTAGGTCATCCGGGCGACGCCGTGGTGGGTGGCTCGGCATAGAATCGAACAGTTGACGTGTACGTCAAGTCAAACCAATCTCTAACCATCTGGAGCGCAAGCAAATGAAAGTCCTGGTAAGCGTAAAACGCGTGGTCGATTACAACGTCAAGGTTCGGGTCAAATCCGACGGTACTGGTGTGGACATCGCCAACGTCAAGATGAGCATGAACCCGTTTGACGAAATTGCCGTCGAGGAAGCCATGCGCCTGAAGGAAAAGGGCGTTGCGACTGAAGTGATCGCCGTCTCCTGCGGTGTGACCCAGTGCCAGGAAACGCTGCGTACCGCAATGGCCATTGGTGCCGACCGCGCTATCCTGGTCGAGACCACCGAGGAACTCCAGCCACTGGCGGTGGCCAAACTGCTCAAGGCTCTGGTGGACAAGGAACAACCTGGCCTGGTCATTCTGGGCAAACAGGCCATTGACGACGATTGCAACCAGACCGGACAGATGTTGGCCGCATTGGCTGACCTGCCCCAGGGCACATTTGCCAGCAAGGTGGAAATCGTCGACGGCAAAGCCAGCATCACGCGCGAAATCGACGGTGGCTCCGAGACCCTTTCCTTGAGCCTGCCGGCCATCATCACCGCAGACTTGCGCCTGAACGAGCCCCGCTATGTGACCCTGCCCAACATCATGAAGGCCAAGAAAAAGCCTCTTGAAATCCTGACACCCGAGGCCCTGGGCGTCAATGTCGCTCCCCGCATCAAGACGCTGAAGGTGGTTGAGCCTGCCAAACGCAGTGCCGGTATCAAGGTACCGGATGTGGCGACGCTCGTTGCCAAACTGAAGACTGAAGCCAAAGTTATCTGAGGACCCGAACATGACTGCTCTCGTTATTGCTGAACACGACAACGCATCCATCAAGGGTGCCACTCTCAACACGGTGACTGCAGCGCTGCAATGCGGCGGTGATGTCCACGTCCTGGTGGCCGGCGGCAATGCCGCCGCTGCTGCCGCGGCTGCCGCCCAAATCGCCGGTGTTGCCAAGGTGCTGCACGCCGACAGCGATGCCCTGGCCCATGGTCTGGCAGAAAACGTCACCGCCCAGATCCTGGCGGTTGCTGGCAACTACAGCCACATCCTTTTCGCCGCTACGGCGACCGGCAAAAACGTAGCGCCCCGCGTGGCGGCCAAGCTCGATGTGGGTCAGATCTCCGACATCACCAAGGTCGACAGTCCCGACACCTTTGAGCGCCCGATCTACGCGGGTAACGCCATTGCCACCGTGCAAAGCCTTGATGCAACCAAGGTCATGACGGTTCGCGCCACCAACTTTGACCCCGCCGCTGCCACGGGTGGCAGCGCCGCCGTGGAAACCGTTGCCGCCGTTGCCGCCAGTGCCCAATCTACCTATGTGGGCTCTGAGATCGCCAAGAATGACCGCCCCGAGCTGACGGCGGCCAAGATCATCGTCTCGGGTGGTCGGGCGCTGGGTTCCTCCGAGAAGTTCAACGACGTCCTGACCCCGCTGGCTGACAAGCTGGGCGCAGCCATCGGTGCCAGCCGTGCTGCCGTGGACGCCGGCTACGCCGCCAATGATCTGCAAGTGGGGCAGACCGGCAAGATCGTCGCGCCGCAGTTGTACATCGCGGCCGGAATTTCGGGTGCCATCCAGCACCTGGCTGGTATGAAGGACAGCAAGGTGATCGTGGCCATCAACAAGGACCCCGAGGCCCCTATTTTCAGCGTGGCTGACTACGGTCTGGAGGCAGATCTGTTCGTGGCCGTGCCAGAACTGACTGCTGCGCTCTAAGCGCAACCCCTGAAAGGGCATCGCATGCGATGCCCTTTTTTTTCGTGATTGATTGATTTTTGTTTGTTACGCCTATTGCGGAGTACCCCATGAGCTACGTTGCCCCCGTCAAAGACATGCTGTTCAATATTGAGCACCTGGCCAAGATCGACCAGATTGCACAGATTCCTGGTTTTGAAGATGCCGGCCTGGACACGGCGCAGGCTGTGCTGGAAGAAGCCGCCAAGTTCACAGAAGGTGTACTTGCACCGCTGAACTGGGAGGGCGACAAAAACCCAACGAGCTGGAAAGATGGCGTCGTCACTGCTACGCCGGGTTTCAAGGAAGCCTTCAAGCAATTTACCGACGGCGGCTGGCAGGGCCTGCAACACCCGACCGATTTCGGCGGCCAGGGTCTGCCCAAGACCATTGGCGCCGTGTGCGGCGAAATGGTCAACAGCGCCAACATGAGTTTTGCGCTCTGTCCCCTGCTCAGCGACGGCGCGATTGAAGCCCTGCTGACCGCCGGCTCCGACGAGTTGAAGGCCGTTTACCTGGAGAACCTGGTCAGTGGCAAATGGACCGGCACCATGAATCTGACCGAACCCCAAGCGGGTAGCGACCTCGCCGCAGTGCGCACGCGTGCCGAGCCGCAACCCGATGGAACATTCAAGATTTTTGGCACCAAGATTTTCATCACCTGGGGTGAGCACGACATGGCCGAAAACATCGTCCATCTGGTGCTGGCCCGCGTGCAGGGTGCCCCCGAAGGCGTGAAGGGCATCAGCCTGTTCGTGGTTCCCAAGTTCATGGT
>CAITZZ010000309.1 GCA_903897005.1 uncultured beta proteobacterium | reverse complement strand
CTGCCGATGCTGGCGCGAGGCAAGGCTGATGCCATTGACCGCTTCATGGCCTTGCAGGAACTTGTTGCCGGCAGCGAACTGGCGCCGGAAATGGCCGATGCCGGTCTGCCGCTCAAGGAATTTCGCTTCGATCTGACACGCCAGCGCCTGCTCCAGATGGCATCCAAATACGAATGGAGAACTGCACCATGACCAAGCCAAGACCGAAAATTCTGGCCATCGACGACACGCCAATCAATCTTCAACTGCTGATGGTGGCATTGAAGCTTGATTTCGATCTTCAAGTTACCACCTCCGGAGCGCTCGGCTTGGAATTCGCCGCTGAGACCCTGCCCGACCTGATCCTGCTCGATGTGATGATGCCCGAGATGGACGGCTTTGAGGTCTGCCGGCGCTTCAAGGCCGATGCCCGGTTCAGAGATATTCCGATCATCTTCCTGACCGCGCTCGGTGATGTACAGGCAGAGAGCACCGGGCTGGCTCTGGGCGCAGCCGACTACATTGCCAAACCGGTCAACGTCGCTACCGCCCAGCAAAGGATTCGCAATCTGCTGGAGCGCGAGGCGCTGCGCAAGGAAATCCAGACCCAGTTCAATGAACTCAAACAGGCCACCGATTTGCTGCAGGCTTCGCGCCAGCGTGAACTCGAATTTGGCAATGCGATCCAGCACACGCTGCTGCAGGGTGTGATACCCAAGGGCATTGAGGGCGCCAGCGTCAGCAGCTTCAGCGAGCCCTCGCAGGTGGTGGACGGCGACTTCTCCGACATCCGCCGGCTGCACACCAACAGCTTTGACGTGCTGGTGGGCGATGTGATGGGCAAGGGGGTGGGTGCGGCGCTGATTGGCGCCGGTGTCCGATCCGCCTACCACCAGGTGCTGGCCGATCTGCAGGTGGTCAAGTCTTTTGGCACGGTGCTGCCAACGCCAGAGCAGATCGTCAATCAACTGCACAAGGTGTTGACGCCGCGCCTGGTGGAGTTGTCGTCTTTCGTCACGCTTGCCTTGTACCGCTTTGACCTGGAAGCCGGCACGCTGACCTTTGTGAATGCCGGCCACACACCGGGTTTGCTGCTCTCCGCAAAACAGGGGCAGGTTCTTACCATAGATTGCGAGAACATGCCGATCGGCGTTTTGCCCGATGAAGTCTATGCAGAGGTCTGCGTCCCGATCGGCCCGGGCGACAGTCTGCTGGTCTACTCTGACGGCATCACCGAGGCCTGCAATGCTGGCGGCGAACAGTACGGGCAGGAGCGATTGATTGCCGCCTTCGAGGCTGGCCGCAAGGCTGCGCTGGTGCCGTTTGCCCTGCTCGACTCTCTGCAGCAGACGCTCAAGGGCTTTACCGGCGGTGCGCCGGCGCTGGACGATCAGACTGCCATCGTTGTTGAGTGGCCCAGCCAGGTCGTTCCGATGACGCGTGCTATAGACAAGCCCGAAACCAGAACCCAGTTGCTGCATCGGCGGGCTGAAGCGGTGGCGCGCAACTTCCTGACCGAGGCCTCGCGCGGGGACAAGTTTCTGACGCCTGACAAAGCGCTACAGGTTTTGTATGAGCTGCGTGTCCATCAGGTCGAACTGGAGTTGCAGGCTGAAGAACTGCTTCGCACGCAGCGTGAACTTGAAGCCGACATTATTGAGCGCAAGCAGATGGAGGAACAGGTGCGACAGCTCGCCTTCTACGATCCGTTGACGCATCTGCCTAATCGGCGCTTGCTCAACGATCGATTGAGCCAGACCCTGCTGGCGAGCAAGCGCAGTGCCTTCTATGGCGCGCTGATGTTCATGGACCTGGACAATTTCAAGGCGCTCAATGACAAGCATGGACACTCGGCGGGTGATCTCTTGCTGGTGGAGGTGGCAAGCCGACTCAAGGCCTGCGTGCGCGAGATCGACACCGTGGCGCGCTTTGGTGGTGACGAGTTTGTGGTGCTGCTGGACGAACTGGCACTCGGCCAGGAGGAGTCGAAGGCGCAGGCCGGCGTCATTGCCGAGAAGATACGTTTGGCTCTGGCTGAAACCTACGTCCTGAGTGTGGAGCGCGAAAGTACCGACGCTGTCACGCTTGAGCATCGTTGCACAGCCAGCATTGGTGTAACACTGTTCATCCACAGCGAAGCGAGCCAGGAAGACATCTTGATGCGCGCTGATGCGGCCATGTACCAGGCCAAAGAGCAGGGGCGCAACCGGGTGCAGTTCTATGCCAGCAAAGCCGAGGCGGGTGCCGATGACGTGTTGGTGCCTGGCTGACCCTGGGACTCAGGCGACATTGGCAGTCGTTGTCACGCCACCCCGCAGCATTCCTGCCACGATGCGCAGCCGCAGCGCCAGGCTCTGGCTGACGGCATAAAAGACATCAGCCGCCGCTCGTGCTTCGCGACTCTCGGCCTCGCCCTGGTCCCATGCTGGTGCGTGCAGGCAGCCGACCGGGGTATTGGCCAGCAGCAGTTGCCAGTCCCGGCTCAGGGCATACCATTCCGATTGACTTCTGGGCCGTGCGCCAAACCAGCTTCGGTGTCCTGCCGCGATATCCAGCAGAGCACCGTAATGTGCCAGAAAATGGCCCGCGCCGCGCCCTGTCGAGTTGGGACAGCGCAAACTCTGCAGCCGCAGCTGGCCGCTCTCGGCATCCTGTCCCGAGACCACCATGCGTCGATTCCAGCGCAGCGCCGAGCGACTCAGAGCGGCGTCGGCCACCAGCCAGGGAAACAGGGCGGCGCAGGCCACACCCGCAACGAACCTGGCAGACCAGCTCGTTGCTATGCCTTGCTTGGGTTTGAGGTCGAGCAGCAGGCCTTCGGAAGGCGGCAGCACGGTACGCACGCCCAGGCGCAGGTGCTGGACGCTGCGTGCCTTGACAATGGCCTCGTTGAGTTCCAGACCTTCACCCACATAGGTATGAGGCAGCACCACACTGTGGCGCACGGTAGAGTCGGTCGAAATCACGCTGTCGCTGGTCAGCAGTGTGAGCGGGCCAATGCGCGCGCCTGAAGCCACCAGACAGCCTGGACCTATCAGCACCGGTCCCTCAATCAGGGCGCCTGCTTGCACCACAGCGTCGGGGCTGTAGGCGCCCCACGGCGTGCGCAGCCAGGTGGCGGGAACCTGCTCCATGAATTCACCGGTCAGGGCGATCCCTTGTGCTTCCAGAAGTTGCACGGCGTTGTGCACAGCGATGAACTGGTGTGACTCCAGTACCAGCAGCTCGGCCGCCATATTGCACATGACGGAACCCAGCGCAGCCTCGTTGCTGAAGGGTGAAATGGCTCCGAGCATGCGCTGCGTGGCACAGCCCCAGCCGGCCCATTTGACCCCTTCGTTGGCCAGTGTCAGCACCTGATCTCGCTGCAGCAAGGCGGCAAGGGCGTCATCGGAGATCCAGCGGTCGGCATGGCCGATCAGGATGCGCTGGGCCTGCTCCAGACCGAGCGACGTCATGACGCCATAGGGTGTTCCAGACTCCTTGACCAGGTGCCAGCGCAACTGTGCGCCCCAGCGTTCACCATGGCCCAGCAGTCGCCGCACTTCTTCCGGGCGGGAACTGACGACCAGGTCAATCTGCCTGACGCCGGCATTGGAGAGCTGCTCCAGAGCATGTTCGATGAACGTCTTGCAACCCAGCGGCAACAAGGCGGCCGGAAAGTCGTCTCCAACAGGTATGTCCTGCGGCGCAGTGGCGGTGGCGAAAAGTACGGTGCGCAGTCCGGCAATGCCCTCAAGGCCAGCGCCCAGTACCTGGGCAAGCTGTTTCAATTCATCATTGGCAGGCCGGCGCAGACCCAGGCGCTGCAGAGCGATGCGGCCGAGGAAGCTGAAGTTACCAACGAGATAGCGCCGCCACATGCGGGAGGGTTCTTGCAACAAACGGTAAATCCATTCCAGACCGCTGTCGCGCATCCAGGCTGGAGCCCGGTTGATACGCCCGGAGACAAAGTCAAACAATCCGCCAACGCCGATAGCTACTTTGACGCCCAACTGGTGCAGATGGCGATCAATGAATACGTCTTGCATCGGTACGCCGCGTGCCACCAGCAGAACGTCGGCTTTGCTGGCAGTCACCTGGGCTGCCACTTCGCCCTCCTGGGCAGTTTCAAAATAGCCATCCCGCAGCCCGGCAATGCGCAACTGGGGCCAGTTTTCATGAATCACCGCCGCCACTTGCTCGGCAATGCCGGGGCGGCCTCCCAGCAGAAACACACTGGCGCCACGTGCTTGCAGCATTTCGCACAGGCGTGGGAACAAGTCGGTTCCGTTGACGTTCTGTTTCAGGGGCACGCCAAGGATGACGGCGGCAATCTTGATGCCGATACCATCGGGCAGCACCAGGGCGGCGCGCGCCAGCAATCGACGATAGCCACGGTCGCCGCTGGCGATGTTGACACAGGCCGGATTGACAAAGCTCACTTGCTGCGCACTGCTCCCGAGCAGCATGTCGCCAATGCGCTCAATCGCTTCGGTCATGTTGACGTTATCGAAAGAGACGTCGCCAACACACAGCCGGGCCTGACTGGCTTCGGCAGGCTTGGGCAGCCATAGCAGCGCAAAGGCCCGCAGCAACAGTCCCAGATCGTGTCTGAGTCCGCGCTGTGCGGCGTACTCCAGGTCGGCGTCGAGTTCCGAGCCGAAGTCCACCGCAGTGCGGCGGCGCAGTTCCCATATATTGACCAGTCCCGGTCGGATGCGCTTTAGTCCCGGCTTTGCCTGGGGGCCGACCCACGCCATGTCGCCACGCAGGATGTTGAAAAGCACGAGCCAGGAACCGATCCCGGTTCGACTAAGAATGCGGCCCGCCGAGGTGGCTGGAAAATCGATTTGCCAGCGCTTGAATCGCTCACCGGCGCAGCCTTGATAGAGCGTGGCGCGGGTCCGGCCCAGCAGCAGGCCCAGCATCACGGGCAGAACCGCCAGCGGCAGCAAGAGGAGGGACAAAAGGATGTCGAACGCGCGCAGTTGCCGGTCGGCGCGTTGGTCGAAGTGGACGGCCGGGTTGGACGCAAAGTGCTTGTTCGGAGTTAACCAGCTTGCCATGGTGCGTGCAATCAGTAGGCGCCGCGGCCACGGATGACGGCGGGCAGGGTTTTCGCAATTAACTTGACATCGGTACTGATGGAGCGTTGCTGGATATAGTCAATGTCCATCAGCACCTGCTGCGGGAAGGGAATTTCCGAGCGTCCATTGACTTGCCAGATGCATGTCAGGCCAGGCGTCACGGAGAGGCGTTGACGCTCCTGCATGGTGTAGCGTGCAACCTCGTTGACCAGGGGCGGGCGTGGCCCTACCAGACTCATCTGACCGGTCAGGACGCACCACAATTGTGGCAACTCGTCGATGCTGGTGCGACGTATCAAGCGGCCTACCGGAGTGATCCGGGGGTCGCGCTTCATTTTGAAGGTGACGCCGTCGCTGCCGTGTTGATTGTTCGCCATGAGTGCGGCGCGAACCGCCTCCGCATTGACGCACATGGAGCGGAATTTCGGAAATTCGAAAATCTGACCATGCAGGCCGACACGCTTTTGCCAGAACAGCACGGGACCCCGGTCATACAGCTTGATCGCGAGGGCAACCAGCAGGAACAGAGGGGCCAGCATGACCAGCGCCGAAAGCACCAGGACGATGTCCAGCGAGCGTTTGATCAGCGGCAGCTTGCGTGTTGACCACCACCAGACGAGGCGTGCACGGCGTGCGCGCAGCCGATTGGCCAGCGGTATTTTGAGTTGGGGCAGGGAAGATCCGGTCATGAGACGCCTCGTTCGATTGGTGTCCCGTATTACAGTCTTTTGCCCGTGCAGAGTTGTGACAGGATTGTCAACGACTTGTTAAACTGATGGCGAGCGCTTTGCCTCAGCCAAACACGATCCGCCAGTTATGTACAGACCCTTGAATGCGAAACCCACACTGAGGGTGCTGGTGGCGGATGACATAACGGCCTCACGTCTTCACTTGTGCGATTTGCTGAATGGATTGGGTCACCAGGCGCTGGGTGTTGACAGCGGCAGTGCGGCGATCGAGCAGGTGCGCACGCAGACGCTGGACGTGGTTCTTCTGGATCTGTTGATGCCCGGGATGGACGGCTTCGAAGTGACGCGTCGAGTCCGCGAGATAACCATGGATCGCTGGCTGCCGGTGATTGTGACGTCTTCGCTGGAAGGCGAGGAACACTTCATTCACGCCTTGTCGCAAGGTGCCGACGATTATCTGGTGCGACCCATCAGCCCTGGTTTACTGGAAGCCAAACTGCGTCACTACGCCAAGGTGCTTCGCTTGCAGTCACGACTGGCGGCCATGGCGCAGCGCCAGCGCGCGATTCATGACAGTATTCTGGACGCGGTGATCACTTTTGATGATGCGGGTCTGGTTGGAGAGAGCAATCCGGCAGCGGCGCGCCTTTTTGCGTGCATGGACGGGCAGTTGACCGGGCAACTGGTTGCAACTGCAGTCGGCGCGCCCTTGTCTGAGCTGTTGGTGCGGCACGAATTGCCCTTGCGCCGCGCCGATGGCAGCGTGTTTCCGGCAGAACTGGCGCTCAGCGATTGGGCCGAGCAGGGAAGAGTGCAGCACACACTGGTGATCAGGGACCTGACCGAGCGACGGCGCGTCGAGCGCATGAAGGACGAGTTTCTCGCCACGGTCAGCCATGAATTGCGTACGCCGCTGACCTCGATTCGAGGTGCCTTGGGTCTGCTGGCCAGTGGTTCGGCGGGCGCATTGCCCAAGGCCGCAATGCCCCTGGCCGAGATGGCCAAGCGCAATGCGGAGCGCCTGAGTCACCTGATTGATGACATCCTGGATCTGACCAAGCTAGAAGGCAATCAGATGGTGATGCAACTGCGCCTGACCCGGCTTGATGCGCTGCTGCGGGAAGCGATCACAAGCAATCAGGGCTACGCGCTGCGCGTCGGCGTGACGCTCGGTGCCGACCTCCCCGAGGGATGCCCGCAGGTGCGCGTTGATGGCGAGCGCTTTCTGCAGGTGATGGCCAACCTTCTGTCCAATGCGATCAAACATTCGGCCGACGGCGATGCTGTTGCCGTCAGTCTGGATTGGACTGTCAGCCACGTGCGGGTCAGCGTGCGTGACCGTGGGCCCGGCGTCGATCCTCGTTTTCGTGGCCGCATGTTCGAGAAATTCTCCCAGGCGGATGGTTCCGACCAGCGTGCCAAGGGCGGCACGGGTCTGGGCCTGTACATCAGCCGCATGCTGATCGAGCGCATGGGTGGCTTGTTGAGTGTAGAGTCGGTGCCGGGCGAGGGTGCCACTTTCAGTGTTGAACTGCCGCGCGATGACGTCGCTGCGACGGTCTGGACACCCTGGGTTCTGCACATTGACAATGATCTTGATTCCAGACGCCGCCTGGTGGACTGGTTATCGTCACTGTGCCGGGTCGAAGGTGCGCCAGACCTTCAACAAGCGCAGGGTCTGGTCAGTCAGGGCTCGGTGCCCATCATCATCGCTGACCCTCGCGCGCAAGGCGCTGCCGAAGAATTTTGTCTGAGTTTGAAGCGCTTGGCGAGTGCCCGGCCAGTCATTCTTTACAGCGACGGCGTGGACCAATCGTTCGTCGACCACATGGGTATGAAATGGTTGCGCAAGTCCCATGCAAGCCGCGACGAACTGCTGGCCACCGTTCGATCCGCCATTATCAAAGCCAGTGGACAGGAGTCGCCATGAGGTCATTGCAGCGGGTCATGTGCGTGGAGGATGACCCTGACATCCGGATGATTCTGGAATTCAGCCTGGCCACGGTTGGTGGGTACGAAGTGTGCATGTGTGCAGGCGGGCAGTTGGCGATTGACCAGGTGGCTGCCTTCAAGCCCGATCTTGTTCTGCTCGATGTCATGATGCCTGGTTTGACCGGGCCACAGACGCTTGTCGCCCTGCGCTCTCAGCCAGCAATGACGGGTGTGCCGGTGGTATTCCTGACCGCCAAGGCCATGCCCGACGAAGTTGAAGAACTGCTTCTGTACGGCGCGACGGGTGTCATTGTCAAGCCGTTTGACCCCGTCAAATTGCCAGAGGACATTCGGATCTATTGGGAGCATGGTGGTGGCCGGCGGACTGACTGACGGATTGTCTTCAAGTGCCAGCGCACAGTTCGCGGTCTTGCGGCAACGCTACGTGGCAGGACTGGGGTCCCGTTGGACGGAAATATCGACGGCTGGGGATAGCCAGATTTTGCTGGCGGCATTGCACCGCTTGGCAGGTAGCGCCGCCAGTTTTGGCTTCGAGCGCCTGGGCCAGCGCGCGCGCGACGCCGAGGCCCGCGTAGCACAAGGCAATGCCGCCGCGCTGGCAGCCGCTCTGGATGAACTTCAAACCGAAATCGTGCGTATTGTTTGAGGCGGGTGATAGTGCCGCCCGATGTTTTTAGGTTCGTCACATTGTCGTGACATTCCTGAAGCTTCCTTGCGCTGTAATACCGTCATGCCAAGGCCAACCCCGAACCAATGAAGGAATCCAAGATGGAACTCAAGGGAAAAATTGAAGACAACGACGTGCTGGTGATCGAGCTCAACGACGACAACCTGGACGCCAGCAATGCACGTGAATTCAGGGATGCCGTGCATTCCATGATGCACGAACGCACACGCGTCGTGCTGGATATGTCCAGCGTCAAGTTTGTTGACAGTTCGGGCTTGGGCGCCCTGATTTCGTGTCTGCGTCTGCTCAATGGCAGACGGGGTGACTTCAAGTTGTGCGATATGTCCAAGACGGTGCGAGCTCTGTTTGAACTGATGCGCATGCACCGGATCTTCAATATTCACGATACGCGAGAGGAAGCCGTCAGGTCCTTTGCCTGATCCGGTCTGTTCGCAATATGGATGTGGAGTTTTCAGGAATGCGCCGATTTTGTGCCGGCACTGCCGGGTGGGCATGTGCCCTGACCTTGGTCGCGGGAGCGAGCCTGCTAGCGCCGCAATGGGCTAACGCTGGCCCAGTCGCGCTACGGGTCAAAGCCGCGAGAGCGGTTCGCGTCTGCATCTGGCCGGACTACTACGGCATTACCTATCGCAATCCGCGCAGTCATCAACTCGACGGTATCGACATCGATCTCTCCAACGAATTTGCCAAGGACGTCGGGGCGCGGCTGGAGTACGTCGAATCCTCATTTTCCAGGCTGATACCGGACCTGCTTGATGAGCGCTGCGACGTGGCCATGTTTGCGGTTGGCATCACGGCGCAGCGTCAGCAATCGCTGCAATTCACGCAACCCTACCTGCAGAGCGACATCTATGGCATGACCACGCTTGCCAGTCGCAGCATCAAGAGTTGGGACGATATTGACAAGCCGGGGATCCAGGTGGCGGTTCAGGCAGGAACCTTTATGGAACCGGTGATGGCTGCAGCCCTGAAGCAGGCCAAACTGGTCGTGATTCGACCGCCCCTGACGCGCGAGCAGGAGCTTGAATCGGGCCGCGTGGATGTTTTCATGACAGACTATCCCTACAGTCGGCGCCTGATGGCCAGTGCCGACTGGGTGCGTCTGGTGTCTCCGCCCAAACCATTCAATCTCATACCTTACGCTTATGCTGTCAAGCCCGGCGACCCGGACTGGCTGGCACAGGTGGACCAGTTTGTGAGCCGTATCAAGGCGGATGGTCGTCTTGACAAGGCGGCCAGAAAGTATGGCTTGAGCGACATTCTCGTTGCAAAGTAGGGTGACCGTGTCAACTCACAACGCGCCGGTCGCATCGCCCCTCAAAGTCTGGCTGAAAGGCGCTCACCTGATGGCCGTCGCCGGTTTGCTGGCCGTGCTGGTGACAGCCTTGAGTGTGGGCTTCATTGACATGGAGAAGAGCGACAGGCGGTCGGAAAATCTTCTTCAGTTGCAACAACTGGCCAAGTTGATGGCGCGCCAGTCCGCTACCGACATCAGCGCCGTGGAGTCCATGCTGCTGGTGCTGGCGTCGGCTGATCGTGATTTGCAGCACCCACACGAGCCAAGTCAGTTGGAACCGCTGATTGGCAGCATGGTACGAGGCTATCCTCAATTGAGAAGCGTCTCGGTCCTCAACGAAGACGGCCGGGTGCTGGCAAGCAGTTCACCTGGCAATGTCGGGGCGAGGGTCGAGATGAGTATGTTGGGCGCTCCACCGCTGGACGCATCCAGGGTTGTGATGGGTCCGCTGCTTGCTGGCCGTGACCTGGCGGAACTGGCGCGCAGAGCACCCGGTGCTTCCAAATTGAATGTGTTGCCCATGCTGATTCGCTTGAGCACACCGGCCGATCAAGGCCAGACGCTGGTGGCGCTGATCAACGCAGACTATTTCAGCACGGTCTACGAGGCTGCAGCGAACGATCCAACCGTGCGCGTTGCGCTCATCAGCTACGACGGCGAACTGCTGCTTGCGACCAGCAATGTTGCGCGTGCCCTTGGCAGTTCGATGCGGCAGCTTCGATTGTTTGCTGACTTTCTGCCAAGCAGGGAGTGGGGGAGCTACATTGGCGCAGGCCTGGATGGTCAAAGCGTCACGACCGCATTTGCGATTTTGCCTCAATGGCCGATGGCTCTTGTGGTCGAATCCTCGCTCGATGATGTGATGCGTGACGTGATGCGGGTTGAAAGATGGACGCTCGGTCTGGCCTGCATTGCCCTGCTGGTGATCCTGGCATTGACCGTGTTGACGACACGCAGTCTGAAGCGCCACCAGTCGATCAACCAGGAATTGCACCAGGCGGTCTACGCCAGCGAAGCGCGCCAGCGGGCCATGTTCGACTCCTCCATCGACGGCATATTGACGGTGGACTCCAGTGGTTGCATTGTGGACATGAATCCGGCCGTGCAGAGCATGTTCGGGCGTACCGACGCAGAGGTCGTGGGTAAGCCCTTGCACGAGTTCATGATACCCACGCACTTGCGCCATGATCATGAGGAGGGCATGAAGCGCTACCACAGCAACGGTGATGGACCGGTACTGGGACGCCTGAACAGGCGCATAGAAACTGTTGGCATGCGCGCTGACCAAAGTATTTTCCCGATTGAGTTGACGGTGGTCCCGCTGCAGGTCCAGGGTGAGAAGTTTTTCACCGTGGCGGTGCGGGATATCAGTGAAAAGAAGGCAATCGAACGGGAAAAGGCAGACTTGCTGCTGAAGTACCAGGAACTGACCACCGATCTGGAACGCCAGAAGATGGCGCTGGACGAGCACGCCATTGTCAGTATCGAGGATGTTGCAGGAACCATTACTTATGCGAACGACAAGCTGGTCCGGATTTCCGGATTTTCCAGAGAAGAACTGTTAGGCAAGAAATACTACGAGTTCCGCGAGCGGCTGAACCCGCTTGCCTACGCTGAAATGCGTTCTGCCCACGCGTCTGGCGCCATCTGGCATGGCGAACTGTCGCTGCGTCGACGCGATGGCGGCAACTATTGGGTTTCCAGCACGACGGTCCCGGTGCCCAATCAGGATGGCAGCATTCGGCAGTACATCACGATACAAACTGACATTTCCCAGTTGCGCCGGACGGAGATGGCCCTGGCCCAAGCCAGTCAACGCGAGCTGGAGATTGGCACCCGGATCCAGCAGTCGCTGCTGGCTGCGAGCCCGCTGCAACAATTCAACGACGTCTGGCTGAGCAGTTTCAACCAACCCTCCAAGGGTATTGACGGTGATTTTGTCGAGGTCATGCGGGTCGGTGAGCATTGCGTGGACATCATTGCTGGCGACGTTATGGGCAAAGGGGTGCCTGCCGCACTGATGGGTGCAGCAACCAAATTGCAATTCAGTCGGTCACTGGCAGAACTGCTGGCCACGCAGAAGCCGGGACAGGAAGCGCCGCAGCCGATAGCGATCGTGTCGTCGGTACACCAGGCCATGACGCAGCACCTGCAGGCCCTGGAGGCTTTTGTCACACTGTCCTATATCCGGATCGATCGGGCACGAAATGTCATCACCTGGGTTGGTTGTGGTCACGAAGAGTCCATCATGATTCACGCAGACGGCCGGACCAAGCTGCTGCCCAACCAACATCCACCATTGGGCGTGCTTGACCGTATCGAGTCTGTTCAGGACGAAGCACCATTGGCCGCCGGCGACGCGCTGTTCCTGTGTTCGGACGGTCTGGCCGATGCCATTTTGCCTAATGGGGAAGGCATCGGGCGTGAACTCATACTTGCCACCGTGCGCAAGCTGGTCCGGCAGCACGCCACGCCCGCAGCGGCGCTGCACTCGCTGCGTCGCGAACTGCTGCGTGACGATGTCAGCGTCAATGACGATGTCTCGCTGGTGCTGTTAATGCAACCACCCGAGACCAGCAGCAGGGTGCGCTGTGAGTTGAGCATTGACATGAAATCCTTGCGGGCCTTCCGTGAGTTCGTCAAGCTGCAGGCGCTGCAGGCTGGCATGTCGGAGGTAGAGGCCGGTATCTTTGAAGTTGCCAGCGTCGAGGTGTTCACCAACGTCATACGCCACGCCAAAGGCATGCTTGCAGGCGCTCCGATGGAACTGGTGGCCCTTCGCGCGCCGGGAGAATTTGTGCTCGAAGTGATTCATCTGGGTGACGCGTTCACACCACCGGAGGAACTTGCTGATACCAACTTTGATGCCTTTCCGGAAGGTGGCTTTGGCCTGATCATCATCCGTAACAGCTGCGATCGGGTCGAATATTTACACCACGACGGTGTCAGTACGGTGCGCATGACGCGCTACTTTGAGACCTTGGCGTGAACCTGCCGATTGAGACTTTGCGCGGGCTGGCCTGCCTGCTGTTGGTGCTGTATCACGTGATCGGTGCCGATGCCAGTCTGGGCTTGCGGGTTGAGGATGGACCGGTGCGCTGGCTCAATGACGGCCTGGCCTATCTGCGCATGCCACTTTTCACTTTCCTGTCGGGACTGGTCTATGGCCTGCGACCCTTTGCCGGCAACAGTCGCGCATTTCTCGTCGGAAAAGTGCGACGCCTCCTGATTCCGATGCTGTTTGTCGGCACCCTGTTCGCCGTGTTGCAGGCGCTGATTCCGGGCACCAACTCAGCGGTCGGCCCCTGGTATTTGTTGCACATCAGGCCGGTGGCCCACTTCTGGTTTCTCGAGTCGCTGTTCTGGGTGTTCCTGGTGATCTGGCTGCTGGAGCGCTGGAACTTGATACGCGAGGTCAAAGGCTATCTGCTCGCGCTGACGCTGGCTTGTGCGCTCTATCTCACGGTGCGCGGCTGGTTCATGCTCGGCATCGAGGGCGCCATCTACCTGATGCCCTATTTTCTCTTTGGATTGGCGTTTTCACGCTTTCCGCTGAAACCGTACCTGACGAGCGCCTGGGTTCGATGGGGCCTGCTGATGCTGGCCGCTGTGGCTGTGATCTCGATGGGGATGCCGGTGTCCAACCCGGACCGCCGCACCGTCGCCATGCTGGCAGTCGGGATGTCGCTGTGCATGCTGAGTCTGAGCCTTGTTCGTGTTGTTCCGGGGCTCGCCGCCATCGGGCGTCACTCCTACGCCATCTACCTTTTTCATGTCTTCTTCACGGCTGCGGTCAGGATAGCGCTCAATCTGGTGCATATCAAACTGCTGCCGATCGACATCCTGCTCGGCCTGGCGATCGGTCTGGCCGGCCCCATCGTACTTGACCGCATTGCTTCACGCTTCAAGTGGCCGGCGCTGTTGCTCTTGGGAAAAGCGCTCAAGACCGGCAAGGCCACATCACGCTGAATTGTTTGCCGAGGTATGGAGATTCTTGTTCAGGCCCTTGTCGATGCCGTCCCAGCTTGGGAGCAGGCACTGCGACAACTGAACTGGCATCACGGTTTGATCCTTGTCGCCTACCTTGGCGCAGCGTGGCTCTGCATCCTGAACGGTTACATCGCCAAAGGCGGGGAGGAGGCATGCGCTAACTGGTATGTTGCCGCCGCCGTGCTGTCCCTTTTGGCCGTCAATACCGTGCTGCACGGTGATGTGCTTGTGACTCACACATTGCGTTCCCTGGCCAAGCAGGAAGGTTGGTATGGCCAGCGGCGGACGTTTCAGTATGGTGCAGTGACGGTGCTGGTGTTGGCCGCCTTGTGGGTTGCCAGCGGCCTTCGTCGAGCCTTTGCAGCAAGCGACGGTTCCTGCGTTGCGGTGGCCGCGGGGCTGTCTGTCTTGCTGGTTTTGTTGGCCCTGCGCACCGTATCGGCGCACGGCACCGATGCCATGATCAACCCGCATCTTGCTGGCGTCTCAGTGGGACGATGGCTGGAGTTGGCCGGCTTGGGTCTGGTGCTGCACGGTGCATTTCAGTGCCTGCGCCTGCGTTGAGCCTGATTTCACACTTCTGCGATGGTTTTCTGAACCATTCACCTACCATCCCTGTCATTGATCGGACGCCAATGCTGCATGACGGTGGTCATGCCCAGTCACGCTCCACCTTCGCAGGAAAATAATCAGTGATCGTTATCAGTTCAACCTTTGTTGCCGAGCCTTTGGAAGCACCGCTCGCTTATCTGCTGGCCGAGGCGGGTGTGGACGCGGGACTTCAATTCGCCCCCTACCACCAGCTGTTCCAACAGTTGTTGACGCCCGGCAGTGAGTTTGAGCGCAACCCCAGCGGCATCAATGTCGCCCTGATTCGTATGGAGGACTTCGTGCGCGACCAGGGTGAAGCCGATGGGGCTTGCCAGGTTGTCTCCCGGATCGCCGACGAGTTAACCGCTGCGCTTGAGCGCTTTGCTGCAACGCATAAGAGCACTGTCTTGCTGAGCCTGTTGTCACCCTCGCCAGGTGTGCCTGCGTCCGTTGCGTCAGCCATTGAGACAGCTTCGGCCACGCTGCTGGCGCGCGTTGCCAGACAAGGGCGCATCCACATACTGAGCGCCGCGGAGATTGATCGCGTTGCCAGTACGGACCGCTTTGATGCAAAGCGCGATGAACTCGCTCACATTCCATTTTCGGATGCCCACTTTGCCGCCCTCGCGCTGGCACTGGTGCGGCGCATTCATGCCTTGCAGATAACGGCGGCCAAAGTGTTAGTGCTTGATTGCGATAACACCATGTGGCGTGGCGTGGTCGGTGAAGACGGAGTGGACGGTCTTGTGCTGAGCGAGCCCTTCCTCGCACTGCAGCAGTTCGCTCTGGAACAACAACGCAAAGGCGTTCTGATCTGTTTGGCCAGCAAGAATTCCGAGGCTGACGTGCTTGACGTCATGCAACAACGCAAAGACATGCGTCTGCACTTGAGCGACGTAGTCGCACATCGCATCAACTGGCTGCCCAAGGCGACCAATTTGCGCTCGCTGGCCGAAGAGCTGAACCTGGGCCTCGATGCCTTTGTTTTTCTCGATGACAACCCGATGGAGTGCGCCCAGATGCGCGCCGAATTGCCGCAGGTCGTGACCTTGCAGGTACCTGACGAAGAAGCGATGGTGGACTGGCTGGCTCGCATCTGGAGTTTTGACAAGTCAGCCATCACTGCTGAAGACGCGCAACGAACCCGGATGTACCGTGAAAACGCGGCCAGGCGCTCGCTCGAGTCGAGCGTGGGCGACATAGGAGCATTCCTGGCCGCCTTGAATTTGCAGGTTGATATCGAGCAACCGGCTGAAGACGAATGGCCGCGCATATCGCAACTGACGCAGCGCACCAATCAGTTCAATTTCACGACCCGTCGGCGCTCCGAACAGGAACTCAAGAACCTTGTAACTGAGGGTGCGCAGGTGCTTCGTGTGAGGGTCAGTGATCGCTTTGGAGACTACGGCCTGGTTGGTGTGCTGATTGCCCGATCAAGTGAGCAGGCCTGGGAAGTGGACAGTTTCTTGCTGAGCTGCCGGGTATTGGGGCGTGGTGTCGAGCACGCCATGCTGCGCAGCCTGGGCGAAGCTGCCCGCGATCGGGGGTTGGCGACTGTCGAGCTGCGGCTGATTAGCAGTGCGCGCAATGAACCCGCGATGGCGTTTGCCGACAGCGTTGCCCGTGCAGACTGCGAGGCCAGCAGCGATGGCTACGTATACCGTCTCCCGGTCGCACAAGCGCTCAAAGTGCGCCATCGCCCGGGTCATGATCCGGCTGCCGTGCTGGAGGCGCGTCTGGCCGATGAGCGCAAGGTTGCTGGTCAGTCGGCCCCTGTCGCAACAGCGGTGGCGCGTTGGCAGCGCTATGAACGGCTTGCCAGTGTGCTGGTGTCGGGTGAAGCTGTGGTGCAGCAACTTGGTCAGCAGGGACGCCGGGCGCGTTCGATGGACACCGTGGCAGCGGTCGCCAGTTCACCCATCGAAGCCGGTTTGAAGGCCTTGTGGGAAGAGGTGCTTTCCATCGACGGCATCGGAGTCGAGGATGATTACTTTGCGCTCGGTGGAACTTCGCTGCAGTCGGTCAAGCTGTTCAGCGAGGTCGAGCGCCGCTTTGGTGTGCAACTGCGTCTGACGACCATTCTCGCCGCACCAACCGTGCGCTCACTGGCGCGACTGCTTGAGCCGACGGCCACCGCTGCTGGCGACGGCCTGGTGCTGCTGCGGCAAGGGGGCGACAAGAATTTGTTCCTGGTGCACGACGGTCTGGGTGAAACGCTGCTCTATCTCAATCTGGCGCAGCGCTTGCCGGGTGCCTTTTCGGTCTATGGCATCGAGCCGAGGCGCCTGCCCGGCATCGCGCTCGCGCATGCCAGTCTGCAAGACATGGCAGCCTGCTATGTCGAGCAGATTCGCAGAGTTCAAGCGCATGGCCCTTACCGCCTGGGTGGCATGTGTGCGGGCGGCGTGATCGCCTACGCTATGGCGGCGCAATTGCGCGGTCTTGGCCAAGAGGTCGAAGTCGTCCTGATTCTCGATGGTGCGACACCCCAGGCGCCGCACCGCGCTGGCCGGATCGCCAGCGCCCGCATGTCCCGCATGCGAGCCCTGATGCAGCGCGATGGAGGACGCGACGGCACACTCGGCAGCTCGCGGGCGTTGATGGGTGCCGTGGCGAGAAAGGTCTGGAATACCGTCACCTATGAGTCATCAGCTTTCATTGCACGCATTTCTGCTCGATTGCGTTTTGTCCTGCTACAGCGACTGGTTCGTCGGGATCAGTCCTGGCCGCTCTGGTTGTCACCGTTGACCGTGGCACAAATCTATACCGCGCTGGAACTGCGTTATCAACCGCCAGCGCTACCCGATGTGCCCGTGCTGCTGTTGCGTGCTTCGCAAGGGGCGGACGCCGATACACCCTACAGGGATATCTACAGTGGCGACGATTTCGGGTGGCGTAACGTTGCGGGTCAACTAGCACTGGCAGATGTGGCCGGCGGTCACGCCAGCATGTTGCAGCAAGCCCACGTCGATTCCCTGGCCTCGGCCCTGTTTGCGCATCTGCCGGCATGGTCTGAACTCACGGTTGGAGTCAAGTCATGAATACCATCAAAGGCAGGATGCTGCGGGTAGCGGTTGTGATAGTGACTTATCGTTCGGCGGCATTGACACTGGACTGCCTGCGCTCACTGCAGTCAGAGCGTTTGCATCCTGCGTACCAACTCAGCGTGGTCGTAGTGGACAATGCCTCGGGTGACTATCCGGCAATCGCCGAGTTTATTGCGCGCGAGGGCTGGGGCGATTGGGTGTCACTGGTCGAGGCGCCGCGCAACGGTGGTTTTGCTTATGGCAACAACTTCGGATTCGCGCACGCCATGCGGCTCTGGAATCCCGATTACCTGCACATGCTCAATCCCGACACCCGGGTCAAGCCTGGCGCGGTTGGCGCCCTGCTTGCCTTTCTGGAGCACAACCCGACTGTCGGAATTGCCGGTAGCAGTTTTGAGAATGGCGACGGCAGTGACTGGCCAATCGCCTTTCGCTTTCCGACTGCGCTGAGCGAAATGGAGTCCGGTCTGCGTTTGGGACTCATCAGGCGTTTGCTGCGTCGCTGGGTCGTTGCGCGGACCATGGAGTCACGGTCACAGCCGATTGACTGGTGCGCCGGCGCTTCGATGATGCTGCGGCGCTCCATGCTGGAAAAAATTGGCGGACTGGACGAACGGTTTTTTCTCTATTACGAGGAGACCGAATTCTGTTGGCGCGCACGTGAAGCAGGCTATCAGACATGGTATGTACCGTCCAGCCGGGTCATTCACATTGCTGGCCAGAGCACCGGTGTGACGGAGCGCGGTGCCGCTCCCAAACGCCTGCCGAAATATTTGTTCGAATCCAGAAGACGCTACTTCCTGTTGACGCTGGGGCTGCGCCAGGCCTGTGTCGCCGACTTGCTTGCGCTGACCGCGGGGGCTCTAGGTACCTTCAAGCTGGTGTTGCAGGGCAGGCGGCATGAGCTTGTTCCTGGTTACCTGTCGGACCTTTGGTGCCACAGCGTGCTACACCGTCGCAACCGCGTGCTTGCACCCGCTTTGACCCCTCATCCCGGTGGCGCCTGAGTCGTGACTGAGGGCACTGGATCATTGCTAACGCAACTGGGGCTGCCTGCTTTCATGGCCAGCAGCAGCGGTGCCTTGACGGACTTGGTTCCCATCCTCGCTCGTGCGGAACAGGTCTGCACCGCTGCGATGGATCAGAATCGCCTGCTTGAATTCGCCCACGGGCGCATGCATGCGCGTATCGCTCTGGCGCGACTCGGCTTGCGGGGCGCTGTTGTTCCGATGGCGCAAGACCGGTCACCAATCTGGCCGCCGGGCTTCACGGGAAGCATCAGCCATGTTCGCGCTGATCGTGCAAACGGCTGCGATGGGCAGGTGATGGCCGTGGTGGCGCGCTTGTCCGATTGCGCGGGTGTCGGTCTCGATCTGGAGCGCAACGGCGTGCTCTCGCCCGAGCACTGGAATTCGTTCCTGACAGCCACCGAGATGGCGGCAATGGCCTTGCGCCCGGTGGCACAACGCAGCACACTGGTGCATGGCTTGTGGAGCGCCAAAGAGGCCGTCATGAAAGCCCTGCGGCAGGCGCTGGACCCACAGGATTTGGAGATCAGTCTGGATGATGACGCAGGTACGTTTTCGGCCAAGTGTCACCTGCCTGATGTCGACCGGCGCACTGGCAGGGTCCTCGTGCAGGGACGGCTTGCCACTGCGCCGGGCTGGGTTGCGGCATTTGCCATGCGGTGATGGACCCCTCTGCTGAAGTTCAGCGCCGCATCCGGTTGCGCCAGCGTCGCAGCAGGGAAGCCAGCCAGGCCGAACCGACGCCGCGGTCGTACCAGCGCAACGGGTGCACATCGGTTCTCGATGAACGCTGCAATCCCAGCGACGGAGTGGCGAGCCAGGTTGACACCTCGGGATGGGATTGTCGGAACCATCCATAGGCGCCGTCAATGTGCATGGGTCCGCCTTGAGCGTCGCCCGGTGCGCGTTTGAGCATGGCCGCAAGGTAATCGACGAGCGCGGCAATATGTTGTCCGTTCACTGCCACAAAGGCGGTGGTCATAATCGGCCGCTGCGGGTCGACGCGGGTCAGCGCTGCGCCCGATCCGATAAGCGGATCCTCCAATACGTAGACGCCGTAAAACACGCCCCAGTCCTGGGTCTCCAGGATCCTGGCCGCGGCATTGAATTTTGATCGAAAGTCTTCGCAGAAATTCAGATCATCTTCCAGAATAAGGACCGAACTCGCGCCAGCGTGCAGGGCATGGCGCAACACCGCCAGATGGCTCATGAAGCAACCGCAAGCCCCGACGCTGGGGAATCCTGCGCTGGTCAAAGGCTTGCTGGCTTCAAAAAGCCGTACCTGCTGCGAATCAAAGTGCAGACCAATGCGCCGGAGTTGCGCGCCCATTTCGTCACGACGATCAGGTCTGGAGTTCAGGTTGATGACGTGCACCTGCCCAAAGAAGGTGTTGATTTCGTGCTTCATTGGCGGCATGCCGGCAAACGACAGGGCGGCCCTATTCCGAGTCCCGTTTGGTACGCACCCAGCCCGAGCGCTTCTTCAGAAAGTAGGCAAGGTAGACCGGTATCTTCCACAGTGCGTACAGCGGCGTGCCCAGAAGCTCGCGCACACTGAGCAGATGGCGGCCAAATCGAAACCACGCCAGACCAATGGCCAGTCCAAAACACCCGGCCGCCAGGCCGGCAAGTGTCGCCGCTCCCTGCCACACAGGCCAGACGGTGGCGGCCAGGACCGCGATGAGCACAGTCACCGCCAGCACCAGAAAGTACAGGGCCACCGGCGGAATAAGCAAATCCATGGTCATGACGATCAGTGCTGGGTCGCCAGAGCGCAGGGCGGCACGGGCCAAACCGGGCAACTCTTCGGTCAGTGTCGCCAGGTGACCATGCTCCCAGCGCGACTTTTGTACCTTGGCAACCCCGGTTTCAAGCGGGAAGGCGCTGCTGACCCGCACGTCTGGCAAAAATTGAGGTGCATAACCAGCTATCGCCAGATCGACGCCCAGCTTCATGTCTTCCGTGATGTGGCCGGTCGCCAGTTTGGCGCTGGACATCAGCGCCCAGGGCAAGGCCATGCCGGTACCCATGAGGTGGCAGGCGCGGCCCAGCCGGAACGACCCCAGTGGGCGCACCAGATTCTTCATCAGCATGGCAAATTCAAGTACGCGCAGCTTCAACCCGGCATCGGCGCCGGCACTCATCAGATTGAGCATTTGCACTGGCTTGCCACTGCTATGACAGCGTTGTGCAATACAGGCAACAGCGCCGTCAGAAACGACGCAGTCGGCGTCAACTACCAGCACCACATCCGGGGGATCGGCGCGCAAGTGCTCGACCCCGAAAGCGAGTGCATACCCTTTGCCGCGCAGATCCGGATGGCTGCGTTCGATCACCTCGGCACCGGCAGCACGGGCCAGCGCTGCTGTATCGTCCACGCAGTTGTCGGCGATCACCAGCAGCCGGTCCGTTGGACCCAATTCGCGCCTGAGGCATTGAATGGTCGGAATGACGTGAATCGACTCGTTGTGTGCCGGCACCAGAACCGCGACCCGCAGGGCTACAGCAGCGCCACAGTCCAGCGCAGGCGCTCTGGAGCGGGTCTGCACCAGAGCCGCCAAAGTCAAAATCAGCAAGGACAGAGCAGGCAGCATGACCGGGATCACTGCCATGGCCAGCAGAAGTTCAATCATGGTTCAGGACCTGTCATGGGTGGGGAATCGCCACAGTCTGGTAACACTCATGGGCAACCCTCGCAGTGTAATGGAGCTCGGGGTCACAAGACCCGAGTAGGCGTGAATTTATGCGCTCCAAACTGACGAACAGCACAAACCAAATCGATGGACACCAATCAACTTTCGGGACGCGGTATCAAGCCGCTACTGAGCCTGCGCAAGCACTTTCGGCTCAGTGTCATGATCTGGTTGCTGGTTGTGCTGGCCGGCATTCCCGTGGCCTGGATCAAGGGACAAAGCTACTACGGTGTGGAATCGGTGTTTCAGGTCTCGCCAAACTACATGAAGATGCTGGCCACCGACAAGGAGGTCGAGTTCCAGTCCAATTCCCAGTACCGGGAGTTTGTGAACCACCTCTCCAGCACAGTCAGGCGCTATGACGTGGTACAGCGAGCCCTGAAGAAGTTGCGTGACGCCAAGGTTGATGTGCAACCCAGGGGACTGAGCGAGCGCAAGTACATAGAGCAATTGCAGAAGCTGGTGACGGTCAGGGCCGTTCCCGATACCTATATGGTGCGCATTGGCCTGGAGGGGCAGACGAAGGGGACGCTGGACCAGATCGTCAACGCGATTACCAACTCCTTCCTGGAGACGACCAAGAGCGAGCAGATTTTTGGCTCCGTTGAGCGCGTTGAAGCATTGCAGGCCAATGCCATAAGGCTGGACGAAGAGATCACCCGGCTGGAGGCGCAGCGCGTGCAATTTTCCGAGCTGCTGGGGCTCACTACGTTTGGCGACACTGTGATCAACCCCTATGACAGCATGTTGTCCCAGGCACGCGACAAGTTCACAACTGCTTCCATTGAACGGGCGCACGCCGAGGCGACGTTCCAGGCCTTCCTGGCACAGCGTGAAACGCCCACCTCGGTTGGCCGCTCCCTGATGGAAATGCGCTTGCAGGACAACGGACTGCAGGCCTTGCGAAACGAGGTTGTCAAGCGATCAGAAGAGTTGGGCAGAACGGTGGCCGGTCTTGAGGATAGTCACCCGGCAAAGAAGCCGGCACTGGCCGAATACGAGGCGATCAACAAGCGCCTGCAACGCAGGGAAGCTGAATTTGAGGGCGCTGCCTTTGAGAATGTGAAAACCCGGTTGACAGGATCACTGCGCCAGACCAGGCAGGTTGAGACCGAGATTCAGCAGAGTCTGAAGAAGATAGAAGGTCAGGCGGCTGACTACGCAAGAAACTTCCAGAAGGCGATGCGCATTACGGGCGACATCCGCAAGCGTGAACAGGAGCAGAAGGAGGTACGGGATCGGCTCAACTTCCTGCAGAACGAAAGTGCAGCGATTGGTTTCGTACGCCTGGTCACTTTGGCATTGCCGGCAGAAACGCCGATGGGGATTGGCAAGACCAAATTGATGCTGGCCGTCTTGCTGCTGGCCAGCCTTCTGGCACTTGCTGCCCCGGTGATGCTGGACATGGTCGATCGACGCATTTACACCGTCAACGACGCTGAGACGCTGATGGGGATTCCGGCCGCTGGCTGGCAACTTGAAGGGCATGACTTGCCAAGCCAGCTGTTTGGCAAAGAGCAGGCCCGGCGCTTTGCATCAACACTGATACGCAACAAGGCCAAGTCCGGCAACGGCGTCTTTTCCTTCACTTCCGTCAAAACCGTGGGCAGCGCGACCACCGTCGTACTGGATGCCGCTGTCGTCCTGCATCAACTGGGGATCCGGGTGCTGGTAGTGGATGCCAACAGCTTTTCGCCAAGTCCGAACTTCGATGTGGGCTTACCCGGGCTTTCAGACTATCTGTCAGGCGATGCACCGATTGACAGTATCGTGCAAAGGGTGACGCATCAGGAGCACAAGCTGAGTGCTGTCGGCTATGGCAAGCAACTGGCTTCAGGCATGCAGCGGCTCGACTTGCTCAAGCGCGCGATCAGTGACTGGTCCCAGCACTATGAGTTCATCCTGATCGAGCTGCCGCCGGTTTTGCTTGGCGCCGATGCGGAACTGCTGATAGACACTTTCGGTCAGGTTTTCCTGGTACTCGAGGCCCAGTCCGTCAGCAAAGGGGAGGCAACGCGTGCGAAGCGTCTTCTGGAAAAGCTGGACCCGCAAGCGGTCGGGCTGTTCGTGAACAACATCCCGATGTTTGAGGGTGGCGGCTACATGAAGGAACTCATGGTCGAAACCTTGACACACGACACCTTCAGCCATTTCATGAGTCTGTCCAACCTGCGTCTGCAGATCGAGTTGCTGCGTGCGCGCTGGGTCCAACGGCGCATGAAAAAGCAGGATCATCCTGAAGCGTAGCGTCTGTTCAGGCGGCGTCACCGCCCTGCGCTGGCGCTAACATAGCCCCATGAATCTGACGCGCTACGTCGTCTTTGTTGCCATGCTGATGGCCATGCGGATGATCGCGCGACGTGGCGTCGAGGCGGCCTTTCTCAAGGTCTGGATTCCGTTCTTTCTGTTGATGCCCTTCATGTTCTGGGTCAACATCCCCGGTTTGCCAGACCCCAACTTCATGCAGGCAGCGATTCTGCCTATCCTGTTTGTCCTGCTTCGGGACAAGCTGTCGCAGATGCAGTTCGGCCGCATGGAATTCCTGTTGCTGGTCTATGTCGTGGTACGGGTCGTAGCTGACTACCTGGGTCGAGGCTATTCGGACGCGCAAAACTACGCCTTCTATCTTCTGTCTTCCCTGATTGGCTGCTATCTGATGGGCCGCTACCTGATCGACAGTCGGCGCATGGACATTGAGACTGCACGTACCTTCGTGCTGATGTTCCTGATCCTGTTCCCGATATTTCTGTACGAAGCCAAATTCTGGGTCAGTCCGATCTACAAGATCTTTGGCCCGCTGTTTCCCAATTCGTTCAGCTCGGTTTCCATCCGCTGGGGCATTGCGCGCACGGCGGGAACCTTTGAGCACCCCATCCTGGCCTGCATCATGATCATCGCGGTGTACCGCATGCACCGTTGGTTGTCCTGGCAGGGGGTTTGGGAGCAGACGCAAACCGGCTGGCTCGGATTCCTGCAGAAGCAGTCCAGGCGCTTTCCGCTGGCCTTCAAGTACCAGATTTCGGCCGTGCTGATTCTGATGGCCTTGATGACCATCTCGCGCGGGCCCTGGATTGGTGGCTTCGCCGGTGCGATTCTGGTAGCAGTGGGCAACGCGAAGAATCGCAAGCAGTGGTTGATTATTGTGGTGGTGATCTTCCTGGTAGGTGGCCTTGCCGGGCAGGCGGCGCTTGATGCTTACATCACGCCCAAGGAGGGCGAGGTGCTCAGCGGCGAGGCGCAAACCATGCTCTACCGCAAGGTCATGATTGACCAGTACAAGGGCTTCCTGATGGAGAAGCTGTGGACGGGTTGGGGCCTGACCACGGTGCCGACGATCCGGGGCATGGAATCGATTGACAACGCCTTCTTCCTGATGGCGCTGCAGCACGGCATTTTTGCGCCAGCGGTCTTCGTCATCATCTTTTTGTATGCCATCATTTCACAGGTCAAGTTCGGTCTGAAAGCCAAGGCCAGTGAACCGCCTATCGGTTTTACCTTCTCCGGCATTTACCTGATGTGTTTCATCGCCTTTTCCAGTGTTTACATGGGCGCCCAAACCGAGCCCATGCTGTTCCTGCTGCTGGGCTGGGGTGAGAGCATCAAGAATCGCAAGCCAGGCGCCGATCTGTTGGCGGGAGAGGCAGCCGCTGCGACGCTTGCTGCTGCGCCGTTCAGGCGCGTCCTGTATTGAAGACCGCTACGGCGTGACCGTTGACGGGCGCCGGATTTTGCCGGCCAACCGATGTCCGATGGCGATCAGCGGATTCTCTATCAGCAGCATGCTCAGCGTGGCGCAGGTGAATACTGCGAGCAGGTTGTAGGGAAAGATCTGCAACAGTGACAGCCCCGGCACGCGGTTCTCATTCCAGACCAGAAACAGTTGTTGCCACAGGTAGAGGCTGTAAGACAATCGGCCGAGCCAGCGAAAGACAGAGGTCTCAAGCAGCCGCCCGACCATCCCCTTGCTGTGAATCACTGTGCCAAGCAACAGCAGTGGAATGAGGATGGCTCTGACGGTCAGCAGCATGAAGTCCAGTTTCCAGTCCGGCTTCGGAATGAACTCAAGTCCGAAAAGCAGACAAAGCAGCAATGGCCAGGTCAAGGGCCAGGAAAGCAGGCGCTGCAGACGCTGCCGCCACACCGGCTCCGCGTAAAGCAGAGCCACCAGCACGCCCCAAAGAATGCCATCGGCCTGAATGTCGGTGCGACCCCAGAACACAGCGGCTGACGACCCAGTGATGTGGAACTTGAAATCGACGGCACGCCACAAGGCAATCAGGATCGCCAGGACCAAGCCCAGACGGATGCGCTTCTGGCTCACACCCAGCAGCAGGAAGGCGGCCGGCCACAGGAAGTAGAAGTGCTCTTCCACCGCTAGCGACCAGAAGTGACCCAGGTACCAACTGGAGTCGGCCTGCGTGTAGTTGGCGGCAAACAGCACCGTGCTGAGCCAGCGGCCCAGGCTGATGTCAATCACGCCGAACAGCGCCAGTGCTCCGGCAACACTCAGAAACATGAGGGAGGCCGGAAGAATTCGAAAGGCGCGTCGTACGTAGAAAGACGCCAGCGATATCCTGCCGTGACGGCTCTCTTCGTCGATCAGTTTGCTCGTGATCAGAAAGCCGCTGAGTCCGAAAAACAGCTGAACACCCAACAAGCCGAGCTTCTTCACGCCGTCGGTGTGGGCAAACAGCGTGGACTGAATGACATTCTGGATCGAGTCGGATGCGTGCGAGAACAGAACCAGCGCGATGGCGACGGTGCGCCAGCCATCGAGTGTTGGCAGGTAAGTGCCCAAGGTACGCGATGTCTTCTGGCTGTCGCTTTGGTCTGGTGCTGTACCGGTAGGGGTGTGCATGCTGATCACTTTGCTTGCAGGGCCGTCAACAGGCGATCGGCGGCATCATCCCAGGAATAGCCGTGCGCCTTGCGATAGGCGCGTTGTGAAGCATGTTCCCATTCATCGGCAGACTGGCGGCACAGTGTCACGATGGCCGCCGCCATTTCCTCGGGCGATTCCTTGGCCACCAGCACACCCGTGCCGTCACCCAGCAAGTCGCTCGCGGCACCAATCGGAACGGCGATCACCGGCGTGCGGCAGGCCATTGCCTCCAGAATCGGCAGACCAAAACTGTCCAGCCGCGAGCCGAACAGCCAGGCATCGCAGCGTGCATAGATTTCCCTGAGCTCGGTCTGTGCGGGACGGTAAAGGAACTCGGTGCCGGCGGGCACAGGCAATTCAGCGCTGGCCTGGTCAGCGCCAAAGGCGATGACTTTGAGTTGCGGGATTTGCAGCCGCGCCAGCTCGCAGGCCCGGGTGCAGATGTCGGCACCCTTGATGTGGGCAACCGCATAGACGAAGCCAACGGTCGGTGTTTGCTGCTTGCTGCGTGGGGGTGCATTGAACTGCGTCAGATCGACCGCATTGGGGACGACGGTGATGCCGAGGTCGCCGAGTTGCTCCTCGATGGTGTGCTTCAGGTCGGACGAGATGGCAATCTTCAAGTTGGGCAGGCGCAGGGCCGCTTGCACCTGGGCGGTAGCTTGCGGCGCCAGCCAGACTTCATAGCCCTGAATCAAATGGACCTTGCGGCCCTTGGTGGCGGGCATACGGTGCATCCACTCTGCAGTTTCCCACCAGGTGGCGACGATGACGTCCGCATCGGGCACGTCGCTGGCTTGGATTGCCCGCGGGCGTTCGAGAATCTTGTGCGGCACGCCGGCAAGCTCGATGTGTCCCGGCTGCGCTACACCATCGTTGCGCAGCGTTTGCCAGTCCTGCCTCATGACGGCGCGCAGTTTTTCGCGCCAACTCAGGCGATCCGGTGCGCAGGTCACCACCAGTACCTGATGACCGCGCGCCATCAACTGCTGTGCGTAAATGGCGACGACGCGGTTACCACCGGTCAGGTTGTCAGACGGTAACAGGAAGGTGATGCGCATGGTCTTACTTCAGAGTGGCAGTCAGTGCCGAGTCCAGGGCCCAGCCCGACAGCACGCCGACGCCGAAAGCCGGCAGCCAGATCCGCTCGGAGGCAAATGTGAGAAGCTGATGGCGGTACTTGAACCAGAGTGCCACCGGCCAACTGGCAAACTGACTCACCACCACGGCGGCAATGGCTCCTCTCTCACCGGCTGCAGCGAAGCCGGCAGGGATCAGCAGCGCCAGGCTGAGCGCCCGCACGCTGTTGCTGGCACTGACCCAGACCGGCTGCCCCTTGGCAAACATGAGTTGCTCCACCACCTGGTGCCGGATCGCCAGCAGTCCCAGGCCCAGCCACTGCAACATCCATCCGGCATTCTGGTAGCGATGGTCGTACAGCAGGTCAACCACCCAGTGCCCGGACATGAAGATGCCGCCCGCCATGACACCCAGGAAAGCGTCCGCCATTTGCTGGACACGGCTATAGACCCGCGCCGCACTTTCGCTGTCGCTGCGCAGGGCTTCGCTGAGGGTTGAAAAAATGATGTGCGCGTTCAGACTGGCGTAAATGCTCATGACCGCCATCATCAAGGTAGTGGCAATCGAGAACACGCCGAAACTCTCGGTTGTCAGGCTGCTGCCCAGAATCAGCTTTTCACCGTGGGCCGCCAGAAATCCGATCACCGACGAGACGAAAATCCATTTGCCAAAGCCAATGATCTCCTGGGCACAGGACCGGTCCCAGCCAGGCCGGCAGGAGGGACCCGGCAAGTACCAGTGGCTCATGGCGGTTCTGGCGGCGGCCGAGACCAGCGTGCCTGCGAGCAGACTCCAGACGGAACGGGTGACCAGCGCCAGCGCCAGCGTGACGACCATGGCAATGACCTGAGTGATGACCTCCAGGCGTGTCAGATAGGCGACCTTGAGCTCGCGCTGCGCAATTGCCAGCTTCATGGATTCAAGTCCCTGCAACAGGGCACACAGGCTGAAAACCGCAATCATGGGTGGCAGCCGGGGATCCGCATAAACGGTGCCGCTCTGGAAGTAGCCAATGCGGCCAGCCAGATGAAAGCCCAGCGCAATCAGCAGCACAACAGCACACAGCAAGGTGCCGCGCAGCAGCTGGACCGACCAGGCGGTGCCCAGGAATTCGTCCTGCGTGCCGCGCGCGCTCTTGACGACACTCTGCCAGACCCCCAGATCGGAGAACATCACCAGCGCAAAGTACAGGGTGTTGACAGCGGCGACCAGTCCAAAGGCCTCGGGTACCAGAAGCCGTGTCAGGATCAGGTTGCTCAGCAGTCGCAGCGCCTGCGACGAGATGTTGCCACCCACAAGCCAGCCGGTGGCCCGCAGCATGCGTTGCTTCAGGGAGAGGGTTGCGATGGCGGAAGAAGTCACAGGTTCCACGCGACTCAAGATCTGGCAATGCCAAATTGCGAAAAGATGCGGCTCAGCTGGGCGACATTGCGATCAAGGTCAAAGTCGGCAAGCACTTTGGCATGGGCGGCCTCGGCCAGCGATCGTCGCAATTCCGGTTCTTGAATCAGGCGTCGCAACTGTGTGGTGAGGCTTTCCACGTCGCCAGGGCTTGCCAGCAGGCCCGTGCGCTCATGTTGTATCAACTCAGGAATGCCATTGACTGGCGTCGAGACGCAGGGCACGCCACTGGACATGGCTTCCATCAGCACGACGGGAATGCCCTCGGCCAGACTGGCCAGCACAAAGATGTCGGCGCGCGCGAAATGTGCGCGCACGGCCTGCTGGTTGAGCGAGCCGGTCAGGTGCACGTGTTGCTCCAGTTTCAAGCGTGCAATCGCCTGCTCAATGCGCGAGCGATCGGGACCATCGCCGACCATGGTCAAAGCAAAATGAAGTCCTTCATCGCGCAGTTGCGCGCAGGCCTGCACAATCAGAATTTGTGCTTTGGCTGGGGACAGACGGCCGACGCAGAGCAGTTCGACCGGCGACTCCTTTGACGGGCGCACCGAATAAGTGAACTGCGCCGGATCCACGCCCAAACGACAGACCTGCAGCTTTGGCCAGTTATCGGGGTGACTGATGCGCATCAATTGCCCCTTGGCAAATTGACTGATGCACACCACGCTGTTGGCTTCCTGCATTTTGAGCGGCAGGTGTTGACCGAATACGTCATCGAACTCGTCGGGACCATGGATGGTGTAGGACAGATGACAACTCGTGAGTTGCTTGACCAGCACACCCACGGTAGCGCCGACACTGCCAAAGTGAACGTGGAGAAATTGCAGATCATGCTGGCGCATCCAGCGTGCCACCAGTGCTGCTTCGGCCACATAGG
>CAITZZ010000308.1 GCA_903897005.1 uncultured beta proteobacterium | reverse complement strand
GACACTGTAGTAACCCAGGGCGACGCAACACGCGCCATGTATATCGTCGCAAGCGGTGAACTCGAAGTTGTCTTCATTGGCGACAAGGGAGATGCCAAACCGATTTCGTCCATCGATTCGCTTTCGGTCTTCGGTGAACAGGCCTTTTTGGATGGGCTGCCGCGCTCAGCCACGGTGCGGGCAAAAACCGCAAGCGAACTGCGCATGCTGTCACGCGAAGACTTCGACACACTCGCCGTTCGCTATCCCGATCTGGCGCGGCAACTGCTCCTTGATCTGGGACGCATCCTTTCACTGCGCCTGCGTGAAATGATGTCGTTGGCCATGCAGGGTGGGCGCTGACATGGCTGCCGTCAGCAATTTTCCCAACTATCTGCAAATTCCACCGTTGCTATCGCTTCGGGTCTGGCACGCGTTGCGCGTGCTGTCAGTTCTGTCGGCATTGTCGATGGCAGCGCTGCTGGTGGCACGGCCGCAATGGGGGCTTCCGCTGTTCTGGTTGGTGATCGTGCCGGTGTTGCCCGCGGTGTTCATGATTGTTCCCGGGCTGTGGCGCAATCTGTGCCCGCTGGCGGCGATGAACCAGGCCCCGCGGCTGTTTGGCTTCACGCGCGGGCTTTCGCATACGCCGCGCATCCGAGAGTACAGCTACGTGATCGGCATCACGTTGTTTTTCTTGCTAGTCTCCAGCCGCAAATGGTTGTTCGATCAGAGTGGCGTTGCGAGCGCGGCCTTGATCGTGTTTGGACTGGCGGGTGGATTCGTCGGCGGCGCCCTGTTCAAAGGCAAAAGCGGGTGGTGTAGCAGCATTTGCCCACTTTTGCCGGTACAGCGGCTTTACGGCCAGACGCCGTTGAAACTGGTCGCGAATTCCCATTGCCAGCCCTGCGTCGGTTGCACCAAAAACTGCTACGACTTCAATCCCAAGGTTGCCTATCTCGCAGATCAGTACGATAGTGACCGCTACCATGTGGGCTATCGGCGCTTTTTTGCTGCCGCATTGCCAGGCTTCATCCTCGCTTTCTTTACGGTCACAGGCACAGCTTCGCCATTGGCACCTGTGCAAGGCGACATTCTGCTGGTGCCGCTGTATGCGCATTTCCTGCTGTACACCGGCATCAGCATGGCGATTTACCAGTCGCTCGACACCTTTGCCAAGGTGCCGACCAACAGCCTGAATGTGCTGTTTGGCGCCGCCGCACTCAACACCTACTACTGGTTTGCTGCAGACGGCATGTTCAAGGCCTTATCGGCGCTGAACGGAAACTGGGCGGTGCCGCCAGCGGCTCCCTATGTTGTGCGCGTTCCGCTGTGGATCGTCACGGGCATGTGGTTATGGCGCGGCTTTGCAACCGAGGATTTGTTCCGGCGCGAGTTCATCACCAAGACGGTCACGCAAACCGTGGGCGTTGGCCAGGGGGCAGTTGCGGCCCTGCGTAAGGCAGCCCAGCAGGCCAGTACCCAACTGGTGATCGAGCCAGACCAGCGCCAAGTGGCAGCGACGCCGGAGCAGTCCCTGCTGGAATTGATAGAAGGCTGCGGTGCCCGAATCGAATCCGGGTGCCGCATGGGGGTCTGCGGTGCCGACCCGGTCGCTGTTCGCGAAGGCCTGGAGAATTTATCCCCACCCGATGACGATGAGTGCAACACGCTGGCGCGCCTTGGCCATGCTGACAACACGCGCATGGCCTGCAAGGCACGCATCAAGCAGGGCCAAGTGACGATCGCCCTGGTTCCGGACAAGCGACTGGTGATGTCCACGGCCACGTCAGAGAAATTCGATGCGGCAATCCAGCACGTCGTTGTGGTCGGCAACGGCATTGCGGGTGTGACCGCTGCTGACCACCTGCGCCGCCGCCATCCGAGCTGTCGCATCACCGTGGTGGCAGATGAAAATCACCACTTGTACAACCGCATGGCGATCACGCGCCTGGTCTATGGCCGCTCGGCCATGCAAGGACTCTATTTGATGCCAGAGAGCTGGTACTCCGACCGCAACATTGACGTCATGCTCAACACCGCCGCGCGCGCGATTGATCCCTCAAACCACGAGGTCATGTTGGCCGATGGCGAGACACTAAAGTACGACCGCCTGATCGTCACCACCGGCAGCAACAGCTTTGTGCCGCCCCTGCCAGGGTATGGCGGCGCTGGATGCTACGTGCTGCGCTCGGCCGACGACGCGATGGATGTGCGCAGCTACGCGCAAAGCAGTGCGGCGCGCCACGCCGTAATCGCCGGCGGTGGCCTGCTCGGTCTGGAGGCGGCCTATGCGCTGCACAAGCTTGGCCTGCAAGTCACCGTCCTTGAGCGGAACAAGTGGCTGTTGAATCGCCAACTCGATGAGCGTGGCGGCCGACTGCTGGAGTCCTATCTGAGCAACCTTGGCGTGCGCATACTGACCGGGGTGCAAATCAAGGCGTTGACCCAATCCAGCGGCGCGCAGCATGTGCAACTGGATGAAGGAGAGCCACGCCGGGCCGACCTCTTCATTGTTGCTGCCGGGATTGCGCCCAACACTGCGCTTGCGAGCGCTGCCGGTCTGGCGGTCAAGCGGGGCATCGTGGTGGATGCACAGATGCGTACAAGTGCCGACGACATCTACGCAGCAGGCGACGTTGCCGAGATTGACGGCAGGGTGATGGGGCTGTGGCCGGTAGCGGTTGAGCAGGCAGAAATTGCAGCGCGCAACGCGCTTGGCGAATCACGGAGTTACGAGGAGCCGGTCTTGTCGACGCAACTCAAAGTAGTGGGCGCCGACCTTATCTCTGTTGGTCACTTCAATCCCAGCCCGCAAGATACCACCATTGTTGAAGAAGACATCAGCAGTCACCGCTACCGCAAACTGGTTGTGCGTGACGGCATCCTGGTCGGTGCTATCTTGATTGGCTGGCCTGAGTTGATAGAGCCAGTGGGCAAAGCCGTGAAAAAGAAACAATCCCTGAACGCTG
>CAITZZ010000307.1 GCA_903897005.1 uncultured beta proteobacterium | reverse complement strand
GCGCCGCACTTACCTTGAGGATGGGGATGCGGTGGTCATGCGCGGCTGGTGCGAGAAAGCCGGTTTCGCGCGTATTGGTTTTGGTGAAGTCGTTGGTCGCGTCTTGCCGGCCCTTGCCTGAGCGGGTGACCTGTGACGATGTGCACGTTGCATTCCTATTTCCGCAGTTCCGCTTCATACCGGGTCCGTATCGCGTTTGAACTGAAAGGTTTGGCCTACGACACGCTGCCGGTCAATCTTGTCCGTGGGGACCAACTGGCGCCGGATTATCGGGCGCTTAACCCGGCTGGACTGGTGCCGATGCTTGCCGACAACGGCACGGTGCTGACGCAATCACTGGCCATCATCGAGTATCTGGACGAGGTGTCTCCCGTGCCCTCACTGCTGCCAGGATCGGCGACGGACCGAGCGCGCATTCGAGCCATCGCCATGGCGATCGCCTGCGAGATCCATCCGCTCAACAACCTCAGGGTGTTGCGTTATCTCACCGACCGTCTCGACGTCAGCGACGAAGACAAGTCTGCCTGGTACCGCCATTGGGTTGAAGAGGGCCTGGCGGCGGTTGAGGCGATGCTGACGGGCGATTCGCGCACCGGTGCCTTCTGTCATGGCAACGTACCGACGCTCGCCGACTGTTGCCTGGTACCGCAGATCTTCAACGCGCGGCGCTTCGATTGCCGGCTGGATCACCTGCCGACGCTGATGCGCATCAACGCTCACTGTCTCGGATTGGACGCCTTCAAGCCTGCCGCACCAGATTCGCAGGCGGCGTGACGAAGTTTCCGTGCGCAGCGAAGTTGACCGGCGCTAGCAACCAGCTCTCGATACACTACGCCCATGTCGATCGAACAACTTCCCGAGACGAGCTGGATTCTGAATCGTGACGAACTGCTCGAACTTTATCAGCCGGACAGCGAGCAGCCATTTCCGCTGGGTCTAGGCATACGTGTCATCTCCAAATATCCAGAGGCGGTCGGGTATCGCGAGTTCGTTCTACTTGAAGAAGGACTGGCGCTGATTTCGAGCGATGTGCGTTACACCGAGCAGGTGACGATCGAGCATCCTGATCGACCGATCGTCAAGTTTCACTATCGCTTGAGTGGTGGTAGCGGCCTTGACGTCCAGTCAAAGGGTTTTTCGCGCGTTGCTGACCATACTGGCAGCGTGCTGTTCATGCCCGCGGCCATGAAGAAACGCGAGGTCGTCTCGGCTGGCAAGCACGAGCATTCGGTGACCATCGCCTGTTCGCCGTCCTGGTTGAACGCTCATGTTGGTCCCGATCTCGATGGCACGCCGGGGGGCTTGGCCGCCTACGCGCGCGGTGAGCAGCCGGACTTTTTCTTCCTGCCAATCACGATGCGATCGAGTATCTCGCTGGCCGCCAATGCCCTGATGTCCTGCGAGCTGAGCGGCTACGCCCGGCATATGTTTTTTAGGGCCAAGGCGCTTGAGATTTTGGCGCTGAGTGTGGACGTCCTGATTTCAGAGCATGCCCAACCTGACTATATCGAACACCGCATTTCGAAGTCTGACTTCGAGCAGTTGCAGGTGGCGCGCAGGATCCTGCAAACCGATTTTTCGGTGGCGCTGAAAATCAGTGATCTTGCGGGTCGGATCGGTATGAATGAGTCCAGGATGATGCAGTTGTTCAAGCGTTTATTCGGTGAAACTGTCTTCGATTTTTCGCAGCGCGCGCGCATGGAGTTTGCGGCCAAACTGCTCGAAGCGACCGATCGCCCGATTACTGACATCGCCTACGATGTGGGTTACGACTACCCAAGCAATTTCACAACCGCCTTCAAGCGGCATTTTGGAATTCCTCCCAAGGCGGTGCGTCAAGGCGGCGCTGGCAACACCTCAAAACGCTGAGCTCTTGGCCTGATGTCGCCGGTACTCGCGCATAAGTACTACGTCGCGCTGCAGTAGACGGTCGGCACAATACTTCGTATTCTTGGCGGGCCACGTCGGTAACCCAGCTTGGGTTGCGCGCGTGATCTGCCAACAATACAACACGAGGAGCATCATGGCCAAATCGATTCCCGCCGAAACAGGGCGAACTGCACTGCTGACCTACGCCGCACCCATGGTGCCGCTGGCGATGCTGATCATGCAGATCATCGTCTATATCCCGCCGCTGTACGCCATCGAGGCGGGCGTCAGCATGGCCACGGTGGGCGGCATCTTTTTCCTCGCCCGCGGTGTGGATGCATTTGTCGACATCTGGATTGGCAACATGTCCGACAGCACCCGCACCCGTTGGGGTCGGCGCAAACCGTGGATGGCCGCGGGCGTTCCGTTGTTGATCGTGATGGCCTGGGTGCTGTGTGCGCCGCCCAGTGGCGTGGGCACGACCTACCTGCTGGTGTCCGCCGTGGCGTTTTACATCTGCCTGACCTTGGTGCAGATCCCCTACCTCTCCTGGGGTGCAGAGCTGTCGCGCGACTATGAGCAGCGAACCCGAATCAACGGCATGCGCGAAGGCGCTGGCATGCTGGGTACGGTTCTGGCCACGTTGCTGCCCCTGGTGGTGCTGGTTCTGATCGCAGGCAAGTCCAATCCCAGCCTGCGTGAGATCGCGCTCGTGTTCGTCGTCACGGTGTCGGTGCTGCTTCCCATCACCGCCTTCCTGGCTTTGCGCAACACGCCGCAGGGCGAGTTCGTGGATACCGGCAAGCAATCGCTGCTGCAGGCCCTGCGCGGACTTCGCAAGAACAAGCTGCTGGCCCGTCTGTTGATCGGCGTGTTGTTGATCTGGTTGGGCGGGAGCATCTTCAACGCCCTCGTCATCTTCATCGTGCAGCACACATTGCAGTTGCAGAACAATGCGATGCTGTACTTCGTGTTCACGCAGTACGCGGTGGGGCTGCTGTGCCTGCCCTTGGTGCTCAAGCTCGCCAACCGGATCGGCAGGCATCGGGTGCTGGTGCTCGGCGCGCTGGCCTTTTTGCTGCCGTTGCCGCTGTTCATGCTGGTGCCCCCCGGCGCCTTGCCCTATGCGATTGCTTTGTATGCGTTGCTGGGCACCACCACCAGCGCCATTTGGGTGATGCCGCCGGCTTTGGTAGCCGACGCGATTGACTACGGTCGGCTGCAGGGTGCCGGCGACGACGCGGCGCTCTACATGGCCCTGTACCACTTCGTGCAGAAGGTTGCGATGGCTGGCGGCGTCGGCATCGGCATGGGACTGGCCGGGGCCTTGGGCTTCAATGCGGCGGGCGTCAACACGCCAGAGGGCGTAAGTGCGCTGAACATGGTGGCGCTAGTGTTGCCGGTGTTCATCGCGCTGCCGGGCATGCTGATGCTGTACAACTATCCGCTCACGCGTGAGCGTCACGACGAAGTTTGCCGTACGCTGGCTGAGCGCGCAAGCGTTGTCAAGGGGGCAGCATGAACCGTCGCCATGGCCGTATCTCAGCAGCGTGGCCAGCGCTGGCCATCGTCCTTGGCTTGACGGGCTGTGCCAGCGCACCGCCCGCGCCCAGCGAAGACGAGTTCAAGCAGATGTTCGCGCAGCGCTACGTGACGCCTTTCGCCAGCGGTGACGCTGCCGCTTGGGTTACGGCATTTGCCCCGGACGCGGTAGGTCTGCACGACCGGCGCCCGGCCGACGTCGGGCAGGCGGCGATTGCCGAGTTCGGCAAGATGGTCGCCACCTACCTGAAGATCGACCGCTTCGATGTCACTGTCGAGCAGGTGCGCGTCAACGGCTCATGGGCCTACACACGCGGCAGTTACACCACGCGGCTCTTGATGCGCAGCGACGGCAAGGACAGCGGGCTGGGCGGCGAAGGCAAGTTCTTCATCCTTTGGGAGCGGCAGGCTGATGGTCAATGGAAAATCATTGTTGACATGGGCAACCGCAAGTCCTGACATGCGCCCGTCTATCTTCACCCCGATACTCGTGGTCCTGCTGCTGTGCGCGCAGGGCGGCGTCTTGGCGCAATCGTCCGAAGAAGGCGCAGCCAAGCCTGACGCCGAGCGCGGGCGACAGGCTTATGTGATGTGTGCGACCTGTCATGGCGCTCGTGGCGAGGGCATGCCGTCAGTCGGGGCACCTGCGCTGGGGGGGCAACTGCCGGACTACATCGTGCGCCAACTGCGAGAGTTCAGGGGCGACCGACGTGGTGCGCACGTCGACGACGTGGAGGGCAACCGCATGCGAATGTTGTCAAAGTCAATTCCCGATGAAGCCTTGGTGGCTGATGTCGCGGCCCATATCGCGACGCTGCCGGCAGCGGCCAGCGATCGGGCGGTGCGCGGCGTGGTCGCCGCCGGACGCAAGCTATACCAGGCGCAATGCAGCGCTTGCCACGGGCCAGCGGCCGAGGGGTTGGCTGGATTGAACGCGCCACGGCTGGCCGGGCTGGGCGACCACTACCTGCTGACCCAACTGCGGCACTTTCGGGACGGTTATCGGACCGGTGATGGCGAACCGACTCGATTGATGGTGGAGCGCATCCGTACCACGCTGCGCGAAGAAGGCGCGATGCGCAACCTGGTTGCCTATCTAGGCAGCCTTGGCGGACGCTGACCGGTCTGCACGCGCATTCCGCAGCGTATCGTGAAGTCGCAGCCGATCTCGCTTTGCTTTGGCATCGCGGTTGTAGCGGCAATGCTGGAATATATTGACCACGTGGTCATGAACCGATATGAACCGCTGCGGATGACAGGATGAATTCAGGGGCAAATTGTCCATGACAACTACGTCGGCTCCACCAGCTGACAATGCCCACACTTGAGCGCCCGACTAGCGCTTGCTGACTTCCTGCCATCCACGAATGGCCTCCGGATCACCGTTTCTTGACTTGATATACAAGTTCAATAGACGAATCTCACGACATTGGTACTGGGACTCCAGCGAGCAAGGCACCTCAATCAGGCGTATGCCCGTGTTTTCCCGCAGGCAGCGAGCATAGTAGTCAGAAAACTCAGCGATGGACTCGCAGCGTCTGCCTTCTCCCCCATAGGCCCGCACCAATTGCAGTACATCGAACGCGTTGCTTGAGCAATGGTAGATCGGGCCATCACCGCCCTTGCCCAAGTGAAAGATGTCGTTGCGCATATAGACAATGGTTACCGGCAACGATTGTTTCTGGAAGTGAATCAACTCGTTCAACTGAAAGTGAAAACCGCCGTCACCAGTGATCACTACAGTGCGGTCAGAACTCAATCTATGGCGAATGTATTCGGCGACTACCCGAGCGTAAGGGAGCGATGTGCCCATCGCGGC
>CAITZZ010000306.1 GCA_903897005.1 uncultured beta proteobacterium | reverse complement strand
CCTGCGACTCATGAAGACGGCCGAGAAGTTCAAGCTACCGGTTTTTACTTTTGTCGATACGCCCGGCGCCTATCCTGGCATCGACGCCGAAGAGCGCGGCCAGTCGGAGGCCATTGGGCGCAACATTTTCGAGATGGCGCAACTCGAGGTACCCATCATCACCACCATCATCGGCGAGGGCGGATCCGGCGGTGCGCTGGCCATCTCGATTGGCGACCAGGTCTTGATGCTGCAGTACGCGATCTATTCGGTGATCAGCCCGGAAGGTTGCGCCTCCATTTTGTGGAAGACCTCCGACAAGGCGCAGGAAGCGGCCGACGCTCTGGGCATCACGGCACACCGTCTGAAGGCGCTGGGCTTGATTGACAAAATCGTTAACGAGCCGGTCGGGGGCGCGCATCGCGATCACAAGCAGATGGCGGCTTTCCTCAAACGCGGACTCAACGATGCCTTGCGCCAGGTCAGCGACCTGAAGGTCAAGGAGTTGCTGGACCGGCGTTACGAGCGCCTGCAGAGTTACGGGCGCTTCACCGATACCAAGTTGGCCGCCAAATAGTGTGCTGAGCAGCAGCTTCGCCCAGGCGCTTGCCGACTTCGCACCGGCACTGCCACTGGCCGTAGCCTACAGCGGCGGGCCGGACTCAAGCGCACTGCTGCTGGCCTGCGCAGAAAAGTGGCCCGGCCAGGTGCTGGCCATTCATGTTCACCATGGTGTGCAGGCTGCGGCCGACAATTTTGAGCAGCATTGCCGTGAGACTTGCGCGCGCCTTGGCGTGCCATTGAGCGTGATTCGCGTGGACGGCCGCCATGCTCCCGGTCAGAGTCCTGAAGACGCTGCGCGCCGGGCGCGCTACCAGGCCTTCGACGACCTGGCCAGGGATCCTGCGGCCCCCTTCAGGAGTCTGGCCATCGCGCAACATGCCGACGACCAGATTGAAACCATGCTGTTAGCACTGAGTCGCGGTGCCGGTTTACCGGGCCTGAGCGCCATGCCAGCACAATGGGTGCGTGGTGATGTGACCTATTACCGACCCCTGCTAAGCGTTCCGGCGTCGGACATCCGAACCTGGCTCGAAAGTCGCGGTGCCGATTGGGTGCTCGATCCCAGCAATGCCGATGAGCAGTTCACGCGCAACCGCATCCGCGCGCGTCTGCTGCCCGCGCTGCAGGCAAGTTTTCCCCAGTTTCGCAGCACCTTTGCGCGCAGCGCCGCCCATGCCGCGCAGGCGCAAGTCGTCTTGCAGGAAGTGGCGGCACAAGACCTTGAGCTGGTGGGCTCGCCGCCGCGGATTGCCGCGCTGCAGCAGCTCAGTCAGGCGCGTCAGGCCAATCTGCTGCGGCACTGGCTCAAGACAGCGCATGCGGTGGTGCCCAGTGCGGCCCAGCTCGCGGAACTGTTGCACCAGATTGCCTGCTGCACCACGCGTGGGCACAAAATTCAGATGAAAGTTGGCAGCGGCTTTGTGCAGCGCAGGGGTGCCGACTTGCATTGGTACAATCCCTAGGTCCAAAAATTATTACCTGATTCTCCAATGGCATTGATTGTTCACAAATACGGCGGCACGTCGATGGGTTCCACGGAACGCATTCGCAATGTCGCCAAGCGCGTTGCCAAATGGGCGCGCGCCGGCCACCAGATGGTGGTCGTGCCCTCCGCCATGAGCGGTGAAACCAACCGTTTGCTGGCGCTCGCCAAAGAGCTCGCGCCGGCCAAGACCGACGACGCCTATGGCCGCGAGCTCGACATGCTGGCCGCCACCGGCGAGCAGGCATCGAGCGCCTTGCTGGCCATCGCGCTGCAAGCCGAAGGCCTGGCCTCGGTCAGCTACGCCGGTTGGCAAGTACCTATTCGCACTGACAGCGCCTACACCAAGGCGCGTATCGAATCGATTGACGACACCAAGGTGCGTGCCGATCTGCAGGCCGGCCGTGTGGTCATCGTGACCGGCTTTCAGGGCCTGGACGAACTCGGCAACATCACGACGCTGGGTCGTGGTGGCTCGGATACCTCTGCGGTGGCTGTGGCTGCGGCCATGAAAGCCGACGAGTGTCTGATCTACACCGATGTGGACGGCGTATACACGACCGACCCTCGCATCGTGCCCGAAGCGCGCCGACTGACCACCGTGAGCTTTGAAGAAATGCTCGAGATGGCCTCCATGGGCTCCAAAGTGCTGCAGATCCGCTCGGTCGAGTTTGCTGGCAAGTACAAGGTCAAGTTGCGCGTCCTGAGCAGTTTCACGCCCTGGGATATCAATATCAACGAGGAAGCCACCTCCGGCACCCTGATTACTTTTGAGGAAGACGAACACATGGAGCAAGCCATTGTTTCCGGCATTGCATTTAGCCGCGAAGAAGCCAAAATTTCGGTGTTGGGCGTGCCCGACAAGCCCGGTATTGCCTACCAGATTGTTGGTGCCGTGGCCGATGCCAACATCGAGGTCGATGTCATCATCCAGAACATCAGCAAGGAGGGCAAGACCGACTTCAGCTTCACCGTCAACCGCGCCGAATACGCCAAGACCGTGAGCCTGTTGAAAGACAAGGTGTTGCCCGCGCTGGGTGCCACCGAGGTCGTGGGTGATACCAAGATCTGCAAGGTCTCCATCGTCGGCATCGGCATGCGCAGTCACGTTGGCGTGGCCAGCAAGATGTTCCGTGTGCTGAGCGAGGAGGGCATCAACATCCAGATGATCTCCACCTCCGAAATCAAGACCTCGGTCGTGATTGATGAAAAATACATGGAACTCGCCGTGCGCGCCTTGCACAAGGCGTTTGAACTGGAACAGGCACCGGCCTAGCCAATGCGGCAAGTCGTGACATAATCGCGGCTTGCAATTTCAGGAAACGTGACCGAGTGGCCGAAGGTGCTCCCCTGCTAAGGGAGTATGGGGTGTAGAGCCTCATCGAGGGTTCGAATCCCTCCGTTTCCGCCAAGAGCGAAGAAAAAAGCCTAGTAAATATAAAAGTTGCTAGGCTTTTTGTTTTTCAGGAGGCAAATTGGTTGGCATGAGCAACTTCATCAAGATGGGGCTGACCGGCGTTGCCCTGGCACTCATGCTCCTGCTCGGGGGCTGTGGTTCGCCGTCGGTGCAGCGTAGCCCACCGCCCACCGAAGCCTGGCAGCCGTCATCTCGGTTTTCGCCTGAGCAGGCCAGTGACGTCACGATCTATGCGGTCGGTCTTGTTGGCACTCCGTATCGCTATGCTGGCAATACACCCGACACCGGCTTTGACTGCAGTGGGCTGATCGGCCACGTTTACCAAACCAGGGTTGGCGCGGTGCCGCCGCGCACGGTTGCGAAATTGCAGGGTTGGGGTCAACCGGTATCGAATGGGAATGTTCGTTCCGGAGACCTGGTACTGTTTGGGAAAGCAGACGCCGTTACCCATGCCGGCATCTATGTCGGAGAGGGTCGTTTTGTTCATGCGCCATCCACCGGCGGCGTCGTCAGGCTGGACTATTTGAGTTCGAAATACTGGGCGGCTCAGCCGGTGGCGTTCCGCCGGCCTTGAACGCAGCGCGCACGCGGGAGAGTTTCCGCCACCATCGTCTCGGATGCGACGCTTGATGAGGCGAACCATTCCATGTTGGTGCGCGGCGTGCGATTGCTGTGGTGGACGGCGGTGTGCAGAATGTTGGCTTCATCGACGAGATGAACTATCCTGTGTTTGCCAAATTCAAGTGCCCCGGAAGTTCGATTGGCCGCTGGGATATCGAGGAATGGCAAGTTGCCATCAAGATCGGCAACACCGTCATTTACCCGGGAGATTTTGTCTTCGGCGACGTTGACGGTGTCGTGGTCGTGCCAAAGGAATTCATCATGGAAACGCTTGTGGCTGCGGAAGACGTCTTTGAGCGCGAGAGTGGAATGCGAAAAGAGCTGCGATCCGGTGTGTCAGTCAAAGAAGCATTCGAAAAATACGGCTCCTTGTAACAATCGACTTTTCAAAACAGCAAGGAACAACATGATTTTGAGCCACCTCGACCTGATCGGGAAAGATAGCGCTGCGCTTGCACCGGCGCTACAGAAAGCGCTTGCTTATCTGAAGAACACCGACTTTTCCAACGTGAAGCCGGGGCAATTCGCGATCGACGGCGACCGACTTTACGGCATGCTGAACGAATACCAAACGGAACCAAAAAATGAGCGACGCCCGGAAGCACATCGAAAATACATCGACGTTCAGTATATTGTCAGCGGCCAGGAGTTGATAGGCTACGCACCTTGGGTCGACGGGCTGCCAGTGCTCGAAGATCGACTGGCGCAATGGGATGTGATTCACTATTCAGATGTTCCCAATGAGACGGATCTGCTCATGACCGCCGGCATGTACGCAATCTTCTATCCATGGGATGTCCATCGGCCCAATTGCGCCAGCGGGGCGGTGCAGCTCGTACGCAAAGTCGTTCTCAAAGTGGCTGCGCAGTCGCTACACGGCACCTAAAGAAAAAGGGTTCGCTACTATTTACATAGCAACGAACCCTTATCTGTATTGGTGCCGGAGAGATGAATCGAACACCCGACCTTCTCATTACGAATGAGCTGCTCTACCGACTGAGCTACACCGGCTTCCAGGCTGAGAATTATAGCCGGCGCATCAGTTGGCCAGGGCTCGGTCCACCACCTCGCGCACATCGCCGCTCAAGTCGGTTTTGGCGGCAACGCGTGCGATGGCTTCGCGGGCGGCGCTGCGATACGGTTCGGCCAGCTTCTGCCAGCGGTCCAGCGCGCGCGCCAGGCGTGCCGCTACCTGCGGATTCATGCTGTCGAGTTCGATGACGCGCTCGCTCCAGAATACATAACCGGCTGCATCGGCACGGTGAAAAGCAGCCGGGTTGGCGTTGCAGTAGCTGAAGATCAGGCTGCGGGCACGGTTCGGATTGCGGATATGAAAGTCTGGGTGCTGCATCAACTGGCGCACCAGCGGCAGAACGCTGCCCGCCTGGTCGCAGGCGCCGGCCTGCATGGCAAACCATTTGTCCAGCACCAGTTCCTCGGTTTTGAACTGCTTGTGAAAGCGCTCCAGCGCCGCCACGGCGAGTTCATGCCCGCTGCCCAGCAGCGCCTGCAGGGCGTTGACGCGGTCGGTCATGTTGCCGGCATCCTTGAAAGCCTGGTAGGCCTTGCCGGGCAAGACGGCATCGCCATTGGCACGCGCGGCCAGACAGAGTTGCCCCAGGGCCAGGCCGGCCAGCGCGCGGTGTCCGGCCGAGCGCGTGTCGCTGCGATAGCCGCCGTTGTTGCTGTGCGCCTCCAAGGCCCATTGCCAGTCTTCCATCAGCGCGCTGGCAAGCTGCGCGCGCATCGCTTCGCGCACGGCGTGGATGCGTTGCGGGTCAACTACGTCGAGTTGTTCGGCGATGTAGGTTTCCGACGGCAGGGTGAGTACCAGTTCCTTGAAGGCGGCGTCCAGCGTCGGATGGCGCAGCACCTTGCGCATGGCGGCAAGGTAGGCGTCATCAAGGACGTTGACAAAACTCGTGACGGCGTTGTCGGTGATGGCCTTGATGGCGCTGCGCAGCGCCAGTCTTTGCCCGGCTTCCCAATGGTTGAACGGGTCACTATCGAAGGCCAGCAGGGTCAGCAACTGCTGCTCGCTGTAGTCAAAATCGAGCAGCACCGGCGCGCTGAAGCCGCGCAGGATGGATGGCACCGGCTCTTCGTCGAGGTTGATGAAAGTGATTGATTCGGTCTGTGCCGTCATCACCAGCAGGTGGGCGCTGCCAAGCGGCTCGGCGCTGCCCTGCAATTGCAGCGGCAGCGCGGCGCCACTGGGGCCCACCAGGCCCAGACTGACCGGAATCACAAAAGGCTCTTTGGTGGCCTGGTCGCGGGTTGGCGCACAACTCTGGCTCAAGTTCAGGGTGTAGCTACGCGCTTCGGCGTCCCACGCGCCACTGGCCGCAAGCCGTGGTGTGCCGGCCTGGCTGTACCAGCGCTTGAATTGCGTCAGATGCAGCGCCAGCGCTGACTGCGGGTTGGCATCCGCAATGGCCTGCGCGAAGTCATCGCAAGTCACCGCCTGACCGTCGTGACGTTCAAAGTACAGCTTCATGCCGCTGGCAAAGCCATCGCGTCCGACCAGGGTCTGCATCATGCGCACGACCTCAGCGCCCTTTTCATAAATGGTCAGGGTGTAGAAGTTGTTGATTTCGATGTAGCTGTCGGGCCGCACCGGATGCGCCATCGGTCCGGCGTCTTCCGGGAACTGGCTGTTGCGCAGCACGCGCACATCGGCAATGCGCTTGACGGCGCGCCCCGACGGCTCGCTGCACATGTCCTGCGAAAACTCCTGATCCCGAAACACCGTCAGGCCTTCTTTCAGGCTCAGCTGGAACCAGTCGCGGCAGGTCACGCGGTTGCCGGTCCAGTTGTGAAAATACTCATGCCCGACAACACGCTCGATGTTCGCGTAGTCCGCGTCAGTGGCAGTGGCCTGACTTGCCAGCACGAACTTGGTGTTGAAGATGTTCAGACCCTTGTTTTCCATCGCGCCCATGTTGAAGTCGCTGGTGGCGACGATCATGAAACGCTCCAGATCCAGCGGCAGGCCAAAGCGCGCTTCGTCCCAGGCCACGGACGCCATCAGCGAGTTCATGGCCTGCTCGGTTTTGTCCAGATCACCGGCGCGTACATAGACCTGCAGCAAGTGTTCCTTGCCTTCGCGTGAGCTGATGCGTTGCTCGCGGCACACCAGTTGACCCGCCACCAGCGCGAACAGGTAGGACGGCTTTTTGTGTGGATCAACCCAGGTGGCAAAGTGGCGACCCTCGTTGCCAGAGCCTTCCAGCGGACCGGAATCGACCAGGTTGCCGTTGCTCAGCAGCACCGGGTAGCGGCGCTTGTCGGCGCGCAGCGTGACGCTGAAACTGGCCATCACATCGGGGCGGTCCAGGTAGTACGTGATGCGCCGGAAGCCTTCTGCCTCGCACTGGGTGAAGAAGGAGTCGTTGCTGACGTACAAGCCCATCAGCTTGCTGTTCTTGATGGGTGCGCAGGTGGTAAAGATTTCGAGATCGAAAGCACCTTCCAGTGGCAGGTTGTCCAGCACCAGTTGGCCACCATCGATTTTGAAGGAGGCACCCTGGCCATTGACCAGCACGCGCGCCAGATTCAGCTCTTCGCCGTCCAGGCGCAGCGCTTGCGCCGGTACATCCGGGTTGCGCCGCAGCGTCATCTTGTTGAGCACGCGGGTCTTGGCCGGGTCCAGGTCAAAAGTCAGATTGACCGAATCAATCCAGAAGGGTGGGGCGCTGTAGTCGGCGCGGCGGATCACGCTGGCCGGGCCGTCGGCATTACGAAGTTGCAACATGCAGATTCTCCAAAAATTTCATACTCATCAGTTCATGGTAGTCACGCGCACTGGCGATGACGTGTGGGCCGGCCAGTTGCGCCGCTGTGTGGGTGGTGCACAGCGCCACGGCACGCATGCCGGCGCGCCGCGCTGCCTCTATGCCGAAAGGGGCATCTTCAAAAACGATGCAGGCGGCAGCGCAGGCATCCATCTGGTGTGCAGCCTGCAGAAAGATCGCTGGCTCAGGCTTGCCGGGCAGACCCTCGTCGCCACCCACCACCGCATGCGGCTGCATCGGCATTTTCAGCTTGGACAGGGCAAACGCAATGTTGTAGCGGTCACCGGCGGTGCCGATGCCGACCTTCAAACCCAGGTCATGCGCTTGTTGCGCAAAAAGCCCAAAGCCTGCCACCTCGCAGAAGGACGGGGCAAAAAGCTTGCGGTAGATCTCTTCCTTCTGCGCAATCAGCTCCCAGGCTCGTTCCTCGATCAGGTCCTGGCCAAAGAGCTCGCGCATGCACTCCAGCCCGGTGCGTCCGGTGGTGCGTCGCATGACGTCGTCAATCTCCACGTTCAGGCCGTGGTCCTGTGCAAAGCGCAGCCAGCTCCTGGCATGCCAGGGCATCGAATCGATCATGGTGCCGTCCAGATCGAAGATCAGGGCCTCCACGCTCATCAGACCCCCTGCTTCAGTGAGGCTTCAATGAACTGGTCAAGGTCGCCGTCGAGCACCTTCTGCGTCGCCGAGGTTTCGTAATTGGTGCGCAGGTCCTTGATCCGGCTGTTGTCCAGCACGTAAGAGCGGATCTGGTGGCCCCAGCCGACGTCGGTCTTGGAGTCTTCCAGCTTTTGCTGTTCCTCCTGGCGCTTGCGCATCTCGAAGTCGTACAAGCGGCTGCGCAGGCGCTTCCAGGCCACGTCGCGGTTGCTGTGCTGGCTGCGCCCGTCCTGGCATTGCACCACGATACCGGTGGGCAGGTGCGTCAGGCGCACGGCCGAGTCGGTCTTGTTGATGTGCTGGCCGCCGGCGCCGCTGGCGCGAAAGGTATCCACGCGCACGTCAGCCGGGTTGATGTCAATCTCGATCGAATCGTCGATTTCCGGGTAGACAAAGACCGAGGCAAACGAGGTGTGGCGGCCGCCGGAGGAGTCAAACGGCGATTTGCGCACCAGCCGGTGCACGCCGGTCTCGGTGCGCAGCAGGCCAAAGGCGTACTCGCCCTCGACCTTGATGGTGGCGCCCTTGATGCCGGCAGTGTCACCGGCCGTTTCGTCTTCCAGCGTCGCGGTAAAGCCCTTGCGCTCGGCGTATTTCAGGTACTGGCGCAGCAGCATGCTGGCCCAGTCGCAAGCCTCGGTTCCACCAGCGCCAGCCTGAATGTCAACAAAAGCGTTGAGTGGATCGGCCGGGTTGTTGAACATGCGGCGAAATTCCAGACCCTCGATGGTGGCGGCCAGTTTGGCGGTGTCGGCTTCGATCGTGAGCAGGCCGGCCTCGTCGCCGTCGTCCTTGCTCATCTGATACAGCTCGGAGTTGTCGGACAACTCGCTGGTCAGGGTGTCGAGCGTCAGCACCACACCATCGAGCGCCTTCTTCTCGCGCCCCAGTTCCTGGGCCCGTTTCGGGTCGTTCCAGACGGTGGGGTCTTCCAGCGAGGCGTTGACTGTCCTCAGTCGTTCAGCTTTGGCATCGTAGTCAAAGATACCCCCGGAGATCGAGCGTACGGGCGCTCAAACCGGAGAGTTGGTTGCCGATGAGGTTGATGCGTTCTGCTTCCATGCTGGGTCATCCTGACTGTGTGGGTTTTCAATAAGCCCGCATTTTCGCACTCAATCAAGAAATCGTTCGATCAGGGCCGCCAAAACCGCTGGCTGGTCGTGGTGCATCATGTGGCCGGCATCGTCGACGCGGGCGATTTCCACCTGTGGCACGGCTTTCAGGCGTTCATGGAACTGCTCCAGTGTGAACTTGCCCTTCCACCACTGGTCCAGACTGTTTTCAGAGGCTTCGACGCACAGCACCGGCATGCTGATGCGCTTGTAGAGCTCCAGCACCTCGTCGGCACGGTACAGCTGGGCGTTCGAGATCTTGTGAGCAGGCTCGCCCAGAATGCGCCACTGGCCCTGGTCGTCCTGCTGCGCCCAGTGCTGCGCCAGCCAGTTGGCCTTGTCGGCGCCCAGACGCGGGTTGGTTTTCATCAAGCGCTGCGCGACGCCGGCGACGCTGTCGTAGGTCTTGAGTTCGAGCTCGCCCCGGTGCAATTTTTTCAGCTCATCCATCCAGCTCGCGTAGCGGCGCGGCGCCTGCTCGGGCTTGCTGGCGGGCATGCCAAAGCCTTCGAGGTTGACCAGACGGCGGATGCGCTCGGGGCGCACGCCAGCGTACAGCATGGCGACGTTGCCGCCCATGCTGTGGCCGATCAGATTAACCTGGCCGTCGGGCGCGTAGTGGTCGAGCAGAAAGTCCAGATCAGCCAGATAGTCGGGAAACCAGAAGTTGTCCACGCCCGCGCCGGCCCCTGCGTGACCCGGCGTGCGACCGTAGCCGCGCCAGTCCGGGGCGATGACGTAATGCTGGTGACTCAGCGCGTCCACCACAAACTGGTAGCTGGCGGCCACGTCCATCCAGCCGTGCACCATGACCCAGGGTGTGCTGCCGGGCGTGGGTTGCCCCCAGACCTGCACGTGGTAGGGCAGATTGCGTATAGGGACAAACTCGCTATGGGAAATTCGTTGGGCTTGGTACATTTGCAGCATCATACGGAGGCATAGGGTGAACGTCAGTCAAAACAGCGACAAACTGCAGAGCGGCCAGCCAGACAATTACGCGCGTTTGCACGCCGGCTTTGAGTGGCGGGTGCCGGAGCAATTCAATATCGCCCAGGTCTGCTGTGGCCGCTGGGCGGCCTTGCCCGACGCCGCCAGCAGGGTGGCGATTTATGCCGCCGATGCCGATGGATCGCGCAAATCCTTCAGCTACCTGGAGTTGCAGCAGCAGGCGAACCGTCTGTCGCAGGTATTGGCCGGGCTTGGCGTCCTTGCGGGCCGGCGCGTGGCCATCGTGATGCCGCAGCGCTTTGAGACGGCTGTGGCCTACATGGCAGTGCTGCAGATGGGTGCGGTGGCGATGCCGCTGTCCATGCTGTTCGGGCCGGAGGCGATCGAGTACCGGTTGCAGGATGGTGAGGCCGTGCTGGCCATTTGCGATGAAAGTTCGATCGAGAACGTGCTGGCCGTGCGCGAGCGCTGCCCGGCGTTGCGCAGCGTACTCGGCGTGGGTGCAGCGGCGGCGCGAGCCGGCCTGGAGTACGGCAAGCTGCTCGAGTCGGCAAGTCCTCGTTTCACACCACTGGCGACACGCGCCGATGCGCCGGCGGTGCTGATCTACACCAGTGGAACCACCGGCAACCCCAAGGGCGCCTTGATCCCGCATCGGGCCCTGATCGGTAATCTCACGGGTTTTGTCTGCAGCCAGAACTGGTTCGGCTTCAACGGTCGCGACAATCGGGAATCAACTGCGGTGTTCTGGTCGCCTGCCGACTGGGCCTGGACCGGTGGGCTGATGGATGCGCTGCTGCCAACGCTGTACTTTGGCCGCCCCATCGTCGGCTTCAACGGGCGCTTCAGCCCCCAGCAGGCCATGAGTTTGATGCAGCAGTTTGGCGTCACGCACAGCTTTTTGTTTCCGACAGCGCTGAAAGCCATGATGAAAGCTTACCCGGGTAGCACCGGTTGCAGCGTGCGCCAGCAGTTCGGCCTGGAGCTGCAAGCCATCATGAGTGCCGGAGAAGCGGTCGGGGACGCCGTTTTTGACTACTGCCAGTCGCAACTTGGCGTCACCGTCAACGAGATGTTTGGCCAGACCGAAATCAATTACATCGTAGGCAATTGTTCAGCGCTTTGGCCAGCCCGACCCGGCAGCATGGGCAAGGGTTACCCGGGGCATCGCGTTGCCGTCATTGACGAGGCGGGCCAGGAATGCCCGGTCGGCGTTGCGGGAGACGTGGCGCTGAACCGCTTTGATGTGCACGGCCAGAGTGACCCGATCTTCTTTCTGGGCTACTGGAAAAACGAGGCAGCGACGCAGGACAAGTTCACCGGCGACTGGTGTCGTACCGGCGACCTGGCGGTGCGCGACGCCGATGGTTATCTCTGGTACCAGGGTCGCTCCGACGATGTGTTCAAGTCATCAGGCTACCGCATCGGGCCCGGCGAGATCGAGAACTGTCTGGTCAAGCACCCGGCAGTGGCCAACGCGGCGGTGGTGCCCAAGCCGGACCGGGAGCGCGGTGCGGTGGTCAAGGCCTATGTGGTGCTGGCAGCCGACTTTGTTGCAGCCAACGATTTTCGCCCCGGTGCTGACGCCGCGTTCGAGGCCGAACTGGTGGCGCAGTTGCAGGCCCATGTGAAGGAAAAACTGGCACCCTACGAGTACCCCAAGGAGATTGAGTTTATCGAGGCGCTGCCCATGACCACCACCGGCAAGGTGCAGCGCCGTGTCCTGCGACTGCAGGAACTGGAGCGGGAAAGATTGCGATGGCCAAGCACGTCAGCCTGACGCCCGCCACGCAGATGCTCAAGGCGCACCAGGTGGTGTTCACCGAGCATCCCTATGAGTACCTGGAACACGGCGGCGCCCTGCACAGCGCCGAGGTGCTGGGCTTTGATCCCTTCATGGTGGTCAAGACCCTGGTCATGCAGGATCAGGATGCCAGGCCGCTGCTGGTGCTGATGCACGGCAACCGCAAGGTTTCCACCAAGAACCTGGCGCGACAGATTGGCGCCAAGTCGGTGGAGCCCTGTCTGCCTGAGGTTGCGAACCGGCACAGCGGTTATCTGGTGGGCGGCACTTCACCGTTTGCGACGCGCCGGCAGATGCCGGTCTATCTCGAGGCGACGATTCTGGAACTGCCAAAAATCCTGATCAACGGCGGCCGGCGCGGCTATCTGGTGGGGCTGGATCCAAAGGTTTGTGTTGCCTTGCTGGCAGCGCAATCGGTGCAATGCGCGCTGACCGATTGAGCACTGGCCAAGGCACCGGCGCAGGCTGGCAAAATAGCAGCATCATGGCCGTGTCTGCGGCCTTCAGCAGGAGATTGTCTTGAACGCTATGCAACCCTTCTTCCCCTGGCTGGCAACTGTGCTGGCTTACCTGATTGGCTCGCTGTCGTTTGCCGTGATCGTCAGCAAACTGATGGGGCTGAACGACCCGCGCACCTTTGGCAGCAAGAACCCGGGTGCCACCAATGTGCTGCGCTCAGGCAACAAGGGCGCGGCCGTGGTCACGCTGCTGCTCGACGCCGGCAAGGGCTGGTTGCCGGTGATGCTGGTGCGCTGGTACGGCAAACCCTATGGCATGGAGGAGGGCACGATGGCGCTGGTCGGGCTGGCGGCGTTCATCGGCCATCTGTACCCGGTGTTCTTCAAATTTGCCGGTGGCAAGGGCGTGGCCACGGCTTTTGGCGTGTTGCTGGGTATCAGTTGGGTGCTGGGGCTGGCCAGCGCTGTCAGCTGGCTGCTGATGGCCTACTTTTTCCGCTATTCCTCACTGGCAGCGCTGACCTGCGCCGTGCTGGCGCCGGTCTACTATGTTTTTGGCGACGGCTCGCTCTGGTACCTGAACAAGGGTGTCCTGCTGTCGGTATCCATCATGTCCTTGTTGCTGATTTATCGGCATGCCGAGAACATCGGCCGGCTGGTCAAGGGGACCGAATCCCGGCTTGGCAAGAAGAGTCACCCCTGACCGATGAGCCAGCGACGGGCTTGCTGGTAGCTGCGGTAGGCCCACCAGAGGCGTCGGCCCCACAGGAAGGCGCGGCTTGGCCGCCAGGCGACGAGCAGCAGCGTGGCCGCCAAAGGCCAAGCGGGCTTGTTCGCCAGCAGTTGCAGCAAGTCGCGCGCCCGGTCGGCGATGGCCAGCGGCTTCCTGAAAATCCGGGTTTGTTGTGCCAGCGTCAGGCGCAACTGCGCGCTGCGCAGCAACAACTCCCGCTGCCTGCGCGGTAGCTCATCCTGGGTCATCTTGAGTGCCGGCTCGCAGGCCGGCCCGGTCTCGTTCGAGTTCTGTCACGCTGGTGCTAAACATTCCCTTGGGGTTGCGTGAGCGCTGTCGCGCGCTTTGCAGCAGCAGCAGGCCAGCACCCAGCAACAGCAGCGCCATACAGCCCAGCGCTGCCAGTCGATAGTTGTCCGAGACCAGCAGGATCAGAAAGCCACAGCCCAGCAGAAGTCCCACGCTCAGCAACTGCAGTCCGACAATGGCCTGCAACAGAGTGTCGAATAGACGCTGCTTCTCGGATTCAATCTCGGTGCCAAGCAGTTCCAGTCGCACCTGGGCCATTTCGAGCGCCGTGCCGAGCAGGCGCCCCGCCGACGCAAACAAGCCACTACCCGAACCCTTGGCATCCATTGGCTGCCACCCGACTAACGTCGGCTTACCAGCAGGCCCAGCAGCATCCCGACACCGGCAGCAATGCCGATCGATTTCCAGGGATTCTCGTGAACAAATTCATCCGTCGCGTGACCGGCGGCTTTGGCTTTGGCTACAGCGGCTTGCTGCAACAGCAGCAAGTCGGTCTTGGCCTGATTCATGCGGGTCTGTATCCGGCCGCGGATGTCCAGGGCGGCGTCACCGGCCTGATCGGCCGTCATGCGCAGCAATTCTTCGGCATCGGCAATGACGACCCGCAGATCGCCCATTAGCTTGTCCCTGTGGACCGTGTTCATGTCTGTCATGGTAATTCTCCTGTTTGTGAAAGAGACGAATCAATGTAGGTCTTTGCTCGCACAGTCACAGTGACAAATATCAACAAACAGGTGTTTGCGCTCAGTCGACAAACTCGCCCACAGCGGCGGTCTCGATTTGCCGCAATGCCGACGCCAGGACTGGCGCCATGCTGACAGCATTGCTCGAATGCTCGATGCAGTCGGTGCTCCAGATCTGGCTCACACCGGCCGAGCGCAGCAGGCTAAGGGCGCCGGAGTCAAACAGCGCATGGGTCACTGCGACGTCGACTGACACGGCACCAGCGGCCAGCAGCAGCGCGGCCGCTTCGGCCAGCGTGTGCCCGGTGCTGGCCACATCATCGAGCAGTACCACGTGGCGTCCCGCCAGTTTGCAATGCGGCAGTTCGATGTCTACCGAGCGGTCGCCATGGCGCAGCTTGCGGCACACCGCGTGCTCCAGGCCATGGCGCGCTGCGGCTTGGGCCACCCACTGTGCCGATTCTTCGTCCGGTCCCACCAGCAGCGCGGCGCTGTGGTGTGTGGCGATCAGGTCAGACAGGAGCGGCGCGCCGCTCAGCACCAGGGTGTTGCCGGCGGGCAGCGCTTCGTGCAGGGTGGCGACGCGGTGCAGATGGGGATCGACTGTGATGACAGCGTCAAACAGTGTTGCCAGGAACTGGCCCACGATACGCTGACTGATGGCTTCGCCTGGCTGGAACGCGATGTCCTGGCGCATATACGCCAGATAAGGCGCCAACAGCGTCAGGTGCTCTGCACCCAGGCTGCGCGCGGTTTGGGCTACCAGCAGCAATTCAAGCAGTTTTTCGTTCGGCTGGGCCAAGCTTCTGAGAAGTACCAGACGCTGTGGCAGTGATTCTGGCAAGCGCAGCTTGAGTTCACCATCCGGAAAGCGATGCCGCTCAATTGGCATGAGGTTCAAGGCGCCAGCTTGAGCGATTCGCTCGGCGTTGGCGCGTTCGTCCGCAAAGTAGAGCAGCAGGGGTTTGGCGGGTAGCGTGGACGACATCAGAACTCGACGAACATCTGCGGTATTTCTTCGGCCAGTCCGATCGTGTAGGCGTTGGATCTGGCACAGGCCTGACGCGCAAACTCGATGTCACTGGGGAACTCGGCGTGCACGCGGTACAGAATGTCGCTGGGCGCCACCGCATCACCGAGCTTGCGCAGCAGATCCACACCGGCGCTGATGACCTTGGGCGCGCCGGCCAGACGCGCGATGCGTGCTACCTGCAGGTTATCGATACCTACCACCACACCGGCCTGTGTGGCGCGCACCTCGAAGGTCAGTCGGCCCAGCGTTGGCTGATTGTGATCAAAGCGCTTGCTGCCTTGCGCCGCAATGATGGCGTTCATCTTGTTCAGGGCGCGGCCGGAGTCCAGGATGTCGCGCGCAATGGCGAATCCGTCGCCACCGCGCACGTCCGGACTGCACTCGATAAGGCGCCCGGCGAGGCGCAGACACTTTTGCCGCAAATCGACCGGCGCGCGCGGGTCGTTTTCCAGCACCCGCATCACATCACGTGCCTCCAGCACCGGACCGATGCCCTGGCCTATCGGTTGACGGCCATCGGTGATGAGCACGTCCAGGGAGAGATGCAGACGCGAGGCCACATACTCGAACAGGCGGCGCAAGTGCTGCGCGTCAGGCATGGAGCGAACCTTGGCGCTAGGGCCGATCGGGATGTCCAGCACCAGATGACTGGAACCGGCCGCAATCTTCTTGGACAAAATGGAGGCCACCATCTGCCCCGGTGAATCGACGCCCAGCGGACGTTCCACCGAGATCAGCACATCGTCGGCTGGCGACAGATTGCCTGCGCCGCCCCAGGCCAGGCAGCCGCGGTGCTCGCGCACAATCTCGGCCAGCCGGTCAAACGGCAGTTCCACATTGGCCAGCACTTCCATCGTGTCGGCCGTACCCGCGGGCGAGGTGATGGCGCGCGAGGAGGTCTTGGGACACAGCAGTCCGTGCGCGGCAACGATAGGTACCACCAGCATCGAGGTGCGATTGCCCGGAATGCCACCGATGCAGTGCTTGTCAACGACCAGGCGCTCATGCCAGTCGTGGCGGCGTCCGCTCTCGACCATGGCTTCGGTCAGGAAGTAGACCTCTTCACGGTCCAGTTCATCGCGATTCGTGGCCACGACAAAAGCGGTCAGTTCGATCTTGGAGTAGTGCCGTTCGGCAATGTCGTGCACGATGCCGCCGAAATCTTTGCGGCTCAAGCGTTCACCCGCAATCTTGCGATGCAGTGCATCGATGGAGGCGGCCGGCTCGGCCTGCGAAACACTGGCTGCGTGGCCAGCGCTCGCGCCCAACTGCACAAAGGCGTCTTCCGAGAGACCGATTTCGCGGCAGCCCACAATGGTCTCGTCATCGACCACGTTCAAGGTGGCCAGAATGTGCCGGCCGTTGGCGCGGATCTCGACTTTGGAGAGTGCCTGAAAGCCCTCGGCGCGATACACCTCGCAATCGCGATGCAGGTAGGCGACGTTCTCGCGGTAGGTGTCGATCGCCACGCGCCGCACAGCCAGGCTGGAGGTGACCAGCGGTTTGGCTTGTGCTGTGTCTGGCGTCAACACCTGATCACCACCTGGTTTGTTGGCTCAGACGCGTTTTCTGTATTCGCCGGTGCGGGTATCGATTTCGACCTTGTCGCCTTGTGCAACGAAGATCGGCACGCCGACGTCAAAGCCAGTGGCAATCTTGGCCGGCTTGAGCACCTTGCCGGAAGTGTCGCCCTTGACGGCGGGCTCGGTCCAGGTGATCTCGCGCACCACGCTGGTCGGCAGTTCAACCGAAATCGCCTTGCCGTCGTAGAACACCACTTCAACCGTCATGCCGTCTTCCAGGTAGTTCAGCGAGTCGCCCATGTTTTCGGCTTCGACTTCGTACTGGTTGAAGTCGCTGTCCATGCAGACGTACATTGGGTCGGCAAAATAGGAGTAGGTGCATTCTTTCTTGTCCAGAATCACCTGATCCATCTTGTCGTCGGCCTTGAACACGACTTCGGTGCCAAAGTTGGCGATCAGGCTTTTGAGCTTCATGCGCACGGTGGCCGAGTTGCGGCCGCCGCGGCTGTATTCGGCTTTCAGAACAACCATGGGGTCTTTGCCGTGCATGATGACGTTGCCGGCGCGAATTTCTTGAGCGGTTTTCATAGTGATGGTGTGAAGGTTGGCCGCACTTTTCGCGGCAGGGGCTGCATGACCCGAAGCTAATCCGGTCAATATTGCAAAGCGTTGAATTTTAACGGTTTTTCCGAACGAATCGGATGATCTTTGTCACAAGATCATCGTCTTGCAGTTGCAGCGCTCTGGCGCTGCTGACGCTTCTTTGCCATTCGGTCAGATTCGGCTGGGGCAGGGCAGCCTGGCTCAGACCATTCCAGACCTGGTGAAAAGTCCGCAGCGAGGGTGGCGCTTGCAAATGATCAAGAAAAGCATCCAGCTTGGCCTGGTGCGCGTTGTCGGACTGCTGGTAAATCTGCCAGACAAAGGGCTTGCCGGCCCAAAGGGCCCGCACCAGCGAATCTTCGCCGCGAACAAAATTCAGGTCGCAGGACCAGAGCAGGGCGTCATAGTCAAGCTGGCTCAGCGCGGGCAGGTAGGTGAACTTGAGCCGATCCTGCGCCTTCCATTCGGCGTGCGTGCTGTTCATGCAGGCGAGGCAGGCCTGGACCGCGGCCGTGGCCCGCCCCGGCGTCACCAGCAGCCGTGTAGGCTGCTCGTCGGCGGCCAGTTGCTCCAGGAGCGCCGGCAAGGCCGTCGGCTCGTAACAGAACAGCGAGACCAGGCGTTCGCCCTGAAAGGGGATAGCCAAGCGGCGCAGCCAGGCTTCACGATCAAATGAGGCCTGCCGCACGGCCAGGTCGGCTTCACGCAGCAGACCGCCGGTAGCGGGCGTGAAGCCGGGGTAGAAGAAATACTTGCGCAAGCCCTTGGCAGGACCGGCCAGAACAGGTGAGGGCAGGCCATGGCAGCGCTCCACAAACGCTTCTGCGCTCAAGTATTCGAGGTTGAGCCAGACGCTCTGATGCCCTGTATCCGCCGCTTGCTGCGCGCAAGCAGCGAGAAATCCGGCATCGACTTCGCAGCCAAAAGCTTCGATCAGCACATCGCCAACGGACAAGTCGCCGGGTTGCAGGGAGTCGTTCCACCGCTTCACCGTGACGCCTGGTGTGCCGTCGGGTGCCATCCAGCCCAGCGCGCTGGGGTCGTCCAGCCACAGGCGTACCTGCTCGCCGCGCGCGGCCAGGTCGGCTGCCAGGCGCCAGCAAACGCCAACGTCGCCGTAGTTGTCAATGACGCGGCAAAAGATGTCCCAAAGGTTTCCTGCTTTCACGCCAGAGATTGTCCACAATACAGACCTATGTCTGATTTGCCTGATTCCGCGCCCGCGCACAACGCCCAATTGCTGAGCGATGTGGCGGGTCTGCCGCCGCTGCCTGGCGTCTATCGTTATTTCGACAGCGAAGGCGCTGTGCTCTATGTCGGCAAGGCGATCAACCTGAAAAAGCGGGTGTCCAGCTATTTCCAGAAGAACCACGGCGGCAGCCGTATCGGCCACATGGTGGGCAAGATCGATCGGCTGGAGACCACGGTGGTGCGCTCCGAAGCGGAGGCGCTGCTGCTGGAAAACAACCTGATCAAGACGCTCAACCCGAAATACAACATTCTGTTTCGGGATGACAAGAGTTACCCTTACCTGAAGATCACCGGTGTTGCGGCGTCCGCCACTGCGAGTTCGCAGTTTGCCCGCGTCGCCTATTACCGGGGCGCGGTGGAAAAGAAGCATCACTACTTTGGCCCCTATCCGAGTGCGTGGGCGGTGAAGGAGGCCATTTTGCTGATGCAAAAAGTCTTTCGCCTGCGCACCTGTGAGGATCCGGTCTTCAACAACCGCAGCCGGCCCTGCCTGCTGTATCAGATCAAGCGCTGTTCGGCACCCTGTGTCGGGCATATTTCGGCGTCTGATTACGCGCAGGACGTGGCCGACGCCGAGCGCTTTCTGCACGGTGACGCGCAGCAAGTGATGCAGGAACTCGAGCAGCGCATGCTGGCACACGCGCAGTTGCTGCAGTTTGAGCAGGCGGCCGAACTGCGCAATCAGATTGCCGCACTGTCCAATGTGCTGCATCAGCAGTCGGTGGAGAACGTGTCGGATCGCGATGTGGACATTCTGGCGGTCAAGGTGCAGGGCGGACGTGCCTGCGTCAATCTGGCCATGGTGCGTGGTGGGCGTCATTTGGGCGACCGCGCCTATTTCCCGGTTCACGTGGACGACGCGGTGGGTATCTATGTTGGCGACGATGACACAGCGAGCAGCGTGCTCTCAGTCGAAGCCCAGGTGCTGCAGGCCTTTGTGGCGCAGCACTATCTGCAGGTGCCGGTGCCGCCCTCGCTGGTGCTGAGCGTTGCGGTGGACGAGCATCTGATCAAGGCTTTGTCGGTGCAGTCGGGCGTCAAGGTCTCGGCCGTGCATCAACCGCGCGAGCAGCGCCGCCTGTGGCTGGAAATGGCACAGACGAATGCGGCTTTGCAACTGGCGCGCCTGCTCTCCGAAGAGGGTTCGCAGCAGGCACGCACGCGAGCGCTGGCGGAGGCGCTGGATCTGGCGATTGAAGATCTGGAGCAACTCCGCATCGAGTGTTTTGATATTTCCCACACGGCGGGCGAGGCGACGCAGGCCTCGTGCGTTGTTTTTCAGCGGCACAAGATGCAAAACGCCGAGTACCGGCGCTTCTCGGTCGACGACATCACGCCAGGTGACGATTACGCCGCCATGCGTCAGGTGCTGCTGCGCCGCTACGGCAAACTCGCTGAAGCCTTGCGTGAAACGCAGACCAGCGGCGCTGGTGCGCTCGGGCGTTTGCCCGATCTGGTGCTGGTCGACGGCGGCAAAGGGCAGGTGTCGATGGCGCGTGAGGTGTTTGAGCAACTGGGCCTGTCGCTGGCACTGATTGTTGGTGTGGAAAAGGGCGAAGGGCGCAAGGTTGGGCTGGAGGAACTGGTGTTTGCCGATGGCCGCGAGAAGGTTTACTTGGGCAAGGACTCGGCCGCACTGATGCTGGTGGCGCAGATTCGGGACGAGGCGCACCGTTTCGCTATCACCGGCATGCGTGCCAAGCGCGCCCGAGTGCGCGTTGATGGCGGCAAGCTGGAAGAAATCCCGGGTGTCGGGCCGAAACGGCGGGCCAAATTGTTGCAGCGCTTTGGTGGTGTGCGCGGCGTTGCGATGGCTGGGGTGGAAGATCTGGCCACGGTTGACGGCATATCGCATGAGCTGGCTGAGGATATTTACCGCGCGCTGCACTGACGGGGCCATATCCGCGTTTTAGCCGTGCCACAATGGCGCTGTATGTTTTTCAATACTCCGACGCTCATGACTTGGGGTCGCATCGCAGCGATTCCGCTGATCGTCGGCGTTTATTTTGATGCGCTGCCGCTGACAACTGCCAGCCGCGACCTGATCGCAACCTGCGTGTTTGTGGTGTCGGCCATCACGGATTGGCTCGATGGCTATCTGGCGCGCAAGCTCAATCAGGTTTCTTCCTTTGGCGCCTTTCTCGACCCCGTAGCGGACAAGATACTGGTCTGCGCCAGTGTGCTGGTGCTGGTGCATCTGGGGCGGGCAGACGTCTTTGTCGGGCTCATCATCATTGGTCGCGAGATCGCCATTTCCGCGCTGCGTGAATGGATGGCGCAGATTGGCGCAGCCAAGAGCGTTGCAGTGCACATGATAGGCAAGCTCAAGACCGTGGTGCAGATGGTGGCGATTCCCTTTCTGCTGTTCAACGGTACGCTGTTGGGTGTGATTGACACCCACCTCTGGGGTGTCTGGCTGATCTGGGTCGCCGCCGTCATGACGGTCTGGTCGATGGTCTACTACCTGCGCAAGGCGCTGCCGGAAATCCGGGCACGCGTGAAGTGAGTGCACGTGACGATCAGGCCCTGATCCGGGCCATGCCGGTGCTGTTTGTGCTGATCTGGAGCACCGGGTTTATTGTGGCCCGCTATGGCATGCCGCACGCACCGCCAATGAAATTTCTGGCGCTGCGTTATCTTTTTTCCATTGCCTGCTTCTTGCCCTGGATTTTGCTGGCGCGGGTCAAGTGGCCGGCTACGGCCAGCCAATGGGCCCACCTGAGCTTTACCGGTGTCCTGATGCATGCCTGCTACCTGGGTGGCGTCTGGGCAGCCGTGAAAGCGGGTATGGGTTCGGGCTTGTCAGCCTTGATCGTCGGACTGCAACCGGTGTTGACGGCACTATGGTTGTCAAGCACGGGTGGCAGGGTCAGCGCACGGCAATGGAGCGGACTGGTACTTGGCTTTGCGGGATTGGTGCTGGTGGTGTCGCGCAAGTTTGGCCAGGGCGGTGAGGCCGACTGGGCGAATGTGTCAATGGCGGTTGGTGCCCTGTTTGCCATTACCCTGGGTACGCTGTATCAAAAGCGTTTTGTCAAACCCTGTGATGTGCGCAGCGCCAATGCGGTGCAACTGATGGCGGCCCTTCTGGTGACCTTGCCGCTTGCCCTGCTGGAGACCGAGGCGGTGCGCTGGGACGCAGAAATGCTGGGCGCCATGGCCTGGTCAGTGCTGGTGCTGACGCTGGGCGGCAGTTCCCTGTTGTACCTGTTGATTCAGCGCGGGGCGGCAGCCTCGGTGACCAGCTTGATGTACCTGGTGCCGCCGGTGACGGCTTGCATCGCCTGGCTGCTTTTTTCCGAACCCATCAACACGGCGACCGTGGTCGGTACCGTGATGACGGTGCTGGGCGTGGCACTGGTGGTCAGACCGACGACCGCGCAGACTGCAGCGCTAGGCAGAGAATGAGTTTTTTGACCATGATGCATAAGGATTCGCGATGAGCAAAAAGAGAATTGCAGTGATTGCCGGTGACGGCATCGGCAAAGAGGTCATGCCGGAGGGCATTCGGGTTATGGAGCTTGCGGCCGTCAAGTACGGGATTGACCTTCAGTTTGACCACTTCGACTTTTCCAGCTGGGACTATTTCGAGAAACACGGCAAGATGCTGCCTGACAACTGGAAAGACCTGATTGGCGGCCATGACGCCATCTACTTCGGTGCCGTCGGCTGGCCGGAAAAAATTCTGGATCACGTCTCGCTGTGGGGCTCGCTGCTGCTGTTTCGCCGCGACTTTGACCAGTATGTCAACCTGCGCCCGGCGCGGCTGATGCCGGGCATCATTGCACCGGTGGTGCGGCGCGATGGCAGCCGGCGTGCGCCGGGCGAAATTGACATGTTCATCGTGCGCGAGAACACCGAGGGCGAGTACTCCAGCATTGGTGGGCGCATGTACCCCGGCACCGAACGCGAGATCGTGATGCAGGAAACGGTGATGTCGCGCGTGGGTGTGGACCGGGTGCTGAAATTTGCTTTTGAGCTGGCGCAGTCGCGGCCCAAGAAGCATTTGACCAGTGCCACCAAGTCCAATGGCATTGCCATCACCATGCCGTATTGGGACGAGCGCGTCGCCGAGATGGCGCTGAACTACCCGGAGGTCACGGTCGACAAGTTCCATATCGACATCCTGACCGCCCACTTTGTGCAGCGACCGGACTTCTTCGATGTGGTGGTGGCCAGCAATCTGTTTGGCGACATCCTGAGCGACCTCGGCCCGGCTTGCACCGGCACCATCGGTATTGCGCCGAGCGCCAACCTGAATCCGCAGCGCAAGTTTCCATCCTTGTTCGAGCCAGTGCATGGCTCGGCTCCTGACATTGCGGGCCAGGGGATTGCCAATCCGATAGGGCAGATCTGGTGCGGCGCCATGATGCTGGATTTTCTGGGCTACCGGTCTGCTCACGACGCTGTCCTGAAGGCGATTGAGAAAGTGTTGGAGCCCCAAAGTGGTGCGCCGCGCACGCGTGACCTCGGGGGTACAGCAGGCACTGCCGATGTCGGGCGGGCGATTGCTGAGGCGCTTTGAGCACAGCGCTGTTGCAGCGTCAAAATTTCGTCGCCGCAAGCCAGAAAAGGCGACTAGAATTCGCGTCCGCCCTCATGCACGGGGGACACCAGATTTTTGACGAGACAAGTTGAACAACTCTATTTCCATAAGAAGGGTTTATTGTGAACAAGACTGAATTGATTGAGCACATCGCAACACAGGCGGATATTTCCAAAGCGGCAGCCAACCGCGCACTGGAGGCCTTTTTTGGCGCAGTGAAGGCTACTTTGAAGAAGGGAAATGACGTTTCCCTGGTGGGTTTTGGCACGTTTGCAGTGGCTAAACGCGCGGCTCGGGTCGGGAGAAATCCCCGCACCGGCGCTGCGATTAAAATCAAGGCAGCCAAGATTCCCAAGTTTCGTCCAGGCAAGGCTTTGAAGGACGCGTTGAATTGATAGCCGGTTAAGTGGGGTGCTTAGCTCAGTTGGTAGAGCGGCGCCCTTACAAGGCGTAGGTCGGCGGTTCGAGCCCGTCAGCACCCACCACCACTTCCCCAATGAAAACAAGGGTTTGCAGCGATGCAAGCCCTTTTTGTTTCCCGTAGCGTAAGTGCACCGTAAGTGCAGCTTTTGACTAACGCGGCATGTTTCCCGCACTTAAGTGCTGGCCGTAAGTGCTCCAGAATTTCAGGAATGACTGAGCAACAAAAAAGCCACTGTTTCCAGTGGCTTCAGTGTGGCGACTCATCCCGGATTCAAGAGACCCATAAGAAATGAACCGTTCCTTTTGCACGCCGCTGCCGTACCGCTACGGCAGGCAGAAAGTGATTCACCAAATTTCCTCTGGCAAAGTGGCAAGGCGACGCAGTCTCTGAAGATCGCGGTCTTTGCCGACCAGGTAGACCGCTGCGGCCGCTCCATGTTTGAGAACAATGCAGACTTCTCTGCCTTCAATGTCCCGTTGGACTACGTCTAAATCTTCACTATCTCCGCTGGATCGCTTATAGGCGAGCAATGCACGATCCCGAAGATCGTAGGGGGCATCCCATGCGGCCTTCTTCTTCATGATGGGGTGTCCCTTTGGTTAGGCGGTCAGAATGTCTTTGTAGGCAGCAAACGCGCCGATGTTTCGCACTGCCACGCCGACCTCAGCACGGGCGATCAGTCGCACTTTGCCGCTGGTGCTGTAGGTGTAGCTATCGACCAGCAGATCGATTGCCAGCGGCCCCCAGAAGCCGACATAGACCTCGCCGACATCACCGAATACCAGGGCAGAGCAGGCAGAGCTGGATCCCCTTGTCAGGGTGTCAGGCAGCAACGTGCTGCAAACAAGTTGATGCCCTAATACCTTGTCCGATTCATCGCTCAGAATGTAGTCATACCCGGTGTCGCGCGCTGTGGTGCGCAGCTTCTTGCGAAGTTTGGGCGACACCATGAAAGCCGGGTTTTTCATCAGGGCGACGCGCTGGCCGACTCGGTACTCCAGTTCGACCAGGTCAGCCCAGGTAGGCGCTGCGCCATTGGTGCTTGTATCGAGAACTTCCAAGCCACCATGATTGAGCAGGCCAAGCGGTTGATTGCCAGAGCCCGTGCCATTGATGGCAGCGGCATCGATGGCTTGCATCGTGCGGCGCAGCAGTTCCGATCCGATTTCAGCCTCAACGTCCACGCTGGAATTTTGCAGCAAAGCGCGACTGATTACGACCTCGGTGACGATGGTCTGCGGGGTCAGCAATGATGTGCTGAATGTCGGCTCATCTTGCGGCCCTGCGCTACCCTCTGCGACCCACGATCCAGAGGCATCAATAGCCCGTGCGAAATTGGTCAGCGATATGGGGCCACCACTCAAGCCGCTCAGAATGGTGGCACCTCCCATGACTGCGGACGCTGTAGATAGCGCGCTCTGCAACTTGTTGGCGACTTTGCCGGTGACTGTATTGCCTCCGGTGTTCATGGTGGTCAAGTCGCGCGTCAGTGCAGCCAGCGGTATCCAGATTCCATTTGGGTTGATACCACTGCGCTGGCGGCAGCTTTCAGACAGTTCGTTTGCCGACTCCAGGGCGCGCTGATTCGGAACGAACAGCGGGTGCATCAGTTTGGAGTTAATCACTTCGCGCAGGGAGAATGAGTTAGCGGCTCGACTGACTTGCGTCAGTTGCGCGGTGGCCTCATCAATGGTGCGGCGCTGGATTTGGGAGATGGTGAGTTCTTGCATGGTGGTCTTTCGGTGGTGGTTGAGAGAGTCTTGATCGTGCCCCTCAAACTCCGAAGCATTCGCACGAAAACACTTCAGGATTCCAGAATGCTGGCGTACTGGCGCGCAGTGGTTGGTAGCTTGCCGCCACCGGCGCGCATGGCAAGCCAGAGCAGGCGGTTTATCTCGCTGGCATAAGCTGGCGGCGCGTCCAGGCCGACCCAACAAAGCCACTGGTGCCGGGTAAAACTTTGCGCCTCATTGCATAGCGCAGTGGCGCGCTTCCATGGGTGATGCGGTTGGACAGGCAGCAAATCGGCGACGGCTCGTAGGTGTGCATCACGCTGCGCCGTGCGGACGCGCTCAGGGCTCTCAGGTAGGCCCAGGCAGCGCGCCAGAGACAGCGGACGCGTCCGCTCAAGCTTTCCAGTGCAGTCACGCCGACCGCCGGTCGCTGAGTTCAGCCAGGTGGCAAAGCCGCGGCGCAAATGCTCGATGGTCGCCGCATCGGGCGAACCGTCAAGAACTTGCTGCAGCCATTCCATTGTGTTGACTCAGCCGCGCAGCATCGGGTAGACCAGCAGCGGACCGCTGCCGTGTGCCATCCATAGGGCGCGATGGCGCATGGCCTTTTGCGACTCGCCAGGAAACCGCAGGACGCGCTCCAGGCGGTTTGAGACCGGGTGCAGGCCGATCACTTCAATATCGGGGACCGCAGCGTGAACCACGATCAAGCGGATTGATGCGTTTCTCTTTTTCATGGCTGGCCTTTGGCTTTTTGTATCGCCATCAGCGCCTGACCTGCGGCGCTGGCGTTCATTTGTTGCATGGCGTTGCCGACTTGCGCGCAGCCGCTCAGAACGACCATCTCGGCCAGCTGCGCTTGCGATGCGTCACCAGCTGGCGCTGCAAACCACGTCAGGACCTCGCCAGCGTCACAAATGCCGATCACCAATAGGTTGTGCTGCGCTGAGTGCCAGCGCACGGCCTGCGCGCCTTTTGCGGCGGCCTGGTGCACCAGATCATTGAATGCGCTCATTTCCGATGCGCTGAGCAGGGTTTCGAGTTTCATGGTGCGGTGCCTTCGGGGTCGGTGGCACCGTTTACCAGCGCCATGGCGCGGACAATCTCGGTTTCGAGCATTGCGTGAATCTTGGCCTGGTCGGTCTCTGCGGCTATGACCGGCGCCAGGCGCAGCGGTATCTGCAGGAACGCATCGCGCATGGTGGCGATCTTTCGGGCCAGGTGGCGCGTGATGACGTCAACGCGGATCAGGTCGCCGCTCAATTCCTCCTGCTTCATCTCAGCCATGGATGCTTCGGCCAATTCACGGCGACGGCGCGCTTCGTCGTAGCTGACAGAGGCAGCGGCAACTGGTGGGACGTTGGCAGCGGGAATTGTGTTGTCGGCACTGGCGCTGCGCACGCGGACTCTGGTGTTACGCTGCCACTGCGTGTCGGCAAGTTCCGGGTCAATCAGTTTGTCCGGTCCAAATGTCGTGATGCGACCGGATGCGACCGCATTGCGCACGGCTTCGCGTGAGCAGTGCCGGTGCCGTGCATATTCGGCCTGTTTGAGTAGGGTTGTGTCAGGCTGTGTCATGTTGATGTTGTCCTGTCAAGTGCTGTGTCAAGTAAGTTGAAAAGTTGGCGGCTACCGAAAAGACGCGGTTCGAATTACCCTTACGCCCTTGCTGTTTGGTAGTACCTTTTACGGGGGGTCGGGCGGTAGGGATGGGCTTGCGACTTTCGGCACTTACAGCACTTTCAAGGGATTTGCACTCTTGCGCGCACACACGCGCATACACACGCGCACGTTGATACACATTTGTCTGTAAGTGCTGTAAGTCCTGTAAGTACGCTGGTTTGCGGACCGTTGACGTGAAAGCGGGTTGAAAGTCGCCTGCAAATTCCATGGTCATTGCGAGTCTCCGACCGACTGCTGTCATTGCGAGTCTCCGACCGACTGTGCACAAAATCTGGACAAGGGTCCTTCAAATGCGGCAATACATTCATGTGCAAAGTCGAACCAGCGCACACCCACAAGGGGGCCTGTGCCTGCTGGGAGCCATAACCTAATTGCAGAGCCATGCTCAGAGGGGGAGGGGGAGACAACTCGACGTGACAGGCGGTTATGTGCATACCTGGTAACGGCAGTGCTGAAGTTGGCCTGGTTCGGTGGCAGTCGGTCGCCATTCATGCGACACCAGCGACCAAAGGCTTTGTAGAGTTGCCCGGTCGAACAAGGATGCAGCGGCAGATCAAGTTCTTTGCCTAGCCACTCTTTTGCAAAACGCTCAGCAGGACGCAATCCAAGCTCCACAAGCTCGCGTTTTGCGTTGGTCATGGGTGGCAGGCTGTGCGCGTGAAAATCGCCTGTATCACGCGATAACAGGAACTCATAGAACGCCTCGACT
>CAITZZ010000305.1 GCA_903897005.1 uncultured beta proteobacterium | reverse complement strand
GATTGGGACGGCTCGTTTACCTTCACAACCAAATGAGTGCGCAATAATCGGCCTTTTGGGGTAACTTCAATATGGCAGGTTTGCAAGCCGGCGCGCCAGCGCCGAAGGCTCTCACGGTGCACAGCCACTCCAGAGTGCTGGAGGTGAGTTTCGCTGATGGCGCCGAGTTCCGCATTCCGTTTGAACTGATGCGGGTGTACTCACCGTCGGCCGATGTGCAGGGGCACGGGCCGGGCCAGGAAGTCCTGCAGACCGGCAAGCGCGACGTGCTGCTGAGCGCTCTGGAGCCGGTGGGAAACTACGCTGTGCAGCCGACGTTTTCTGACGGGCATGACACCGGAATTTATTCCTGGGACTATCTTTACTTTCTCGGCTCAAAGCAGGATCAGCTGTGGGCAGACTACACGGCGCGCCTGACGGCTGCGGGTGTCGATCGCGACGCACCCATGCCTGCCAAGGCAGCACCTGCTTGCGCCAGCCATTGAACTAACATCGCAGCCATGTCAACAACACATTTTGGTTACCGAACGGTAGAGGAAGCCGAAAAGGCCAAGCACGTGCGTGGCGTTTTTGATTCGGTGGCGCCCAAGTACGACCTCATGAACGACCTGATGTCGATGGGCTTGCACCGCGCCTGGAAGGCCTTCACGGTTCTGGTGGCCAATCTGCGTGAAGGCGATCAGGTGCTTGATATCGCCGGCGGTACGGGCGACCTGGCGCTGGCTTTTTCCAAAAAGGTGGGCAAGAGCGGGCGCGTGGTGCATACCGACATCAACGAAGCCATGCTGCGCACTGGTCGTGACCGCTTGCTCGATGCCGGTGTGGTCTTGCCAACCCTGGTTTGCGACGCTGAAAAGTTGCCATTTCCCGATAGCCATTTTGATCTTGTCAGCGTGGCCTTCGGTCTGCGCAACATGACACACAAGGATCTCGCGCTGACCGAGATGAATCGGGTGCTCAAGCCGGGTGGCAAGTTGCTGGTGCTGGAGTTCTCCAAGGTGGCCCCGCCACTGGAAAAAGCGTACGACTGGTATTCGTTCAATATCCTGCCCAAGCTGGGCAAGTTGGTGGCAGGGGACGACGCCAGTTATCGCTATCTGGCTGAGTCCATCCGCATGCATCCGGGGCAGCAGGCGCTGAAAGAATTAATGAAAACTTGTGGTTTTGGTCACGTGGACTACCACAATCTGACGGGTGGTCTGGTGGCCCTGCACGTTGGAATCAAGTGTTGAAGCTTGAGATTTTGCCGGCAGGCCTCACATAAACCTCTAAATATTTTTGGGAGATGTCATGAAATTCTGGTCCTTGTTGTTTGCCGTGTTCCTGCTGCTCGTGGGTGTCAACGCCGAGGCGAAACGCATGGGCGGTGGCAGGTCGGTTGGGCAGCAATCGAGTAATGTGACGCAGCGCCAGGCGGCGCCGGCACAAAATGCGGTCAAACCGGCAGCACCGGCTGCTACGCCGCCTGCGGCTGCGCCGAAGCGGCCTTGGGGTGCGATGCTCGGCGGCCTGGCGGCTGGATTGGGTCTGGCCTGGCTGGCGAGTTCGCTCGGCCTTGGCGGCGGTGCCATCGCCGAGTTCATGATGTTTGCGTTGCTGGCTTTGGTCGTCATGCTGGCGATTGGCTGGTTTATGCGGTCGCGCAAGGCTGCGCAAGGGCAGGGTCCGCTGCGTGATGCGTCCAGCGCTCCCTTTGCATTCCAGGGTGCAGGGCCAGCCGCTGCGGCGCAGATACCGGCGACCTACAACCCGGGAAATGTCGGCAACGATGCGTCCGCTCGTCCCTGGGAGCGCAACAATTCAAGCTTTGATTCGCTGCGCGCCGTGCCGGACGCATCCGGTTCCATCATCGGTTCGGCCTTGACCGGTTCGCAAACCTGGGGCATTCCGGCCGGCTTCGATGTGGACGGTTTCTTGCAGGCAGCCAAGAAGAATTTCATTTCCCTGCAGTCTGCGTGGGACAAATCGGACATTGAAACTCTGCGCGCCATGATGACCGATACCATGCTCAAGGAAATCCAGGCGCAAGTAGCCGAGCGTGAGGCTCAGGCCAGCGGCCAGGTCCATCTGACCGAGGTGGTCATGATAGAAGCGCAACTTCTGGGCATTGAAGAACTGGCGGACGAGTACATGGCGAGCGTGGAGTTTTCCGGCATGATTCGCGAGGAGCCGTCGGCCGGTGCCAGCCCGTTCCGTGAAGCGTGGAACATGACCAAAGCCAAGAGCGGCAAGAGCGGCTGGCTGGTGGCTGGAGTGCAGGCTCTGCAGTAAGGCCAAGGCGATTCAGGGAATAATAGGGGACTATGGAAACACAGTCCCCTTTTTCTTTGCTTGAAGGTTTGCTGCAAAAGCTTCCTTTTGCGGATTTGCCGCCCCCTGCATGGGTTGTCGATGAGGTGCAACGCCGCATTGTCCTGCTGCTGAATCACATTTTGCTACAGGAACCGCAGGCCACAAGTCGCCTGACGCGGCAAAAAGGGCGTGTTGTGCAACTGCAATGGCGTTCTTTTTCGATGAGACTGGTGGCCACCGCAGCCGGTCTGCTGGACCTCGCGCCCCCGGATGCCCAGGCTGATCTGGTACTGGCAGTGAGCGAAGAGTCTCCCGTCGCGCTGGCGCAGGAAGTGCTGCGCGGCGAGCGACCGTCAGTGCGCATCGCGGGTGATGTGCAGCTTGCCGCTGAGGTCAACTGGCTGGTGGACCATGTCCGATGGGATGTCGAGGAAGATCTGGCTCGTGTGCTGGGCGATGCGCAGGCCCATACCTTGGGGCAGGCGGCACGGGGGCTGGCCACGGCGTTGCGCCAGTTCATGGGCACTGCCTCGACCACAGGTGCCGGTAAGGCTGCGCCATGACGCGCCTGTTTCGCGGCGCCTTCATTTTTTGGGTACTGTTCCGTTATGGTCTGGATGAACTGTTTCTGACCGCTTTTCAGAAGCCGTGGCTGGACCGGCTGGCCAGAGTGCTGGCGTTGGGGCGTAATCTTGAAGCATCGCCAGGGCAACGGATTCGTCAGGCGCTGGAGCGGTTGGGGCCGATTTTTGTGAAATTCGGGCAGGTGCTGTCGACCCGGCGTGATTTGTTGCCGACCGACATTGCTGACGAGTTGGCCAAGTTGCAGGATCGGGTGCCACCCTTTGACAGTGAGCTCGCGATTGCCACCATCGAGCGCTCCTTCCAGAAGAAGTTGTCTGACATTTTTGTATCTTTTGAGCGCGAACCGGTTGCCAGCGCGTCGATTGCGCAAGTCCATTTTGCGGTGCTCCGAGATCGCGATGGGCGTGTCCGCGAGGTGGCAGTCAAGGTGCTGCGCCCGGGCATGTTGCTGGCGATCGAGAAGGATCTGAGCTTGATCCGCATGATGGCGGGCTGGGTGGATGGTTTTTCAAGCGTCGGCCGGCGTCTGAAGCCGCGTGAAGTCGTGGCCGAATTCGACAAATACCTGCATGACGAACTCGATCTGGTGCGTGAGGCGGCCAGTGCGGCACAACTGCGGCGCAATATGGCCGGGCTTGATCTGGTGCTGGTGCCGGAGATGTTCTGGGACTACTGCATGCCCGATGTGATCGTCATGGAGCGTATGCATGGTGTCCCGGTCAGCCAGGTTGAGCGCCTGCGGGCAGCGGGTGTCGATATTCCGAAACTGGCTCGCGACGGCGTCACGATTTTTTTCACCCAGGTGTTTCGCGATGGTTTTTTTCATGCGGACATGCACCCGGGCAACATTCAGGTCAGTATCGAACCCGCCACCTTTGGCCGCTATATATCGCTTGATTTCGGCATCATCGGAACCCTCAGCCGGTCTGACAAAGAGTATCTGGCGCAAAATTTCACAGCGTTTTTCAGGCGTGACTACAAGCGCGTGGCGGAACTGCACATCGAGTCCGGCTGGGTGCCGGCGACGACCCGGGTTGACGAACTGGAGTCCGCCATCCGCTCGGTTTGCGAACCCTACTTCGACCGGCCCCTCAAGGATTTTTCACTCGGACTGGTGTTGATGCGCCTGTTCCAGACGTCCAGACGCTTTTCGGTTGAAATTCAACCCCAGTTGGTGTTGCTGCAAAAAACCCTGCTCAACATTGAGGGCCTGGGCCGTCAGCTCGACCCTGATCTGGATCTCTGGAATACCGCAAAGCCGTTTCTGGAGCGCTGGATGGTCGATCAGATCGGCCCCAAAAAGTTGATCGAGCAATTGCGCAATGAGGCGCCACTCTACGCCAAGCTGATTCCCGAGTTGCCGCGACTGCTGGTGGACTTTCTCAAGGGTGACCGGTCAGGCTCAGTGCAGGCGCTGAACGCGCTGCTGGTGGAGCAGAAGCGCACGAACCGGCTGTTACAGGGTCTGGTGTATGGTTGCTTTGGCTTTGTGCTGGGGGTGCTTGCCATGCAAATATGGGCGCGCTTCCATCATTTCTAATAGCTTGCAGCGAGAGCATCAACATAGGCGCCAAGGCCTATAATCAAAGGCTTTGCAACCTGAAATCCGAGCCCTATTGCCATGCCAATTTACGCCTATAAATGCGAGTCCTGCGGGTTTGCCAAGGATGTACTGCAAAAAATGTCTGATTCGCCACTGACAGAGTGCCCGACCTGCGGTGCCTCGGCGTTCAAGAAGCAACTGACAGCTGCCGGCTTTCAGTTGAAGGGCTCCGGCTGGTACGCCACTGATTTCAAGGGGTCCGCCGCACCTGCAGGCGCTGCTGCTGACGCCTCAGCCCCGGCCAAACCGGCTGCCGACGGCGCGGCCCAGACGGCAGCACCCGCCAAGGCTGATTCACCCGCTGCGTCCGCCAGCGGCGGTTGCGGCGGTGGCTGCGCCTGTCACTGATCTCGAATTGACTTGAGACAGAAGGTTCCCGTGCCAATCAAAAAGTACCTGCTCACCGGCTTGTTGGTTTGGCTGCCGCTGGCCATCACGCTGTGGGTCCTGCTCTGGCTGGTAGGGATGCTGGATGCCATTTTTGGCGGTTTCCTGACGGGGCTGGCGGCTTTGACGCCGGGTTCGACTAGCACTTTGATCGAGACCCTGCGGCATATTCCGGGGCTTGGCGTTGTGTTGGTCTTTTCTGCCTTGTTGATCACCGGTGCCTTGGTGACCAATGTGGCGGGTCGCTGGTGGCTGGCGCAATGGGAGCGGCTGTTTACCCACATTCCGGTTTTCAAGTCGATCTACAACAGCGTGAAGAAAGTCTCGGATACCCTTTTTTCGAGCAATGGCAATGCGTTTCGCACTGCCATGCTGGTTCAGTACCCGCGCGCGGGTGTCTGGACCATCGCATTTCAGACCGGCACGCCCAGCGGCGAAGTAGCAGCGCAATTAGGCCCGGATTTCGTCAGCGTGTACGTGCCAACGACGCCGAACCCGACCAGCGGATTTTTTCTGATATTGCCACGCGCCGAAGTGATTGAACTGGAGATGAGTGTCGACGAGGCACTTACTTATGTCATATCCATGGGCTCGGTGGCGCCGGGCTCGCTGCCTGCCAGTGCACCGAAATAGTTGACTTGTTATTAACCTGCGCCCCCTAGGGTGGCGGCATTGAAAGTTGTTTATGGCCATGCGTTCCCACTATTGCGGTCTTGTGACCGAAGCCCTGTTGGGGCAGACTGTCAGCCTGTGTGGCTGGGTGAATCGTCGTCGCGATCATGGCGGCGTCATTTTTGTCGATATTCGCGATCGAGAGGGCTATGTGCAGGTGGTGTGCGACCCGGATCGCGCTGCCATGTTCGAGGTTGCAGAGGGTCTGCGCAACGAATTTTGCATCCAGGTCAAGGGCCTGGTGCGATCACGCCCGGCCGGCACCATCAACGAGAGTCTCAAGAGTGGCAAGGTCGAGGTGCTGTGCCATGAGTTGACCGTACTCAACCCGTCGGTGACGCCGCCGTTTCAACTCGATGACGAGAGTTTGAGTGAGACGACACGTCTGACGCACCGCGTACTGGACCTGCGCCGTCCCTACATGCAGAACAACCTGATGCTGCGTTACCGCGTCGCCATGGAAGTGCGAAAGTACCTTGATGCCCATGGCTTCATCGACATTGAAACGCCGATGCTCGGCAAGTCCACGCCGGAAGGTGCACGCGACTACCTGGTGCCCAGCCGTGTTCATGAGGGACACTTTTTTGCCTTGCCGCAAAGTCCTCAGCTGTTCAAGCAGTTGCTGATGATTGCCGGCTATGACCGCTATTACCAGCTCACGAAGTGTTTCCGTGACGAAGACTTGCGTGCTGACCGCCAGCCCGAGTTTACGCAGATCGATATTGAAACCTCCTTCCTGACTGAGCAGGACATCCGCGATCTGGTGCAAGGCATGATCACCACCGTCTTCAAGAACACGATGGGTGTCGATCTGGGTGAGTTTCCGGTGATGGCTTATAGCGAAGCAATGCACCGCTATGGATCCGACAAGCCCGATTTGCGGGTCAAACTTGAGTTCGCGGAACTGACCGACGTCATGACCGATGTGGACTTCAAGGTGTTCTCCGGCGCAGCCAACATGAAGGATGGACGTGTCGTCGGTTTGCGCGTTCCGGGCGGTGCACGTGAGGTGGGCGGTCTGGCCCGCAGCGAAATTGATGCCTATGGCGAATTCGTCAAAATCTACGGCGCCAAGGGATTGGCCTACATCAAGGTCAATGACGTGAGCAAAGGCCCTGGTGACGCGGCTGCGCGCTGGCCTGGTCTGCAGAGTCCGGTCGTCAAGAATCTGCATGACAAGGCCATCACCGAAGTACTGGCACGTACCGGCGCACAGAACGGTGATCTGATTTTCTTTGGTGCTGACAAGAGCAAGATCGTCAACGATGCGATCGGTGCCTTGCGCATCAAGATCGGGCACAGTGAGTTCGGCAAGAAGAATGCCTTGTCCGAGAAGGCCTGGCGACCGCTCTGGGTGGTGGATTTTCCGATGTTCGAATTTGATGAGGAAGCGCAGCGCTACACCGCTGTGCACCATCCCTTCACAGCGCCTAAAGTGGGCCACGAGGACTGGATGGTCACGGCACCCGAGAAGTGCATCTCGCAAGGCTACGACATGGTGCTCAACGGCTGGGAGATGGGCGGGGGCTCGGTTCGTATTCACCGCGCCGATGTGCAGCAAAAAGTATTTGACGCCCTGAAAATCACGCCCGAGGAAGCACAGGAAAAATTTGGCTTCCTGCTCGATGCACTGCAGTATGGGGCGCCGCCGCACGGCGGACTGGCGTTCGGACTGGATCGCATCATCACCTTGATGACCGGCGCCGAGTCGATCCGCGATGTGATCGCTTTCCCCAAGACGCAACGCGCCCAGTGTTTGCTGACACAGGCGCCGTCGCCTGTTGACGAAAAACAATTGCGCGAGTTGCATATCCGATTGCGCGCGCCGGAGCCAGCCAAGGCGGGTTGACCTGGCGCTTTTGCTGGATTCAGGCACAATGAAAGGGCGCTCAAACAGCGCCCTTTCTTATGCCGGTGGCCTACAAAATTCCTGAGTCCGTACTGGTTGTGATCTACACCCCGAGTCTGGACGTGCTATTGATCAAGCGCGCCGATGCGCCTGACTATTGGCAATCGGTCACCGGCAGCAAGGACACACTGAACGAGTCTTATCTGCAGACCGCTTCCCGCGAAGTCCATGAAGAGACCGGGATTGACTGCAGACCCGGTGCTGCGCTGCATGCAGGTCTGTGCGACTGGGGACTGGAGAATGTGTATGACATCTATCCGCATTGGCGGTGGCGCTATGGACCCGGCGTGACGCGCAATACCGAGCACTTGTTCGGTTTGCAGGTGCCGCTGCTCCTGCCGGTTTGCCTGAACCCGGATGAACACACGGCCTACCAGTGGTTGCCGTACCGGGAAGCCGCGCAACAATGCTCTTCGGCGTCCAACGCGGAGGCGGTCCTGCTGTTGACGCACCTTGCCTTGAGGGGGGACTCCGCATGAATATCGTGCGTGTTGCCACCTACAACATCCACAAAGGGGTGCAGGGCCTTGGGCCGGCGCGCCGCCTTGAAATTCACAACCTGGGCCATGCGGTTGAACAGTTTGACGCTGACATTGTGTGCCTGCAGGAGGTGCGCAAACTGCACCGGGTCGAAGAACGTCACTTCCCGCGCTGGCCGGACCTGCCGCAGGCCAATTATCTGGCGCCCGAAGGCTACGAGACGGTTTACCGGACGAATGCCCTGACCCGGCACGGCGAGCATGGCAACGCGATCCTGTCGCGCTGGCCGGTGTCGGCGCATCAGCATGAGGACATATCCGACCATCGATTTGAGCAGCGCGGCCTGCTGCATGTCGAGGTCAAGGTGCACAACCGGGAGGTTCACGTGGTGGTGGTGCACCTGGGTTTGATTCGCTCCAGCCGGACGCGCCAGGTGGCCCAGTTGCAGCGTTTCATCGCGCGGGAAATTCCGTCAGCCGCCCCGTTGCTGGTGGCAGGAGATTTCAATGATTGGGGAACCGGGGTTGAACAGGCACTGGCGCCGACTGGTTTGCGAGCGTTCAGCGGAGCCAATCAAATGACCTTCCCAGCCCGATTGCCACTGGTACAACTGGACTATGTCTATGCCAGAGGGTTGAGGCCGCTGGCAGCGCATGTTCCGCGGGGACGCATCTGGTGGCGCATGTCGGATCACCTGCCACTGATAGCAGAATTCGCACTGCCTGAAGCGGCGTAGAGAAATCATGCAGCAACTTCGTCCAGGCCATCAACTTGAGTTGTTGCAGGGTGGGCAAGCCTTCTTCCCATCATTGGTGCATGCCATCGATGGCAGTGTCCATGAAGTCCGCATGGAGACCTATATCTTCAATGTGGAGGCCTCAGGCCTGCAGGTCGCTGCGGCCTTGGAGCGTGCGGCGCAGCGCGGCGTGGCCGTTTATCTGGCCATGGACGGTGTCGGCACGCCAAGTCTCCCTTCCCAGTGGTCTGCCCGTTTTGATGCAGCAGGCGTCAAATGGGCGATCTTTTCCCCGCTGGGCAATCTGGGCATGCTGATTCCGAGTCGCTGGCGGCGTCTGCACAGGAAGTTGTGCGTGGTCGACGGCCGTGTGGCATTTTGTGGCGGTATCAATGTTCTTGACGACTTTTTTGATCCTAACTACGGCGCGCTGGAGACGCCACGCCTGGACTTTGCGGTTCGTGTGACGGGCCCGCTGGTGCAAACCATGCATGAGGCCATGGCCCTGTTCTGGTGGCGCCTGCAGGCGGCCAGTACGGCACGGCACAGCGAATTTTCCGCGTCCTGGCGAGCCTTGCAGGAGGCTCTGGCCGTGGCACTGCAAGAACGCCTGAACGCGGACGGTGTTGATTTGCCTGTCATGCCCCAAAACCACAGCACCAGCGCGGAACTGGTGCTGCGCGACAACCTGCGCAATCGAACCCGCATTGAGCGTGCCTACCGCAAGGCGATTGGCGCGGCGCGGCAGGAGATCCTGATTGCCAACGCCTATTTTTTGCCAGGCCGAAAGTTGCGCAAGGGGCTGATTCTTGCTGCCCGACGCGGCGTGCGGGTTCGTTTGTTGCTGCATGGCCGTTACGAATACTTCATGCAGTACTACGCGACCCGCCCAGTCTATGGGGCACTGTTGGCCGCAGGGGTTGAAATATTCGAATACTCAGCCGGTTTCCTGCACGCCAAGGTCGCGGTCATCGATGGACATTGGGCCACCGTCGGTTCTTCCAATCTGGACCCATTGAGTCTGCTGCTGGCGCGTGAAGCCAACGTGGTGGTCGAAGACAGCGCATTTGCACAGAACCTGCAGGCACGCCTCGAAGATGCCATGCTACAGGGCGGCGTTCAAATTGATCCGGCGGCATACGCAAATCGGCCCCTGCGTCAGCGTTTGCTGGACGCTCTGGCCTTTGGCTTGATGCGCAGCCTGCTCTTTCTCTACGGGAAACGCTATTGATTCAATAGCATTTCAGGCTTGATTGGAAAGGGGAAAAACCCAAAAACCCTACTGCCAAAACGCTGATAACATGATCCTATGTTAATGAAAAGTCAAAGCACCATGAATCCAGTCGATGCCGATGAGGGGACACCCGTATCTGTGAAGATCCGGGAGCGTCTGCTGGCTGCACGCAAACGCTTCAACGCCAACGACAACATTGCGGACTTTGTTGAGCCGGGGGAACTTGAACTCCTGCTCGATGAGGTGGAAGAGAAAATGAAAGGCGTCTTGAGTAGTCTGGTGATTGACACCGAACGTGATCACAACACCGATCAGACCGCACGCCGCGTCGCCAAAATGTATGTCAACGAGGTCTTTCGTGGGCGCTACGTCAGCGCACCAGCGATCACCGAGTTCCCCAACGCCGAGCATCTCAATGAGTTGATGATTGTCGGACCGATCACTGTGCGCAGCGCCTGTAGCCATCACCTTTGTCCGGTCATTGGCCAGATCTGGATCGGTGTGCTTCCGAATGAACACACCAACGTGATCGGATTGTCAAAGTACGCCAGGCTGGCCGAGTGGGTCATGGGCAGACCGCAGATTCAGGAAGAAGCGGTGGTGCAACTGGCTGATCTGATTCAGCAGAAGACGCAGCCCGATGGTCTGGCCATCGTCATGGAGGCAACGCATTTTTGCATGGGCTGGCGCGGCGTCAAGGACATGGACAGCAAGATGATCAATTCGGTCATGCGGGGCAGCTTCCTGAAGGACCCGAACCTGCGCCGCGAATTTCTCTCGCTCATTCCAAAGAAGGGCTGATCATGTTGGTACGTTTGCTATACGCCAGCCGTGTCATTGACACCAGCCCCGCGGCGATTGAAGCTATTTTGGCGCAGTCACGCAAACACAATCCGGAGTGCGGTATTACCGGCATTCTTTGTTACGGTGGCGGTATATTCTTGCAGGCCATTGAGGGTGGGCGTATGCCGGTGAGCGAACTCTACGGGCATATTCAAAGGGACCCCCGCCACAAGGATTTGGTGCTGCTGCACTACGAAGAAATCTCTGAACGCCGCTTTGGCGGCTGGACCATGGGTCAGGTCAATATGTCCAAGATCAATGCATCGATCCTGCTGAAATACGCCGAAAAACCTGAGCTCGACCCTTACTCGGTGTCGGGCAGCGTTTCGCTGGCGCTGCTCGAAGAACTGATGGCTACGGCCTGCATCATCGGGCGAGCCTGATCAGAGGCGTCGCGCGACGCCTTATTTTTTTGCCGAATCAGTAGCAGGTGTGGCGGCGTTGTCCTTGTAAGCTGCTTCGTTGACAGTCAGACCCTGCGCCGAGAACCTGGCCGCGTTCTTCTGCCCCATTCCCTTGACCCGTGCCAGCAAGTCGTTCCAGTCCTTGAAGCTTCCCTTCTTGCGTTCGTCCAGAATTTTGCCCGACAGCGCCGGGCCAATGCCCTTGATGCTGTCGAGGTCAGCCGCATTGGCCTTGTTCACGTCAGTGCCAGCCAGGCAGACCGCCGTGTAGAGCATGGCGATCAGGCTCAGGAAGATCTTCAGCATCACGCAACTCCTCAAGTTTGACTGAGCAGGCAGTCCACGTACTTTGATACGCCACCCTGCACGTCGGCAAATACGTGATCGCAGCCAGCTCCGCGCAAAGCGGTCAGGTCAGCCTGGGTGTAGCACTGGTATTTGCCACGCAGGCTTTCCGGAAAGTCCACATACTCGATCAGACCCTCTGTCACCAGTGCCTGATGCATCAGCGCAGGTTCGGTCCTGCTCTGGCGCAAGCTGTTCACAACGGCGTCAGCGACGTCATTGAAGGGCTGCGCCCGCCCGGTGCCCAGATTGAAGATGCCGGAAATTTCCGGATGATCAAGAAACCACAGGTTGACTGCCACCACATCGTCGATGAAAACGAAGTCGCGCAATTGGGCACCCGCCGCATAACCGCCGTAGTCACCGAAAAGTTTGACTCGTCCCTCCAGCGCAAACTGATTGAACTGATGGAAGGCCACACTGGCCATGCGACCCTTGTGCTGCTCGCGCGGACCATAGACATTGAAGTAGCGAAAGCCCACGACCTGGGCACCCCTGGCGGCAGCCAGGCGCTCAAAATTGACGCCGCATTCGCGCCGCATGCGCTGGTCAAACAGGAGTTTGGAGTAACCGTAAACGTTCAGCGGGCGCTCAAAGGCCGGCTCCTCGCGGAACGTGTCAGAACCGCCGTAAGTGGCAGCGCTCGAGGCGTACAGCAGCCTCGTGCCGCCCTTGTTGCAGGCCTCGAAAAGCTGGCATGAGAGTGTGTAATTGTTGAAGAGCATGTACTTGCCGTTGCTCTCCATCGTGTCACTGCAGGCACCTTCATGAAAGACCGCTTCAACCTTGCCGAAAGCGCCACGCGTGAACATGTCATAAAAATCGGCGGCGTCGACGTAATCGGCCATCTTCAGGTCAGCCAGATTGCGGAACTTGTCACCCTGCGTCAAGTCATCGACTGCGATGATGTTGTCGATGCCACGCGCATTCAGGCCCTTGACAATATTGCTGCCGATAAAGCCGGCCGCACCGGTCACGACGATACGCTTCATGCGAACAACTCCTCGTAGGAAACAGAGGCTGTGCCAAACTTGCCAACGACCAACCCGCCCGCGCGGTTGGCCAGCGGCAGCGCCTGGCGCAGACTCACGCCGGCAGCCACCAGCGTCGCCATGGTGGCTATCACCGTGTCGCCGGCGCCAGTGACATCAAAGACTTCGCGCGCCTGGGCGTTGACGTGCAGTTGCCCGTCTGCGTCAAACAGCGTCATGCCTTCTTCACTGCGCGTCAGCAGGACGGCATCAAGTCCGAGTTGCTGGCGCAGGTTCTGACACTTTGTCTGCAGTTCAGACTCATCGCCCCAGGCTCCGATCACCTGTCGCAACTCCGTGCGATTGGGTGTGATGACGCTGGCATTCTTGTAGCGCGAGTAGTCCGAGCCTTTGGGGTCGATCAGGATCGGCTTGCCGGCAGAGCGCGCCCGGGCAATCATGTCTGCGACGTGGGCCAGACCCCCTTTGCCATAGTCGGAAAACAGCACTGCGTGGTGATCCGGCAGCAGGCTGGCAAAAACAGCGCTCTGGGAGGCCAGCAACTCGTTCTTGGGTGTGTTTTCAAAGTCCAGACGAAGCAACTGCTGCTGGCGCCCGATAACACGCAGCTTCACCGTTGTCTTCAGATCCGGGTCTCGGCCAAAGTGTGCGCTGATACCGGTGCCAAGCACCAGGGCCTCCAGTTTGTGGCTGGCCTCGTCGTTGCCCACCACGGTCAGCAGCGAGGACCTGGCGCCCAGCGTCACCACGTTGTAGGCCACGTTGGCGGCGCCGCCCTTGCGTTCCTCTTCGCGTGTGATGCGCACGATGGGCACCGGCGCTTCTGGCGAAATCCGATCCACCTCGCCGTACCAGTAGCGGTCCAGCATGACATCACCAACCACCAGCACGTGGGCCCTGGCCAGGGCTTCTTTCGAAATATTCATGGCGGTCCATTGCTTGGTCATAACTCTTCCACCCGTCTGGCTGGATAACTGTCCCATGCCTGGCAACCCGGGCATTGCCAGAAGTGTTGCTTGGCTTCGAATCCACAGGCGGCGCAGCGGTATCGCACCAGGGGTTTGACCGCATGGTCCAGAGCGCGCTGCACTTGAGGATGAAACTGTTCGTGCTCGAGTTTTTCACCGGCAATCCACTTGGCTGCGGCCACCAGAGAAGGCTCGCGCTCCAGGTGGCGCACGTACCAGTCGCGCGCCGTGGGCGCCGGTGTTGTCAGGGTCGCTTCGAGGGCGACGATGGCGTCGAGCACGTCCAGCGAGGGGGTCGCTTCGTAATGGTTCTTGAGCAGTATGAGCGTCTGCGCGGTGTGGCCAGACTCGATGGCCAGTTTGGCCAAAGCGATGGCAATCAGGGGCGCGGCCGAAGCTGAGGTTTGCAGCGCGAGTTCCAGCGCTGCATACGCTTCCCGCACATTGCCCTGGCTCGCCAATAACTGCGCCAGATCGATTCGCGGTCTTGGCGCCTCGGGCGCCGTCGCGATGGCTTGATGCAGCAAGGCCAGGGCTTGCGCCGAGTCCTGACGGGACAAACATGCATCAGCCTGTTCACACAGATAGTGAGCCAGTCGGGTGTCGAAGTTTCCCTGGCTGGCGGCGGTCAGTTTCTGCGCAACCAGGGCGGCTTGTGGCCAGTCACGGCTGCGCTCGTAATTGGCCAGCAAGGCGAGTCGCGCCTGCGCTTCAAAGGGTGTGCCTTCGAGTTTGAGCAGGGCAGTCTCGGCGCGATCGAGCAGGCCGGCCTTCAGATAGTCCAGAGCCAGCGCGTGCTGGGCACGTTGATGATCGGCCTGGTTCAGGTCGCCGCGCGAGAGCAGGTGCTCATGTACACGAACCGCACGTTCATATTCTCCGCGCCGGCGGAACAGGTTGCCCAGCGCGAAGTGCAGTTCGGAGGTGTCAGGGTCGTTTTGTACCGCTTCGATGAAAGCATCAATCGCCTGGTCCTGTTGTTCATTGAGCAAAAAGTTCAGGCCTTTGAAATAGGCTTTGGGCGCCTGCCGATTTTCAAAGCGAAGTTGGCGCAGGTCCAGGCGCGAGGCCAGCCATCCTGCCACGAAGGCCAGCGGCAAGCCCAGCAAGATCCAGCTCAGGTCAAAGTTCATGCAGCGCGACGTTGGGTACGGCCGGCACTGCCGCAGGCTCAGCACTGGTGAGCGCGCGCAGGCTCGCAGCGCGGCGCTGCTTTAGCCAGTGCGGCACCATCCCCAGTGCGCCCACGGCCACGCCAACAGCGAAGGCGCCCAGCACTACCAGAACCTGAGGCGCGCGCCAGTAGGTGCCAAAGAAGAAATGCACCGTGGTGTCTTGCTGATTATTCAGAGCAAAGGCGAACAAGGTAAAAAAAATGGCAGCCTTAAGTATCCACTTAAGCAGCCACAGGAGGTTTTTCATCGATCTCCCCAATGACGGGTTGATTCTAACGGTCAAGACTTGCGCTTGCCTTCAAGTTCGACCGTGCGCAGGTCGACGGCTTCGCGCAGGGCTTTGCCCGGCTTGAAGTGAGGTACACGCTTTTCCGGCACTTCAACACTGGCGCCGCTGCGCGGATTGCGTCCGATGCGAGGCGGGCGGTGATTGATGGAAAAGCTGCCGAAACCCCGTATTTCAATTCGATGGCCGCGCACCAGCGCCGCGTTCATGGCATCCAGAATGGCCTTGACCGCAAATTCTGCATCGCGGTGGGTGAGCTGGCCAAATCTGGCAGCGAGTTCTTCGACCAAGTCAGAGCGAGTCATTTCTAATAGTTGCCAACAGTCGAAGTTGTCATTGCGGCCTTGAGCCGCAATCCATGCTGCGATGCCTTTGCAGCATCTCGCAGCATGGATGCCGGAGCAGGTCCGGCATGACAGTCTTCGCTCTATTTTTCGTTGTTGTCGAGTTTGGCGCGCAGCAAAGCGCCCAGGCTCGTGGTGCCCGCATTTTCGCGTGCCGAGGCCTGACTCAAGGTGGCCATGGCTTCGTTCTGGTCGGCAGCGTCCTTGGCCTTGATAGACAACTGAATGTTGCGTGCCTTGCGGTCCACATTGACGACCACGGCGGTGACTTCATCACCTTCCTTGAGCACGTTGCGCGCATCTTCGACGCGGTCGCGCGAGATTTCGCTGGCACGCAGATAGCCGATGATGTCGTCGCCCAGATCGATTTCAGCACCTCTGGCGTCCACGGTCTTGACCTTGCCGGTGACAACCTGGCCCTTGTCGTTGATGGTGGCGAAAGTCGTGAAGGGATCGGAGTCCAACTGCTTGATGCCCAGCGAGATGCGTTCGCGGTCCACATCCACTGCCAGCACCAGGGCTTCGACTTCCTGACCCTTTTTGTACTCGCGTACAGCGGCTTCGCCGGCTTCGTTCCAGGACAGATCGGACAGGTGCACCAGACCATCGATACCAGCGGCCAGACCGACAAACACGCCGAAGTCGGTGATCGACTTGATCGGGCCCTTGACGCGGTCACCACGCTTGGTGTTCTGTGCAAATTCCTGCCAGGGATTGGCTTTGCACTGCTTCATGCCCAAAGAGATGCGACGTTTGTCTTCGTCGATTTCCAGAACCATCACTTCAACCTCATCGCCCAGTGCAACGATCTTGCTGGGGGCGACGTTCTTGTTGGTCCAGTCCATTTCACTGACGTGCACCAGACCTTCGATGCCGGGCTCGAGTTCCACAAAAGCGCCGTAGTCAGCGATGTTGGTGATCTTGCCGAACATGCGCGTGCCTTGCGGGTAGCGGCGGTTGACGCCCATCCAGGGATCGTCGCCCATCTGCTTGAGGCCGAGCGATACACGGTTCTTTTCGGTATCAAACTTCAGGATCTTGGCCGTGATTTCCTGACCAGCGGTCACCACCTCACTGGGGTGACGCACACGGCGCCATGCCATGTCGGTGATGTGCAGCAGACCGTCAATACCACCGAGGTCGACGAAGGCGCCGTATTCGGTGATGTTCTTGACAACACCCTGAACGATGGAACCTTCCTTGAGGGTGTTCATCAGCTTGGCGCGCTCTTCGCCCATGCTGGCTTCGACCACCGCGCGGCGCGACAGAACGACATTGTTGCGCTTGCGGTCAAGCTTGATGACCTTGAATTCGAGCGTCTTGTTTTCGTAGGGCGACAGGTCTTTGGTGGGGCGGGTGTCAACCAGCGAACCCGGCAGGAAGGCGCGGATGCCATTGACCAGCACGGTGAGGCCACCCTTGACTTTGCCGCTGGTGGTACCGGTAACGAACTCGCCGGTTTCCAGTGCTTTCTCCAGGCTCATCCAGGAAGCCAGGCGCTTGGCCGTATCACGGCTCAGGATGGTGTCGCCGTAACCGTTTTCGATCGAGCCAATGGCGACCGAAACGAAGTCGCCAACCTGAACTTCGATTTCGCCCTTGTCACTCTTGAATTCTTCGAGCGGCACATAGGCCTCGGACTTGAGGCCAGCGTTGACAACAACAAAACTGTGCTCGATGCGAATCACTTCAGCAGTGATAACTTCGCCTGGACGCATCTCGGTGCGTTGCAGGGATTCTTCAAACAGGGCGGCAAAAGATTCTGACATTTTTTTGATGCGGCATTAACCGCAGGTTAATTTGCGGTTTTATCCGCGGTTCAGTTTTAGAACCACACAAACAGTGCGCAATGTGCTGCGCGAAGGGGCCTGTGTGGACCGGTGCAAGCTCTCAAACTGCTTCGAAAGCCTGCGTGTCCTGCCACCAGTTCAACACAAGCTCAACGGATTCTTCAATCGTCAAGTTCGAGTTGTCCAGCGACCGGGCGTCTTGTGCCGCTTTCAGAGGCGCCACGCTGCGGGAAGAATCCCGTGCATCACGCGCCTGCAAATCAGCGCAAAGGGATGAGAGTGTAGCCGAAATTCCCTTTGAAATCAATTGTTTATGGCGCCTCTGGGCGCGCTGCTCGGCGCTCGCCGTCAAAAACACTTTGAGCCTGGAATCCGGGAAGATCACGGTGCCCATGTCACGGCCATCGGCAATCAGTCCAGGCAAGCGCCTGAAGCCGTGTTGCAGGGCAACCAGGGCGAGGCGAACCTGCGGCAACGCCGATACCAGCGAGGCATTCATGCCTGCCTCTTCGCTGCGAATGGCATCACTGATGTCAAGGCCGTTCAGGAGCACCCGGTCAGCTACAAACTGGATAGCCAAGCCCTTCACCAGGTCGGCAATCGCCGGCTCATGCGCAGCGTCGAGCGCGAGACCGGCTTGCAGCGCAGCCAGCGCGCTGATGCGGTAGAGCGAGCCGGAGTCCAGCAGGTGGTAGCCCAGGCGCGCGGCCAGCGCTGACGCCAGCGTGCCCTTGCCGGAGGCGCTGGGACCATCGACGCATATGACCGGGATCGATGTGACGCTTGTCTGCACCACCGAGAAAAGTGCTTCAAAGTAGTCGGGAAAGGTCTTGGCAACGCACTTCGGATCCGCTATGCGTACCGGCAGACTGGCCGGATTGAAGGCAGCCAGTGCAAAGCACATCGCCATGCGGTGATCGTCATAAGTGTGGATGCTGGCAGACTTCCAGTCTGCGGTGCCGGCAGGGGCGGTGATGCTGATGAAATCCGGGCCTTCCTGCACGCTAGCCCCGAGCTTGCGCAACTCGCAAGCCATGGCCGCCAGGCGGTCGGTTTCCTTGACACGCCAACTCGCGATGTTGCGCAAAGTGGTCGTTCCCTGTGCGTACAAGGCCATGATGGCCAGTGTCATGGCTGCATCCGGGATGTGATTGCAGTCCAGGTCGATCGCCGTGAGCGGCCACTGGCCGCGTGAGATTTCCAGCCAGTTCGGACCACTGAGAACCTGCGCGCCCATCATTTGGGCGGCTTCGACAAATCGGATATCACCCTGAATCGAGTCAGCACCAACGCCCTCGATACGCAGGCACTTGTCTTGCGCACTGGGCTGCGCCAGTGCACCCAGCGCAACAAAATAGCTGGCCGAAGAGGCATCCGCCTCCACATGCAGCACGCCCGGAGACCTGAACTGGCTGCCAGCTGCAATCGTGAAGCTTTTCCAGTCATCGCGCACGACCTTGATGCCAAAGCGTGCCAGCAGTCTGAGCGTGATCTCGATGTAGGGGCGCGAGATCAACTCGCCCACCACTTCAATCCGGATGTCCTGATGCGACGCAGCCAAGGGTAGGGCCATCAGCAGCGCCGTCAGAAACTGGCTGGACACATCGCCCCTAACCCGGATCGGCTGCTGCAATGTCAGCGTTGGCTTGCCAATGCGCAGCGGTGGGTAACCGGCTTGTCCAAGGTAGTCAATCTGGCAGCCGAGTTGACGCAAGGCATCGACCAGATCGCCAATCGGCCGCTCGTGCATGCGAGGCACGCCGCGCAATTCGAAGTCGCCCCCCATCACGGCCAGGGCAGCCGTCAGTGGACGGATCGCCGTGCCGGCGTTGCCCATGAACAAGCGGGCTGCGGCGTTGCGGGGTGCGCCACCCAAACCGTCGATCTCAGTGCTTGTGCCAATCTGATGCACGCCACAACCCAGTGCGCGCAAGGCGTCGAGCATGACACGGGTGTCGTCCGAGTCGAGTAGATCGTGCAGGGTCGTGCTGCCATGGCTCAGGGCGGACAACAGAAGCACCCGGTTGGAAATGCTCTTGGAGCCTGGCAGGATGACGGTACCGCTGGCCGACGTCAAATGCGGGATGTCAAGAAACGCGGTCGAAAACATTATTTCAGGTGCTGTCCCATGCGCCACTTGGCACGGCTCAGGCTGGCGCGATCAAGCAGGCCTTCAAGTGCCTCGCCGTTGCCGCTGGAGATCATCAACTCCAGCGCTTGCAGGCTGTGCTGAAAAATTTTCAGCTGCGCGAGCAACTCCTCATGGTTCGACAACATGATGTCGCGCCACATCTTGGCGTCGCTCGCCGCGATCCGTGAAAAATCGCGAAAACCGGGCCCTGCCAGTGACAGATATTCTTTCCCTTGGGGTTGTCCCGAGACGGCGTTCATGAGCGCAAACGAAAGCAGATGCGGCAGGTGACTGACAGCGGCAAAGGCCGCGTCATGCGATTCTGGCGACATCTTGACAACGCGACAGCCCAGGGCGTTCCAGACTTCAAACGCTTTCTCCAGTTGAAGCGGGAGCGTGCGTTCAATCGGCGTCAGGATCACCTGCTTGCCATGGTACAGGTCGGCGTCGGCATTTTCAGCGCCTGAGACTTCGCGGCCCGCCACCGGGTGCGCCGGCACGAAAGATCCGATTTGCTCGCGCAAGGCCCTGCGTCCAGCGTCGATGACGTCGCGTTTGGTGGAGCCAACATCCATGATCAGCATCGCAGGCGTTACCAGGTGCTGGATCGACTTGAGCGTGGCTTCCGTGGCTGCAACGGGTACCGCCAGCAGCACAATGTCGGCGCCGCTAACCGCCTGCGACGCAGAAGTGGCGGCAACATCGATCACCCCAAGCTCGCGCGCGTGCTCGGTGCTCTCCACCGACTTGTTGTAACCGACCACTCGCTTGACCAGGCCAGCACGTTTGAGGGCCAGTGCGAACGAGCCGCCCATCAAGCCACAACCAATGACGCCAAGTTGCTCAAACATTATTCGGCTACCGGATAACTACCCAGAAGTTTGTAAAAGGCAGAGAGTCTTTGCAGATCCGCCAGTGCCGCTGCCACATGAGGCTGCGATGGGTGACCTTGCACATCGATGTAGAAATAGTATTCCCACTGACCAGTGCGCGCCGGGCGCGATTCAAAACGTGTCATCGACACGCCGTGCGTCTTCAGCGGTACCAGCAAATCATGCACAGCGCCGGGCCGGTTCGGTACCGACACGATCAGGCTGGTGCAGTCCTTGCCGGTCGGTGGCGGCGTTCCCACGGTTTGCGGCAGACAGATGATGGCAAAGCGCGTGCGGTTGTAAGCCTCGTCCTGGATCGCATGGGCTGCAATGTGCAAACCGAACTGGGTTGCCGCACGCTCGCTGGCCAGTCCAGCCCAGGCCGGGTTGGTAGTGGCAAGGCGAGCGCCCTCGGCGTTGCTCGAAACCGGTCTGCGCTCGGCGTGTGGTAAATGCTTGGATAGCCAGGCTTGGCACTGCGCCAGCGCCAGCGGATGGGCCAGCACCGCTTCAATGCCGTCCACGGAATTCTCCAGGCGCAGCAGGTTGTGCCGAATCAGGAGCGTCACTTCGCCGATCACATGGGTGGGGGTGTGCAAGAACAGGTCTAGCGAGCGCGTGACCATGCCTTCGGTCGAGTTCTCAACGCCCACCACGCCGAATTGCGCGCTGCCCGCTGCAGTGGCGTGAAATACCTCATCAAAATTGGCGCAGTAAATCAGGTCGGCCGCGCCGCCAAAAAATTCCACGGCTGCCTGCTCGCAAAAGGTGCCCGCCGGCCCCAGCACCGCGACCCGCTGTGGCGCCTCCAGCGCCAGACAGGCCGACATGATTTCGCGCCAGATCGCCGCCACATGCGGGCCTTTCAGCGGCCCCGGATTGGTCAACTGGATCTTTTCTATGACTTGCGCCACCCGATCCGGTCTGAAGAACGCCGTGCCTTCACGCTTTTTTACTTCGCCAACTTTTTCGGCAACCAGTGCACGCTTGTTAAGCAAGGTCAGCAACTGCTGGTCGATCGCATCAATCTGGATACGCAGTTCTGGCAGGGTTGGCAGGGCGGGAGTGGGTGTCGTCATGGTTCAGGCCTTGCTTCGCTGGAAGTCCAGCATGTAGCTGACCAGCGCCTGCACGCCCTCGATCGGCATGGCGTTGTAGATGCTGGCGCGCATGCCGCCAACCGACTTGTGCCCCTTGAGCTGCAGCAAACCGTGCTCGCGCGCGCCGCTCAGAAAGGCTTCGTTCAGGGTCTCATCGCGCAGAAAGAAGGGCACATTCATGCGCGAACGGCAATCGCGGGCCACCTTGTTGTAGTAAAGCTGGGAGCCATCAATGGCACCGTACAGCAATGCAGCCTTGGCCAGGTTGCGTTGCTCCATGGCGGCCACGCCACCCTGGCGCTTCAGCCACTGGAAAACAAGACCCGCCACATAAATGGCGTAAGTGGGCGGCGTGTTGAACATCGACTGATTCTCGGCCACCGTCCTGTAGTTGAAAGCGCTGGGGCAAATCGGCAGGGCACGGTCCAGCAGGTCTTCCCTGATAACCACCAGCGTCAGACCCGCCGGCCCCAAGTTCTTTTGTGCGCCGGCAAACGCCAACCCGACGCGACTCCAGTCCATGGGGCGCGATGCGACATGCGACGAACAGTCAACCACCAAGGGGCTGTCATAGCCGAGGGCCTTGAGGTCGGGTAGTTCATGCCACTCCACACCGTGAATGGTTTCGTTGCTGCACAGGTGCAGGTAGCTGGCATTCTTGCTAAGGCGCCAGCTCTGCGGTGCTGGCAGTGTGGTGTGTCCATCGGTCTGGTTGCTGGCAGCAAGGTTGGCTGTGCAATAGCGGTTTGCCTCCTGCTGCGACTTCTGGCTCCAGCTGCCGGTCACCACAAAGTCGACTGTGCCGGCGCACGAGAGGTTCAGCGGAACGATGGCGTTCTCAGCCAGACCGCCGCCCTGCATGAAAAGAATCTTGAACTGTTCCGGCACGGCCAGCAGTTCGCGCAAGTCTGCCTGCGCCTGTTCGTGGATCGAGACGAACTCCTTGCCACGATGGCTCATTTCCATCACGCTCATGCCGCTGCCATGCCAGTCGAGCATTTCAGCCGCCGCCTGCGTCAGTACCTCCAGCGGCATCGCCGCCGGTCCGGCCGAAAAGTTATAAGGGCGCTTCATCTTCACCCGCTGCGTCATCGGTCAGCGGGTTGGCGTCGTTCTCGACGATGCGCTGCAAGCCGCTCAATTTGGAGCCTTCGTCCAGGCCAATCAAGGTGACGCCCTGTGTGGCACGACCGAGTTCGCGAATCTCGCTGACCCGTGTGCGCACCAGAACACCCTTGTCGGTGATCAGCATGATTTCGTCATCGGCGCGTACCAGCGTGGCTGCGACGACCTTGCCGTTGCGCTCGGACTGCGTGATGGCAATCATGCCCTTGGTGCCGCGGCCGTGGCGTGTGTACTCGGTAATGCTGGTGCGCTTGCCAAAGCCATTCTGCGTCGCCGTCAGTACGCTCTGCTGCTCGTCTTCAGCCACCAGCATGGCAATCACGCTCTGACCTTCTTCCAGTGTCATGCCGCGCACACCACGGGCGTTGCGACCGAGCGGACGCACGTCGTTTTCATCAAAACGCACCGCTTTTCCGCCATCGCTGAAAAGCATGACATCGTGCTGCCCATCGGTCAGGGCAGCACCGATCAGGTAGTCGCCGTCATCGAGGTTGACGGCGATGATGCCGCCCTTACGCGGATTATTGAATTCGTCGAGCGCCGTCTTCTTGACGGTCCCCATGGAGGTCGCCATGAACACGTACTGGCTGGCCGGGAAACTGCGCTTGTCGCCGGTCAGTGGCAGCACGACGTTGATCTTCTCGCCCTCTGCCAGCGGGAACATGTTGACGATCGGTCGGCCACGCGAGCCGCGCGAACCCTGCGGCACTTCCCAGACCTTGAGCCAGTACAGACGCCCGCGGTTGCTGAAGCAAAGGATGTAGTCGTGCGTGTTGGCAATAAAGAGCTGGTCCACCCAATCGTCTTCCTTGGTGGCAGTGGCCTGTTTGCCCCGGCCGCCGCGCTTTTGTGCACGGTATTCGCTCAGGGGCTGGCTCTTGATATAGCCACTGTGCGATAGCGTGACCACCATGTCGGTTGGTGTGATCAGGTCTTCCGTGCTGAGGTCAAAAGAACTGTATTCCACCAGGCTGCGCCGTGCGCCCAGCTTGGTCTGGCCAAACTCGGACTTGATGGCGCTGAGTTCGTCGCTGATGATGATCGAGACCCGCTCCGGGCGGGAAAGAATGTCGAGCAGGTCGTCAATCTCGGCCATCACCTCTTTGTATTCGGCGACGATCTTGTCCTGCTCCAGCCCGGTCAGGCGTTGCAGCCGCATCTGCAGAATTTCCTGCGCCTGCGTTTCGGACAGCCGATACAAACCGTCCTGACCCATGCCGTAGGCCTTCTCAAGCCCATCGGGGCGATAGTCGTCGGCGTTGACGGTGCCGCCATCAGAGCGGCTGCGCGTGAGCATTTCACGCACCAGCTTGCTGTCCCAGGGTTTGGCCATCAGTTCGACCTTGGCTACCGGGGGCGTTGGCGCGTTGCGGATGATGGCGATGAAGTCGTCGATATTGGCCAGCGCCACAGCCAGCCCTTCGAGCACATGGCCGCGTTCGCGCGCCTTGCGCAGGTTGAAGATGGTACGCCGTGTCACCACTTCGCGGCGGTGCTCCAGAAAGACCTCAATCAGATCCTTCAGGTTGCACAGCTTGGGTTGCCCATTGATTAGCGCCACCATGTTCATGCCAAAGGTGTCCTGCAACTGCGTCTGCTTGTACAGGTTGTTCAGCACCACTTCAGGGACTTCGCCACGCTTGAGTTCAATCACCAGGCGCATGCCTGACTTGTCCGACTCGTCCTGAATGTGGCTGATGCCTTCGATCTTCTTTTCGTGCACCAACTCCGCCATGCGTTCCTGCAAGGTCTTCTTGTTGCACTGGTAGGGCAACTCGTCGACGATGATGGCCTGGCGCTGGCCTTTGTCAATGTCTTCAAAATGGCACTTGGCGCGCATCACAACACGCCCGCGGCCGGTGCGGTAACCATCCTTGACGCCGTTGATGCCGTAAATAATGCCGCCGGTAGGAAAGTCGGGCGCCGGAACGATTTCCATCAGTTCATCGATCGAAGCCTGCGGGTTACGCAGCAGATGCAGGCAGGCGTCCACCACCTCATTGAGGTTGTGCGGCGGAATGTTGGTTGCCATGCCGACCGCAATGCCGCCCGAGCCGTTGACCAGCAAATTGGGCAGCCGCGTCGGCATGACCAGCGGCTCCTTCTCGGAGCCGTCGTAATTGGGGCCGAAGTCAACCGTCTCCTTGTCCAGATCTGCCAACAACTCATGCGCGATCTTGGACATGCGGATTTCGGTGTAGCGCATGGCTGCGGCGTTGTCGCCGTCGACCGAGCCGAAATTGCCCTGGCCGTCCACCAGCATATGGCGTAGAGAAAAGTCCTGTGCCATGCGAACGATGGTTTCATACACCGCACTGTCACCGTGCGGGTGGTACTTGCCGATCACATCGCCCACGATACGGGCCGATTTCTTGTAGGGCCGATTCCAGTCGTTGTTCAGCTCATGCATGGCAAACAGCACGCGCCGATGAACCGGCTTCAAACCGTCCCTTGCGTCGGGCAGGGCGCGACCCACAATCACGCTC
>CAITZZ010000304.1 GCA_903897005.1 uncultured beta proteobacterium | reverse complement strand
TCGTCGCCTTCGTCTTTCTGCACCACGCTGCTGATCAGCCTGGCCCAGATGGGCTGATCCTGCGACGCCACCAATTGCAGATCGAAGGTTTGCGTCTGCCGGCTGGCCAGAAGCTGCTTGCGGTGCAGGTAGTAGCTGTCCTGGTGCTGGGCATGGATGAATTGGCTGAAACGCCTATTGAGCAGTTGCTGGCGTGAACAGCCGAGTAGGCTGACGGCGCTCAGGTTGGCCTCCAGAATCAGGCCCTCCTCGCTGAGGCTGAGATAGCCCACCGGCGCCATATCGTAGAGGTGAAAATAGCGTTCGCGCTCGAGCGCCAGACCGGTCTGCGCCTGGCGCAACTCCTCGTTTTGCATTTCCAGTTCGATCTGGTGCACGCGCAGTTCATGCAGCGTCTCTTGCGCCTGTACCGTTGAGAGGGCCTTGTCGCCACGCGACTCTTCACTCAGGTAGCTCTGCGCAACTGCCTCGGCACGTCGGCGCAGCGCCAGCAGGCGCTGCTCATCCGAGTTGTTCACGGCCCCCCCAACGGACGATGCTTGTGCCATCGCGGGTCTGCCTGAGCCTTTGTCTGCCGGGCTGGTCATGCCACTGATTCCCCATGTCAGGTCCTGTGTGTACCATCACAAAACAACACTTCAAACACAAACCTTGCTGACAATTATGCGCCAACTTGCCAACTAAAAAGACCATCTGTGTCTGCGATTTCTCAATTAGCGATAAAACGCCTCGACCCGGCCTTTGAGCTTGATCAGCAGCGGCCGACCCTTGCGGTCCAGCGTCTTGCCGGCGGGGACCTTGATCCAGCCTTCGCTGATGCAGTACTCCTCAACGTCAAGACGCTCCTTGGCGTTGAAGCGGATCCCGACTTCGTGCTCGAAAACCGCAGCCACATGAAAAGGGCTGCGCGCGTCGGCTGAAAGATGGTCGGGCAGGGCGGGACGTTGCGGGGTGTCGTTCACGGTGGTTTCGTTCATGGCAGCGATCATACTGATTTGCAGGCACAATATTCTCGTGAGCAGTCTTGCAGCCAAACCACCCACCAACGGTCACGAGCCCTACCGTGACCGCAAACGCTACGCCTGGCTGCTCTCGCTGCTGGTGCCCAGCCTGGTCGTGCTCGGGCCGTCGCTGGTCATGGCCACCGGTGATGCGCGCATGCTGTGGATTCAGATTGCCTTTTTCTATCTGGGCGTGCCGCTGCTGGACTTGTGGCTGGGCGAGGATCAAAGCAACCCGCCCGAGAGCGCGGTGCCGGCGCTGGAGGCGGATCTGTATTACCGCCGGATCACTTACCTGCTGGTGCCGATTCTGTGGCTGGCCTTTGTTTTCAGTGCCTGGTTTGTGGCCCGCCACGACCTGCCGGCGCACGGCCTGATCGCGATGGTGCTGATCACCGGTTCGGTCGGCGGCTTTTGCATCAATCTGGGTCATGAGTTGGGCCACAAGAAAACGGAGTTGGAGCGCTGGTTGACCAAGGTCGTGCTGGCACCCACAGCGTACGGACATTTTTCGATCGAGCACAACCGTGGCCATCACCGGGACGTGGCCACACCGACCGATCCGGCCTCCTCGCGCATGGGTGAGTCGATTTACGCTTTTGTGCTGCGCGAAATGCCCGGCGCCTGGTGGCGTGCCTGGGATCTGGAGCGCGATCGTTTGCAGCGGGCAGGCTGGTCACACTGGTCGCTGCGCAACGACATCCTGCAGACAGCGCTGATCACGCTGGCACTGTGGAGTGCGCTGGTGCTCTGGCTCGGTCTGGCCATCCTGCCGTTTTTGCTGGCGGCTTCGTTCTGGGCCAAT
>CAITZZ010000303.1 GCA_903897005.1 uncultured beta proteobacterium | reverse complement strand
CATCCTGCCCTCGCCTATCAGCGCACCGGCATCATCCCGGATTTCGTGCGGAAACGCAAAACGCACGCCCTCGCTGCGACCGATCCAGTTCTCCTGCATCAGCTTGACGCGCTCGGGCCAGCCCGGCAGGCCCGACTGCACCTGCTCGAGCAATTCCTGCGCGTAGTCGGTGATCTTCAGGTAATAGCCCGGAATCTCGCGCTTTTCCACCACCGCACCGGTGCGCCAGCCCTTGCCGTCGATCACCTGCTCGTTGGCCAGCACGGTCTGGTCCACCGGATCCCAATTCACAACCTGCGTCTTGCGGTAGGCGATGCCCTTGGCCAGCATCTTCAGGAACAGCCACTGGTTCCATTTGTAGTAAGTCGGGTCGCAGGTAGCGACTTCGCGGCTCCAGTCGATGGCCAGCCCCATCACCTGCATCTGGCCCTTCATATAGGCGATGTTCTCGTAGGTCCACTTTGCCGGCGGTACGCCATTCTTCAGCGCAGCATTTTCAGCCGGCAGACCAAAGGCATCCCAACCCATGGGCATCAACACGTTGTAGCCGTTCATGCGCAGATGGCGCGTCAGCATGTCGTTGATGGTGTAGTTGCGCACATGGCCCATGTGCAGTTTGCCGCTTGGGTAGGGCAGCATCGAACAGGCGTAATATTTCTTCTTGTCCGGATTTTCAGTAACGCGGTAGGCATCCACTGCGCTCCAGTGGGCTTGCGCAGCCGTCTCGACCTCGATGTGCTGGTACTTTTCTTGCATTTTGGGTTCACTCAAGCGATCAAAGGACCGCAATCTGTCGATTCTAGGGTTTGCCGGCAGGGTCGGCGACAAAACCGATACGGTTCAGGCCCGCTTTTTGTGCCAGTCCCATGACTTCCACAATCCTGCCATAGGGAACAGAGGCGTCGGCGCGCAGTTGCACCTCGGTATCGGGACGGCTGGCTGCCGTTTGCGCCAGATTCCTGGCCAGCTCGGGCAAGGCCAAGGGCTGGTCGTTCAGAAACGTGCGCCCCGCTTTGTCCACCACCACACTGACAAACTTCGGCGCTTCCCCCGGCTTGGCAGCGTCAGAGCGGGGCAGATCGAGCTTGATGGAACTCGCCAGCAGCGGCGCCGTGATGATGAAAATAACCACCAGCACCAGCATCACATCGACCAGCGGCGTCACGTTGATTTCGCTCATGGGCTGCGAGCCCTGGCTGCGTTCAAGACGACCAAAAGACATCTGGCGTCAACTTTCGATCAGATGGGCCATGCCGCTTGACTGGCCGCCAATTCCCGCAGATCGCGCGCAAAGCCTTCAAGCTCAGCCTCAATGCGGGCGATGACGCGTCCCAGCACGTTGTACGCCAGCACGGCCGGAATGGCAACCGCCAAGCCGGCCGCGGTCATGATGAGCGATTCTCCGACCGGCCCCGAGATCTTGTCGATGGTGACCTGACCGGCGCTGGCAATGCCGATCAGGGCGTGATAAATACCCCAGACCGTGCCCAGCAGACCGACAAAAGGCGCCGTGGCGCCGACCGTGGCCAGCAGCACCTGGCCATATTGCAGCTTGGCCAGTGCCCGGTGCAGCGCATCGCGCAACACACGGGTGAGCTGCTGCGATCTGTCACCGGCCGTCGCCAGCGTACCGGGCATTTCGATTTTTGTTGCCAGCAGCAGGGAAACGAGCAGTCCTTCCCGGTCAAAAGCCCTCATCTTTTCCAGCGCCTGCGGCACGGAGGCAGACTGCCAGAAGGCCGCAATGGCACGCGCCACATCAGCGCCGACGCGCCGCAACAACCAGCTTTTCCAGAGAATGACAACCCAGCTGCCCACCGACATGGCCAGCAGCAGCAGTGAAACGGCCTGCGTCACCGCGTCGCCCTGCAAGAACAGCTGCGCGACGTTCATTGCAGGCCCAACACATCAGCCATGGTGAACAATCCGGCTTTTTTGCCTGTCAGAAAATGCGCCGCGCGCAAACTGCCCTGCGCGTAAGTGGCACGCGAGCTTGATTTGTGGCTGATCTCGATACGCTCGCCGGTGCCGGCAAACAGCACCGTGTGGTCACCCACAATATCGCCACCGCGAATGCTGGCAAAACCGATGGTCGACGGATCACGCTCACCTGTCACGCCCTCGCGGGCATAGACGGCACAGTGCTCGAGGTCGCGCCCCAGGGCGCCGGCAATCACTTCGCCCATCTTGAGCGCGGTGCCCGACGGCGCATCGACCTTGTGCCGGTGATGCGCCTCGATGATTTCAATGTCGAAGCCCGTGGCCAGCGAGCGCGCCGCCATCTCCAGCAATTTGAGCGTGACATTGACGCCCACGCTCATATTGGGCGCCATGACGATGGCGATGTCCTTGGCGGCGGCTTCAATTTCAAGCTTCTGCGCAGCACTGAAGCCGGTGGTGCCAATCACCATGTTGACACCAAGCTGGCGACACACGCCCAGATGGGCCAGCGTGCCTTCTGGCCGCGTGAAATCGATCAGGGTACTGGCCTGCTGCAGCCCGGCGGCCAGGTCGGCGGTGATCGGCACGCCGGAGTTCTGCCCGAGAAAGGCGCTGGCGTCCAAGCCAAGGGACGCGCTGCCAACGATATCGAGGGCACCCACCAACTCGCAACGCGGGTCGGCGCGTACCGCCTCAATCAGCATCTGGCCCATGCGGCCTGATGCACCTGCCACGGCAATGGCCTGCGTCCGGGTGCTGCCACTCATGGTCAAACCACTTTCTAGCGAATGGCCGGCTCGAGCGGCGGATAACTTGCAGGTAGTGGCGGCAGCGGCTTGGCATCAACTTTCTTCGCCGGAGCAGGCAAGAGCTTCAGACTTTCCTCACTCAACTCCAGCACCGGCACCTTGCCGGTCTGGCGCCCGGAGTCCAGCGAAGCAACAAACTCGGCCTCGGTCGGCATCGGTTCGGTATCGATGCGATCCAGCACGTCGCCCTTGAAGCTGACCGTCAGCTTGCGCAACTGCGAAGGCAAACCCTGGCGCTGCAAGGTAAAAACATAGTCCCATCGATCCGCATGAAAAATGCTCATCATCAAAGGTGTGCCCAGAATATCGCGCACCTGGGTCCGTGTCACACCGGGTTTAAGCAGGGTCGCTTGCTCGCTGGAGACAAAATTGCCCTGCACGATGT
>CAITZZ010000302.1 GCA_903897005.1 uncultured beta proteobacterium | reverse complement strand
TTTCCTTTGAGCGAGCAGGTGTTCCGCGCGACGCTGTCGCCTGACGACATGGTGCGCAGCCGGGTCGGTATTGGCGGCCCGCAACCGGCTGAAGTCAAACGCATGCTCGGCCTGGCACGTGACTCGGTTATCCGCGACAAGTCCTGGCTGGCCGCTCGCAACGCCAGCCTGATCGAAGCCGAGGCCAAACTCAACAGCGCATTTTTCAAGTATCTTGGACAATGAACCCTGTTCTGACCGATACGCAAACACAGTCAAGGAGTATCTCGATCTTGAAACACCACCGCAATGGCCGACTCGCCAGCCTGCTGTTTTCTCTGCTGCTGGCCTTCCTGTGGTCGGGCGACTTGCTTGCGCAAACCAAGCCCAAGGTACTGGAGCTCGGCATGGAAAACCCGGCGTCCATCCTCTACATTGGCAACAGCTTTTTTTATTACAACAACAGTCTGCACAATCATGTCGGTCAGTTGCGCAGAGCGGCCGACAGCAAGGAGCGCCTGCGCAGCGTCTCGGTCACCATCAGTGGCTCGGGCTTTGACTGGCATGACGTCGATTCCTACTTTCGGCCCAACGCCGTGGGTGCCTACTCATTCGACTCCCGGAACAATATCGTCTTCAACAAGGTGGACCGGCTGTTTGACGTCGCCATCATGATGGACTGCAGCCAATGCCCGATTCACCCGCAGCTGAAGTCGGTGTTTCACGATTCCGCCAAAAAGAACAGCGACATCGTGCGCAAGCATGGCACCAAGCCGGTCTTCTTCATGTCCTGGGCTTATTCCGATGTGCCGGAAATGACGGCGCAGCTGGCCGACGCCTACACCCAGGCTGCGAACGACAACAACGCTTTTGTGATTCCGGCTGGCCTGGCTTTTGCACGCTCCATCGCGAAGCGGCCTGAGCTCAATCTTTATGTGCCGGACAAGCGCCATCCGAGCGTCGCCGGTACCTATCTGGCTGCCTGCACCGTGTATGCGTCACTGTTCAAGAAATCCCCGGTTGGCTTGAGCTACACCGCCGGGCTCGATGAGGCGACAGCCAAGCACCTCCAGAGCACCGCCTGGGAGACGGTGCAGGACTACTTCAAGCCCTGATTCAGAGGCTGTTTACCTGGCGAGTTTCCAGTCGCCGTTTTCCACGGTGGCCATGATGGCCGCACGCCCGTCCAAGCCGTTGTGGTCCTTGGCCGACATGTTGTACACGCCATGCACTGCGGGCAGTTCCTTCACGTTCTCAAGCGCATCGCGCAAGGCAGCGCGAAACTCGGCCGTGCCCGGCTTGGCTTTCTTCATCGCCTCCGGGACCGCACGATTGAGCAGCAGGTAAGCGTCCCAGCCATGGCCACCAAAGGTGGAGCGACTGTGCGCGCCGTTAGCCGCCTCGAACTGCTTCACATACTCCAGCGCCGGTTTCTTGGAAGGGTGGCTGTCGGGTAGTTGTTCCGCCAGCAACATCGGTCCCACCGGAAATATCGTGCCCTCAACGTTCTTGCCACCAACACGCAGGAAGTCTCGGTTCGCAATGCCGTGCGTCTGGTAGAACTTGCCCTTGTAGCCGCGCTCGATCAGCGTGGCTTGCGGCAACACAGCGGGCGTACCCGATCCGGCAATCAGAACCGCATCCGGCTTGGCGGCCAGCAGCTTGAGTGCCTGTCCCGCAACGCTGGTGTCGTTGCGCTGGTAGCGCTCCACTGCGCTCAAGGTGATGCCCTTGGCGGCAGCTGCTTCCTGCATGGCCTTGAGCCAGAGTTCGCCATAGGCGTCAGCATAGCCAATGAAGCCGACGGTCTTGATGTTGTTGGCTGCCATGTGCGCCACAATGGCAATCGCCATCTGGGTAAAGTTTTGCGGCGTGATAAAGACCCAGGGCGCCTTGTCGGGTGCTGGCGCGGTGGGTGCCATGGCAATTTGTGGTGTCTTGCTCTCAAAAGCCACTTCCAGAATGGCGGCTGAAGTCGGCGTGGCGGTGGCGCCGATGATCGCGTCGACCTTGTCTTCGGAGGTCAGCTTGCGGGCGTTCTTGACGGCCGTGCTCGGATCGGTGGCGTCGTCCAGCACGATGTACTTGACCTTTTCGCCGCCCAGGGTGGCCGGCAGCAGGGCAAAAGTCTGCTTTTCCGGAATACCGAGCGAGGCCGCCGGGCCGGTGGCCGAAACGATGACGCCGATGGTGATATCGGCCAGAGCTGACCCCGTCGCCAATACCAAGGCAAGGGCTTGCGCGAGCGCTAACTTCTTCAATTTCATGTTGTCTCCTGTTGTAACCAATTTGTATTTTGATGAATTATGGTTATAAATAATAATTAAATAAAGACGAATTCCGACGGAAAACTTAGGTGTTTACCCTTGTCAAGGATGCTCTGCATAACTCGCCCCCGAAGGGGTTCGACCCATCAGAGCGGAGACGCGTGTACATAAAAATTATTTCCATGAATATTCGTAACTCATTGATTTTGTTAATGTTTTTTAAATGCATCGAAAATGCGCACAAAACCAATGTACTTTGCCCGGATTGGACGCGCTGAAAAAGTCCGCCGCTTTTCTGAAGTGTCGTCCTAAGTTGTTGATTACAAATGAACTTTTCAAATTCGATCAAGCTGGCACACCCTATGCATAGGTAAAGACATCTGAATCGCAAATCCAACCGGAGAAAATCATGACAAACGCCAACATCACCCGCACAGAAGCAGTTGCAAACGAAAACACCGCAAAGAACGTCGCGCTCTTCCTGGCTGCTCCTTTCATCGGTCTGGCTTACGCAGTGTTGCTGCCCTTCGTTGGTATCGCCATGCTGCTGGTCACTGGTACCAAGGCCCTGGTAGCCGCCGGTGCCCTTGAATACGCAGCACGCCTCATCAAAGATGTGGCCCTGCTGGTAGCAGCCCCCTTCATTGGTTTGGTCTACGCGGTGACTTTCCCCTTCGTCGGGATCGCCATGATTCTCTGGACCGCTGTTGAAGCCCTCACCGCCACCGTGGCAAAGATCGAAGTTCCGGCGCTCAAACTCACACCAGCCTACGCTGCCTGATCACTTCAACCCAAAAGCACAGCGCCCTGTCAGACGACAGGGCGCTTTTTTTCAGCCCGCCAGCAAGGCGGCATTGCCACCTGCGGCGGTGGTGTTCACCGTGATGGTCTGCTCGGCGCAAAAGCGGTAAAGGTAGTGTGGACCACCGGCTTTCGGGCCGGTACCGCTCAGGCCCTCGCCACCAAAGGGCTGAACGCCAACGACGGCGCCAATCTGGTTGCGGTTGATATAGACATTGCCGATGTGCGCGCGTCGCGCCATGGCTTGGGCCCGGCTGTCGATGCGGGTCTGAATGCCCAGTGTCAGACCGTAGCCCAAGGCGTTGATCTGGTCGATCAAGGCCAGCGGGTCGCCGCTCCAGCGCACGATGTGCAGCACCGGCCCGAAGATTTCCTGCTTCAAGTCCGAGATGGCGTTGATTTCAAAAGCGTGGGGCGGAACAAAATACATGTCGTCCCGGCCCCTATACCTGTCATCCCGATAGAGATATTTGTCATCCCGGCCTTGAGCCGGGATCCAGGGTTTGCCGGATTGCATGGATGCCGGATCTGATCCGGCATGACAACACCTGGCTGTGGCACGCAATCTTTGCAGCTGCGTTTGAATATTGTCAAAAGCTTCCTTGTCAATCACCGGTCCCAGGTCCGTTGCCAGATCAGCCGGGTCCCCTGTGACCAGTTCCTTGGCCGCCCCCTGAATCATCTCGATCACATGGTCTGCAATTTCCGCATGCACGCACAGCAGGCGCAGGGCCGAGCAGCGCTGGCCGGCGCTGCGAAAGGCCGATTGCATGACAGCGTCGCTGACCTGCTCGGGCAAGGCCGTGCTGTCCACCAGCATGGCGTTGATGCCACCGGTCTCGGCAATCAGAGGAACGATGGGGCCGTCCTTGGCGGCCAGCGCACGATGAATGATTCTGGCAACTGCGGTGGAACCCGTAAACACGACACCGGCCACACCAGGCACCGCCACCAGCGCAGCGCCCACGGTTTCGCCGGGTCCGTGCATCAGTTGCAGCGCGCCCTCAGGGACACCCGCCGCGTGCAGGAGCTTGACCGCCTCCAGCGCCACACCGGGTGTCTGTTCGGCCGGTTTCGCCAGCACCGTGTTGCCGGTAGCCAGTGCCGCGGCCACCTGACCCATGAAGATGGCCAGCGGAAAATTCCACGGACTGATGCAGACCCAGGGTCCGCGCGCGATCAGTCGCAGTTCGTTGGATTCTCCAGTGGGACCGGGCATGGCGATCGGCGCCATGACGCGTTCAGCGTCAACGGCGTAGTAACGCAGGAAGTCGACCGCCTCGCGCACTTCACTGACGGCGTCGCCCCAGGTCTTGAAGGCTTCCTTCACCAGCAGCGCACAAAATTTCGGCAGCTGTTGTTCCAGCGCGTCCGCGGCGCGGCGCAAAGCCGCCGAGCGTTCCGCGACATCGGTCTTGCTCCACTTCCTGAAACTCGCACCGCTTTGTTCCATCGCAGCACCGAGCAGGCGGATATCGAACAGCGGCACCGCCGGTACCGCCACTTCCCGGTACGCGCTGAACAGTGGTTCCCGCATGGCCTCGACCGTCAAATCCAGGCCGGCGCTGTTCTTGCGCGCAGCACCGAACAGTTCAGGCGGCAGCGGCAGGGACGCCTGTGGCTCCAGGCGCAGCGGCGAGATCAGCAGGTCGGGCAGAGCGACTCTCTCATCTGCCAGCTGGTGCACAAAGGATGAATTGGCGCCGTTTTCCAGCAGCCGGCGCACCAGATAGGCCAGCAGTTCCTTGTGCGCACCCACTGGAGCGTAAACGCGGCAGGCGATCAAGGGGTTCTTGAGCACTTCGCGGTAAACGCCTTCCGCCATGCCATGCAGGCGCTGCAGTTCAAATTGACTAGCCCCCACGCTTGCCACTTCGTGTGCGACGCTGCCCCCCGAGGGGGCCGTGCCTTGCTTGGGGCGGCCCGGCGCGGCGGCCGGCGTCCCGCTTTTCGCGCTCATCTGCAGAATGGCAGCGATGGTACCGGCGTTGTGCGTGGCAAATTGCGGGTAGACCGCATCCGGCGCATCGAGCAGGGTGCGGGCGCAGGCCAGGTAAGACACATCGGTATGCTGCTTGTGGGTGAACACCGGATAGGCGGGCAGGCCCAACTCCTGTGCCCGTTTGATCTCGGCATCCCAGTAAGCGCCCTTGACCAGCCGGCACATCAGGCGTACCCGGTAGCGCCGCGCCACTGCCACCACGTGCTCTATCAGTTCCAGCGAGCGCGTCTGGTAAGTCTGCAGCGCCAGGCCAAAGCCGCCCCACTGCGGAAAATGCTGCGCCACCTGGCTGACCAGCGCCTCAAAAACGTCCAGCGAGAGTTCCAGCCGGTCCACCTCTTCGGAGTCCATCGTCAGGTTGATGTTGGCGCGTGCCGCCTGCTCGCACAGACTCCAGACGCGCGGCACCAGTTCCATCATCACCCGTTCTTTCTGCGCGTCTTCGTAGCGTGGATGCAAGGCGCTAAGCTTGATCGAAATGCCGTCGTTGGGTTCGCAGGCACCGGTCTTGTCGGTACTGGCGGCAATCGACGTCAGGGCGTTCTGATAACTGGTGAGATAGTGCAGTGCGTCGGCGTCGGTACGCGCGCCTTCGCCCAGCATGTCATAGCTGTAGCGAAGCTTGTTCATCTTTCGCCTGGCCGATGCCGCTTCATCCATCGCCTCCTTGATGGTCTGCCCGAGCACAAACTGGCGCCCCAGCAACTGCACGGCACGCAGGGTGGCGGCCACCACCGAACGCGCGCCAAGCTTGGCAAACATGCCCGTTGAAGCCTCGCTGTCGGGCAGGAACTTCTTGCTCATGGCAATGGCGGTGCTCGACAGTCGCGCCAGCGTCTTGTCGCCAGTGCCGTCAAAGTCGGCACGCCCCAGTTGATCTGCGGTCAGCGCAATCGCCGTCTCGGCGTCGGGCACGCGCAACAGCGCTTCGGCCAGCCGCATCAGAGCCAGCCCCTCAGCGCTGGAGATCGGGTACTCCTGCAGCAGACTCTCCAGGGCCCAGAACGGCGGCGGGTTGCTGCGCACAGCGTGCACCCAGGGTGTGGCGGAGCGGGCCACTGCGGCCCAATCCAGCGCACCGGCCAGACGCGACAGATGAGTGGAAACAATTCCAGCTTCAGGGCGATAGGGAATAGGCAAGTGCACGGTGATCTCCCACGTATTTCGCAATGCTGGCCATCATCAGTCATTGATTGGTAAATTTTTCACCAAATATCAGTCTATTACTGGTTTTTTATTCGTTGCTCAGCTTTGCACCGGGGCGCCACCGCGGATCGATTTGCGAGATCAGCACGCCCAGCACGATCAGGACGCCTCCTAGCAGCGCGCGGCCCTGCAGGACTTCGCCAATCCACCAGACGGCGGCCAGCGCGGCAAAGACCGGCTCCAGGCCATAGACGATAGCCGCTTCGACGGCGCGCACCCGGTGCTGCCCCCAGGCCTGCAGCCAGACCATCAGGGCACTGGCGAACAGCCCCAGGTAGATCAAGGAAGCGCTGTGATTCTGTGCCCGGGTCCACAAACTGCCAAGCGATGCCGGTTCCAGCAACATGAAGCCGAGCGCGGACAGCAAGAGCATGGTGAGCGACTGCATCACGGCCAGCCGCTCCGGTCGCGGTCGCCTTGCGGCTTTGGCGCTGAACTCAAACAGCATAACGTAGACCGCGTAGACAAAGGCGCTGATCAGGGTCAGGGTGTCTCCCGTCGACCACGGTGTCTGCTCATAAAACATGCCGCCCAGCCCGAGAACCGCCAGCACCGCACCCAGCAGCACCGGCCAGCGCATGCGTTGCCCCAAAAAATAGGCCAGCATGGGAACGATCAGCACGTTCAGGCCGGTAACAAAGGCGTTGCGGTTGCTGCTGGTCAGCGCCAGCCCGGCCACCTGCAGGAAGAAGGCGCAGAACAACACGCTGCCAATGCCGACACCCCAGCGCAGCTCGGACCAGCTCAGGCCCCGCAGCAAGGGCAGCAGAACCACGCTCGATATCAGGTAGCGCAGCAGAATGATCTCCAGCGCCCCCAGGTCCGAGCTGATCTGCTTCATGGCCGGGAAGGTGGTGCCCCAGACCAGCGCCACCAGCAGCAGTGCAAGCAGCCCCTGCCGATGCGAGCCCGCCCCAGCCACAGTTTCAGTGGGTGCTGACAAGCCCTAGCCCCCAGCGTGACGCATCAGCGTGCTTTTACCAAACAGACTTTCGATCAGGTCAACCGCCAACTCGGCAGTGCGGTTGCGCAGGTCCAGCGCCGGGTTCAGCTCGACCACGTCAAGCGAAGCCAGATGACCGGTGTCGGCAATCATCTCCATGCACAGTTGGGCCTCGCGGTAGGTCGGGCCGCCGCGCACCGTGGTACCCACGCCGGGCGCAATATCGGGGTCCAGAAAATCGACATCCAGGCTGACGTGCAAATGGGTGTTGGCATCGACCAGTGCCAACGCCAGTTCCATGGCGTGGCCCATACCCATCTCGTCGATGAAGCGCATGTCAAAGACCTCGATGCCGATGTCGTGCACCAGGCGCTTCTCACCGACATCGACGCTGCGAATGCCGATCTGGCGAATCTCTTTCGGGCGCAGTGCCGGCACCTGGCCACCAATTTCAATCAGCTGTTGCGGACCGATGCCCAGCAAACAGGCCACCGGCATGCCATGCAGGTTACCGCTGGGCGTGAGTGTGGCGGTATTGAAGTCGGCATGCGCGTCAAACCACAGCACCCGCAACTTTTTACCAAGGTGGCGGCAATGGCGCGCCACCGCGCTGATGGAACCAATGGCCAGACTGTGGTCGCCACCAAGAACAATGGGCAGCCGCCCCTGCTGCAGTTCGGCGTAGGTGGCGTCGTGCAGCAACTGATTCCATCGCACCACCTCGCTCAGATGCCGAAAGCCATTGACAGCCTCCTGACAGGGATTCGCCGGACCGGCCAGGTTGCCGCAATCCCTCACATCCAGGCCCACGCGCGCAATCGCCTGTGCAATACCTGCCACGCGCAAGGCGTCGGGCCCCATGCGGGCACCCAGCGTGCCAGCGCCAACGTCGGTCGGAACGCCGATCAGGCTGACAGATTTGGGGTTTTCGGTGGGCACAGGAGTCACTATAGCTGAGGGGCTTTACCTGGGTCCGTAGTCCCGCCCGCCAAAAATAGCCGTCCCGACCCGCACCATGGTGCTGCCACAGTGGATAGCAGCTTCCAGGTCCGCGCTCATACCCATCGACAGGGTATCGAGCGCCAGGCCTGCGTCGTTCAAATCGTCAAGCACCGCCTTGATGCTGGCAAAGACGGCGCAGGCAGCAGCAAAATCCGGTGCCGGCTCGGGGATGCTCATGATGCCGCGCAGGCGCAGATTGGGCAGGGCCACCACCTGCTGTGCCAGTGCCAGCGCCTCCTGCGGCAACACGCCCGACTTGGTGGCGCCACCATCGGCGTTGACCTGAATGCAGATCTGCAAGGGTGGCAGGTGGCCGGGGCGCTGCTCGCTCAGGCGCTGCGCAATTTTCAGGCGATCCACCGTTTGCACCCAGTCGAAGTGCTCGGCCACCAACCTTGTCTTGTTGCTCTGAAGGGGGCCTATGCAATGCCACTGCAACCCCAGGTGGCGCAGCGCCGTGATCTTTTGTACTGCCTCCTGGATGTAGTTCTCGCCAAACGCTGTCTGGCCGGCGGCATGGGCTTGCGTCACGGCAGCCGCGTCAAAGGTTTTTGAAACGGCCAGCAAGGCGACTTCGCTGGCGGGGCGCCCGGCAGCGCGGCAGGCGGCGGCCACGCGGCTCTGGACGGTTTGTAAATTTTTCTCAATCATGGTCATAATTGGCCCAAGCGTAACAAAGGACAAGAGAACTCTGTGGACATTACCCAACTACTGGCCTTCAGCGTCAAGAACAAAGCGTCCGACCTGCATCTCTCGGCCGGGCTGCCACCGATGATCCGTGTCCACGGCGACGTGCGGCGCATCAATGTCGAGGCGCTGGACCACAAGCAGGTGCATGCCATGGTGTACGACATCATGAACGATACCCAGCGCAAGAACTATGAAGAGTTCCTGGAAATCGACTTTTCGTTCGAGATTGAAGGGCTGGCGCGCTTTCGGGTCAACGCTTACAACCAGCAACGCGGTGCCGGCGCCGTCTTCCGTACCATTCCCAGCAAGATCCTGACGCTGGAGCAATTGAACGCACCCAAGATTTTTTCCGATCTGGCCTTGAAGCCGCGCGGCATGGTGCTGGTCACCGGCCCCACGGGTTCGGGCAAATCAACCACGCTGGCCGCCATGGTGAACTACCTCAACGAGACCGAGTTTGGCCACATTTTGACGGTCGAAGACCCGATCGAGTTTGTCCATGAGTCAAAGAAATGCCTGGTCAACCAGCGCGAAGTCGGCCCCCACACGCTGAGCTTCTCGGCGGCCCTGCGCTCGGCGCTGCGCGAAGACCCGGACGCCATTCTGGTCGGCGAAATGCGCGATCTCGAGACGATTCGACTCGCCATGACAGCGGCAGAAACCGGGCACCTGGTATTTGGCACGCTGCATACATCGAGCGCCGCCAAAACGATTGACCGCATCATCGACGTCTTTCCGGGCGAAGAAAAGGAAATGATACGTGCCATGTTGTCGGAGTCGCTGCAGGCAGTGATTTCGCAAACCCTGTGCAAGACCAAGGACGGCCAGAGCCGCGTGGCGGCGCACGAAATCATGCTCGGCACCAGCGCCATCCGCAACCTGATCCGCGAGGCCAAGGTGGCACAAATGTATTCAAGCATCCAGACCGGCAACAGCGTGGGCATGCAGACGCTCGATCAGAACCTTACCGACCTGGTCAAGCGCAACATCATCAGTCCGGCCGAGGCGCGCTCCAAAGCCAAGATCCCCGAGAACTTCCCGGGTTGATCGTGGCCCTTTTTATCACTGACACCCTGCGGAGCACACCATGAAGGGAATCCTCGGACTTCTCCAGCAAAAAAGTCAGCCCGATCCGGTTGAAGGCCATCTGGACTCGAAGCTGTTTGCCACAACGTTTATCGGTGGCGGCGACAGCGGTCTGCTGGTACCGTGGGAGGCGCGCGCCGTCGAGGTCGGTGCGACGCGCTTGAATGCGGAACGCGGCACCCGCTTGCTGCAGGCACTTTGGGCCAAAGACAAACACATGTCCCGGCTTGATCTGGATGCGGTCAGCCGCATGGAGCCCTTCATTGATTACGCCAGCGTCGCTGCGGGGCGTGAGCTGATACGTCAGGACGAGCAGGGCAACTTCATGGTCGTTCTGCTCACCGGTAGCATCGCGGTGGACCGCCTGCAGCCCTGGGGCGAGCGGATGCACCTGACCGAAGCAGTACCGGGAGAGATGCTGGGCGAGATGTCGCTGCTCGACGGGGGGGCGCGGTTTTCTGTGTGCACCACCCTGACCGACTGCGAAATTGCGGTCCTGAGTGCCGACGCCATGGATCAGATGCTGGCCTCTGATCCGGCGCTGACCGCCAGTCTGGTCACGATACTGGCGCGCAGGCTTTCGCTGCGGCTTCGCGTGGTCAGCGCCCGCCTTAGCGAAAAGAAATGACCCGGGGGAGCACTGCAAGCCATGGAACGCGATCAAGCCACCAAATTTGTTAACGATCTGCTCAAGCTGATGGTCAGTCGCGGCGGCAGCGACCTGTTCATCACCGCAGACTTTCCGCCAGCCATGAAGGTGGACGGCAAAGTAACCAAAGTCTCTCCGCAGCCACTCAACGCAGCACACACCATGGCGCTGGCGCGTTCGGTCATGAATGACAAGCAGGTGGCCGAATTTGAGCGCACCAAGGAATGCAACTTTGCCATCTCGCCACCGGGTATCGGCCGCTTTCGCGTCAATTCCTTCATCCAGCAGGGCAAGGTCGGCATGGTGCTGCGTGTGATTCCCCTGACCGTACCCACCATCGATGGCCTGGCCGTACCGCAGGTCCTCAAGGAAGTGGCGACCGCCAAGCGCGGTCTGTGCATACTTGTGGGTTCCACCGGATCGGGCAAATCGACCACACTGGCAGCCATGGTGGACTGGCGCAATGAAAACTCCTTCGGCCACATCATCACAATCGAAGACCCGATCGAGTTTGTCCATGCCCACAAGAATTGCGTGGTGACCCAGCGTGAGGTTGGCATCGACACCGACAGTTGGGGATCGGCCCTGAAGAACACGCTGCGTCAGGCACCTGATGTGATCCTGATGGGAGAAATCCGGGACCGTGAAGCGATGGAGCACGCCGTTTCCTTTGCCGAGACCGGCCATCTGTGCATGGCCACCCTGCATGCCAATAACGCCAATCAAGCGCTGGACCGCATCATCAACTTCTTCCCGGAGGAGCGACGCGCCCAGTTGCTGATGGACCTGTCGCTCAACCTCAAGGCCATGGTGTCGCAGCGCCTGATTCCGCGCCAGGACGGCCGGGGACGGGTTGCCGTGGTCGAAATCATGCTCAACACACCGCTGATTTCGGACATGATCTTCAAGGGTGAGGTCTCCGAGATCAAGGAGATCATGAAGAAGAGCCGCAATCTGGGCATGCAGACTTTTGATCAGGCCCTGTTCGACGCCTATGAGGCCAAGCTGATCACCTACGAAGACGCGTTGCGCAACGCAGATTCACTCAACGACCTGCGCCTGCAGATCAAACTCAACAGCCAGCACAGCAAGACGCAGGATCTGGCTAGCGGAACCGAGAACTTTGCCATCGTATGAACAACATCAACGCCAAAAACTACCAAGCCACTCCCGCACGTCAAGTCGCCTTCCTGGGTCTGGGTGTCATGGGCTACCCCATGGCCGGTCACCTGGCTCGTGCCGGTCACTCGGTCACTGTCTACAACCGCAGCGCTGCCAAAGCCAGCGCCTGGTGCGCTGAGTTTGCCGATGCAAGTCAGCCGACCCAGGTTCACCGGAGCGCCTCCACGCCCAGGCTCGCTGTGCAGCAGGCCGACATTGTTTTCTGCTGCGTTGGCAACGACGACGATCTGCGCAGCGTGACGCTAGCAGCGGACGGCGCATTTGCCGGCATGAAACCCGGCGCGGTGTTGGTGGATCACACCACCGCCTCGGCCAGCGTGGCGCGTGAACTGTACGGCACTGCCGGCAAGCTGGGGCTGTCCTTCATCGATGCGCCGGTCTCGGGCGGTCAGGCCGGTGCGCAAAACGGCCTGCTGACGGTGATGTGCGGTGGCGACGCGGCCGCATTCGAGCTTGCGCAGCCGGTGGCCATGGCCTTCTCCAAAGCCGTCACGCTGCTCGGCCAGAGCGGCGCGGGGCAACTCGCCAAAATGGTGAACCAGATCTGCATTGCCGGCCTGGTGCAGGGCCTGAGCGAGGCGATTGCCTTTGGCCAGCTGGCTGGCCTGGACATGCTGCAGGTGCTTGATGTCATTGGCAAGGGCGCCGCGCAAAGCTGGCAGCTCGACAACCGGGGCAAGACCATGGTTGCCGACAAATTTGATTTTGGCTTTGCCGTCGACTGGATGCGCAAAGACCTGGGGCTGGTACTCGACGAAGCCAAACGCAACGGTGCGCGGCTACCAGTAACGGCGCTGGTAGACCAGTTCTACGCCGATGTGCAACACATGGCTGGCCAGCGCTGGGACACCTCCAGCCTCATCAAACGACTGCGCTGACGAGAGGTTTTCCCACCCGCGCCATCCTTGTCATCCCGGGCACGCTTCACTGTCATCCCGCACCTAGTGTTTGTCATCCCGGACTCGATCCGGGATCCAGTGCCGCGCACACACTGGATTGCGGGTCGGGGCCCGCAATGACAACCCAGGGGCCACAATGACAAACCAAGGGCCGCAATGACAAACCAGAGGCCGGCAATGACAAAGCTTCGCCCGATAACGTATAGAAGGGCTTACTTCTTGGGTTCCGTGGTCGCTGGTTTGGGTTGCAGGCGCTGCAGCTCTTCTTCGCTGATGAGTTCCACCACGCGCACCACTTTCTTCACACCTTCGATACTGCGCACCAGGTCGGTGGCCCGGTTCGCTTCGCGCTGGGTTACCCGTCCCATCAAATAGGTGGTGCCGCGCTCGGTGACGACCTTGAAGGAATTGGCAAACAGGTCCTGCGCATCGACCATGCTGGCTTTGACCTTGCCCGTCACCAGAGCGTCGGAGGAGCGCTGCGATAGTGTGCTGTTCTCCAGGACGCCGAGCTCGTTGACCACACTGCGCACATTCTCGACTTTGGACAGGATCTGCTCCACCGCCTGCTTGTCCTGCGCGCTGGGTACTTCGCCGGTCAGCAGCACCTGCCGGTTGTAACTGCTGACGTTGACATGGCCACGCTCGCCCAGGCTCTCCCGGATGCGGCTGGCGCCCTTGAGTTCAATGCCTTCGTCTTCCACCTGCATGCCCGAGGTGCGACGGTCGGTAGCTATCAGCGTACCCATCACCGCGCCGCCCATCATCATGGGGGCACAGGCGCTCAGGGCAGCGCCCAGACACACGCTGAGCAACACCGAGCCCAGCAGTTTTTGATTTGCACTTTTCATGGTTGACTTTCCTGATCTCCGAGTAACTGGGCATCCACTGCATCGCAGATGCAGTGCAGCGCCAGAATATGAACTTCCTGAATGCGCGCCGTGCGTTCATGCGGCACGCAGATGTGAACGTCGGTGTCGCGCAGCGCGTGGCTCATCTTGCCACCGCCGCGCCCACTCAAACCGACCACCACCATTTCGCGCTCATGCGCTGCCTCGATGGCGGCCAGCACATTGGCTGAATTGCCACTGGTCGAGATCGCCAGCAGGACGTCGCCGGGTTGGCCCAAAGCACGTACCTGGCGCGAGAAAATGACATCAAAGTCGTAGTCATTGGCAATCGCCGTGATGATGGAGCTATCGGTGGTCAGCGCAATGGCCGCCAGTTCCGGCCGCTCGCGCTCGTAGCGACCGACAAATTCGGCTGAGAAATGCTGCGCATCCGCCGCTGAGCCGCCATTGCCGCAGGCCAGCACCTTGTTGCCGCTGGTAACGCAACTGAGCATCGCCTGCACGGCAGCCGCAATCGGCTTGCTCAGCACCTGGGCAGACTGATACTTCAGGTCGGCGCTGTCGATAAAGTGTTGTTCGATTCTTTGCTCAAGCATAAGCGGATGATACCCGTCCCCTGCTTAAGTTGCGCTTAACAACTGCCGTCTACCACCCCAGCGCCACACCGTCGCGCCGCGGATCGGCGGCACCGAGCCAGCCCTCATCACGGCGCATCAGGAATCCCAGGCCGCTGGTCATGGGAACGATGTCAAGCTCATGGCCCTTGGCAGCCAGGGCGGCAGCCTGCGACGCTGCGCTGCTGCCTTTTTCCAGTTGCAGCTTGCCGCGCACCGCAGTGGAGACATGGCCGCGCGCCAGCGCCTCGGCCGGGCTGCGCTGGTTCGCCAGCATCTCAACCAGACTCGCCGTGATGTAGTCAACGATCTGGCCGCCACCAGCCGAGCCGCCGACGACGACCGGTTTGCCACTGCGGTCGAAGACGATGGTCGGTGCCATCGAGGTCACCGGTCGCTTGCCGGCCTGCATGCGGTTGGGTGCGCCCTGACCGGTGCCCGGCGCTGTAGAAAAGTTGGTCATGGCATTGTTCAGCACGAAACCGTCCACCATCAGGCGCGAGCCGAAATTGAGGTTGGTGGTGGTGGTCATGCTCAACGCGTTGCCGGCAGCGTCAACGATGGCGATCTGACTGGTGGCGTCCGCTGCCTCGGATGACGGCGCCGCCATCAGGTCCGAAGCCGCCGTCGTGCCGTTCACTGCACCGGCCTTCACGTCCTTGGTCATGCGCTCCGGCTGGATCAGCTGCGCGCGCTGCTGCACATAGGCCGGCGCCAGCAGGGCGGCGGTAGGGACGCGCACAAAGCCGGGATCCCCGATGTACTGCTGGCGATCGGCCTGCGCCAGTCGACCCGCCTCGGCGTAGTAATGGACAAACTCCGGATCGTCAAAGCTGAACCTCGGGCCCTCCTTGCCCGTCGGCGAGCGCGCTTCCAGCATCTGCAGGATCTGCAGCGCCACCACACCGCCAAAGGAGGAGGGACCCATGGCACAAACCGAATAGACCAGGAAGGGCGCGCACAGCGGATCACGCGTTTCGCTGCGGTAGGCTGCCAGATCGGCCTCAGTCATCAGCGTTGGACGAAAGCCGCGCTGCGCAGAAGCCACGATTGCGCCACCAGCGCCGTCTTGCCACAAAGCGGCCGGACCGCGCGCGGCCACGCGACGCAGCGTGACAGCGTAAGCCGGATGGGTCAGCGTGGCGCCGACGGGTCGCAGCTTGCCGTCAGGCCCGAAGTACAGCGGCACCATGTCCGGGTGGTCCTTGGCCGCAGTGGCCGACGACAACACGGTATGCAGGTAGGCCGGCATGGCAAAGCCAACCTCTGCCAGTTCGATCGCTGGCGCAAAGAGCTCGGCCCAGGGCAGCTTGCCGTAGCGCTCGTGCACCTGTTTCAGCACGGCCAGCGTTCCGGGTACGCCAACCGTGCGCCCGCCGCGCTGCACCTCGTCGTTCTTCAGCACCGTGCCATCCACATCGATGTTCAGAGCCGCGGTGACCCGCGCCGGCGCCGCGGCCAGCCCGTCATAACTGGTGAGTTTGGCGCTGGCTGCATCCCAATGCAGGATGAGGGAGCCGCCGCCGATGCCTGAAGATTGTGGTTCGACCAGACCCAGCACCATCTGGGCTGCAACGGCGGCGTCAATCGGACTGCCGCCCTGCTCCAGCATGGTCAAAGCAGCCTTGGTTGCCAGCGGATGCGCCGTCACCGCCGCCTGCCGGGCGGGCACGCTCGCGACCGGGCGCGGCGCCCAGGCAGATTTCTGGGCCTGCTGGGCAAGGGGTATCTGGTTGGCGCAAGCGCCCAGCAGGGCCAGTAGCCCCGCGCTCAGGAGCAGGCGACTGGTACCCGGCGCGACAGGATTTTTCATGATGATTTCTCCGTATGACTTGTCGACGGACTTTCAAGTCGCATCAAAGGCCGCCTGCAACCACTCGATGCCCGAAGGCTCCACGGTCACCACGTCAAAGCGGCAGGGTGGCGGTTCACGCAGACGCATCAAATAGTGGCGCGCCGCAAAAACAATGCGACGTCGCTTCATGGCGCCCACGCTGGCGGCGGCACCGCCGTGGCTGACGCTGCTGCGCCGGCGCACCTCAACAAACACAAGCGTGCCATCACTCGATCGCATGATCAGGTCAATTTCTCCGCCGCCCCGCCCCGGGGTCCGATAATTGCGCTGAAGAAGGTGCAGGCCACGCCCACGCAGATGCGCCAGCGCGGCCTCTTCTGCCGCGTCGCCGAGCTGCTTGGTGGTACCCGTGTCGGTCTTGATCTGAGGAAGAACCATTGAATTCCGCTCATGCTGTTGCTTATGCCCTGGCCCTGCGCGCCGCGTCCGAGGCGACCGCTGGCCAGAATTATCCGCCCGGCGCCCTCTACGTGGTGGCGACACCCATCGGCAATCTGGCCGACATCACCTTGCGCGCGCTGCACCTGCTGCAAATTGCCGACAGCGTGGCCTGCGAGGACACGCGCCACAGCCAGACTTTGCTGCGCGCTTATGGCATCGACAAGACTGCTGCACAACTGCTGGCCGTGCACCAGCACAACGAGTCCGAGGCCGCGCAAATCGTGATTGAAAGACTGCGTCAGGGGCAGCGCGTTGCTTACGCCAGCGACGCCGGCACCCCGGCCATCAGCGACCCCGGTGCGCGTCTGGTGGCCGCCGTGCGACTGGCCGGCTTGCCCGTGATTCCGCTGCCCGGCGCCAGCAGCGTCACCACTGCGCTGAGTGTGGCCGGCATTGCGCCCGAAGGTGTGCAGGAGGGCAGCTTCGTTTTCATTGGCTTCTTGCCGAACAAGAGCGGCGAGCGTACCACTGCCGTCGAGGCGCTGCGCCTGGAAGCACGTAGCGTAGTCCTGCTCGAAGCGCCGCACCGCATTGAAGCACTGGCAACAGCGCTGGCCACTTTGGGGTCACGCACGGTCACCGTTGGGCGCGAGTTGACCAAGCAGTTTGAAGAAATAGCCAGCATCAGCGCTGAGGGTCTGCCGGCCTGGTTGGCTGAAGATGCAAACCGGCTGCGCGGCGAGTTTGTGCTGGTGCTGCACCCGAGGCCGGGCGATCCATCCGTCGAGCCAGACGACCGTATCCTGAAGCTGCTGCTGGCCGAACTGCCCCTGAAAACCGCCGTCAAACTCAGTGCCGAAATTACCGGCCAACCACGCAACGTCTTGTACGAGCTGGCACTGCGTTTGAAGAAGGATTAGCGACAACGCCCCAGTGTTGTCATGACGGCCCAGCAGTTTGTCATCCCGGGCTTGACCCGGGATCCAGTGGCGGATGCACCATACTTCGTGGGGTCCGCAGGCCGACATCGTTATCGTCCGTCAACCACTGGGACAGTTCAGTAGCGCTTAAAGACAAATTCCGGTCTTCCACGCGGTACAGTCAGAAGTCAAGTACGCAGCGAAGCCGGTCACCCGACTGGCGCTCTGATTTCCCAGAATTCGATCATGCAAGACTAGAATTGCAAAAAAATTCAGAGGTCAATATGAAGCGAGTCACTGGTATCGGCGGCATCTTCTTCAAGGCCAAAGACGCGCCCACGCTTCAGGCTTGGTACAAACGCCACCTGGGCATCGACGTACAAGAATGGGGTGGCACTGCGTTCAATTGGACTGACTCCGAAGGCAAACCAGCAGGCGGCTCAACAATCTGGTCGGTCGGCGCCGATGAAGGTGACCACTTCGCTCCAAGCAAGGCCAAGTTCATGGTGAACTACCGTGTGGAGGACCTGCATGGCCTGGTGAGAATACTCAAAGAGGAAGGCTGCAACGTTCTCGACAAGATCGACGACTCCGAATACGGAAAGTTTGCTTGGGTCATAGATCCAGAAGGAAACAAAGTTGAGCTGTGGCAGCCACCAATCGGTCAATAAGGCGCTGGGCCCGCCGCCCTTTAACCCATTGATTGGCGTGTCTGCTTAGGATCGGACTGAAAGTCAACTAACAGCCCTCTGGAGTGATTCCCGGCAGAAACTCCAGGGACGCCAGACGCTGCCCTGCTGTCCCAGGATTTTCTCCAAACCCGACTTTCAACTTTGACTGTCAGCTGCAGAGAGAAGTGGCTGCCGAATTGCGGTGCAAGTCGGTTCACCAATTCACGCGACATAGGGTAAACTTTTTCTGTCGTTCGTTTCCACAAGCGCGAGAATAACCCCTTGGTCATCCTATGCCCTTCATCGCCCCCGCCGTAAGTCAACTCAAGCCTGGAACGCGCCTCAGGCACTACAAAGGCGGCCTGTACGACGTCGTTGGCACCTGCCTGATTGAGGCAACATTGAAGCCGGGCGTTCTCTACAAACCGCAGCAGGGAGACAAGCAGGATGTCGTCTGGATGCGTCCGATTTCCGAGTTCCAGGACATGATTGCGACGCCAGAGGGTTCTGTCCCGCGTTTCGTTCTGATTTCGGAAACGAAATAGTTCTTCGGATTGTGCGAGCGTCGGAAAACTTCTGACACGATCTGCTGCTGCAACTGTAGCAATGCATCCGACCAGGCATGGCGGCAGCGATCATGCAGTGCCAACCGCACTTACCGAGTTCCAGATTGTTTCCAGCACTATTTCTGTCGTCCACGAATCAGAGTGTCGGCTTGTTCCTAACCAGGTGTTGGATCAAACTTCTCAGCTTGGCGGGCCGCACAGGCTTCTGCAAAAGAGTGAGCCCGGCAACTTTTGCTTGTTCTCTTACATTCACATCCGTGTCCCCACTGATCAGGCAGGCGGCAACGGGTCGTCCAACAACTGCGTTCAACGAACTAATAGCCTGAATGCCGTTTATCCCGCCACCCAGTCGAAAGTCACTGATGACGATGTCGGGCGCATGATCCTGCTGACACTGATCACACGCCGCCTGTGCTCCGTCAGCCGTCATCACTCTACAACCCCACGAAGCCAGCAAACTCGCAAGGCCGTCTCTGCCCAGTGCGTCGTCTTCGATCAACAATACGCGCAAACCGTCGAAGCTCGTTTGTGCCCCCAATTCGTTCGAGTCCAACTGTGCCGGGCCAGGTAGCGCTGATGCAAGGGGAACTGTGACGGTGATGCAAGTCCCAGCCCCTGGAGCCGAACGCATCGACAGGGGATGATTCAGCAACCGACAGGCCCGGTCAACAATGCTCAAGCCGACGCCCAGACCTTTGCTGCGGTCACGCTCGGGATTGTCTACCTGAAAGAACTCCTGGAAAATGTCCTCATGGTGACGCGCCGGGATACCAACCCCGCTGTCGCGCACCTCAATGCGAAGTCGAGTGCCATCGTTCGTAGTTCGGCAGGCAACAAGGATCGTGCCTTGCTGGGTGTACCGCACGGCGTTGTTGACTAGATTGAGCAGGATGCGAAGCAGCAGACCGGGGTCACTTTCGACCCAATGCTCTGAGGGTCGAAGTCGCAGGCGCAACCCTTTGTCGTTTGCAGCGCGGCCAACGCTATCACGCAATTTTTCCAATATTCCCTGGATTGGAAATGCAGCCAAGCTGACGTGCGTCTGCTCGGAGTCCAACCTGGAGATGTCGAAGAATCCGTCCAGCATATCTTGCATAGCACGGACCGCCGCGTCCATCGAGGCCACCAAGTGTTTGGTTTGCTCGTCATGCGGCAATTCAGCCATTCGCGCGACAAACATTCCCAGCGCATGAGCCGGCTGGCGCAAGTCATGGCTTGCAGATGTCAAGAAACGCGACTTGGACCGACTCAGCTCCTCGGCCTTCAAACGAGTAGCATCGACGGCGGCCTCAATTGCCTTACGTTCAGTGATGTCGCGCAAAGAAGCCAGACGGGCAGGTATCCCATCGAAGGAAATGGATGTCCCCTTTACTTCAACGTAAATGGTTGCCCCATCCAACCTCGCTAACTTCTGTTCCATCATCGGGGAATCCGGGCCATCGTCGCCGTGAGTCTTTAGCCGACGCAAAACCAAATCACGATGTTCCGGATGAGTCAAGTCGTGTATCGATATGCCAATCAGATCGCGGGCGGAGCCCGCTCCAAACAAACTCACTGCCGCCGGATTGGCATACAGGAGTTTGCCTTCGCGATGTACGACGATCGCTTCCACTGTCCATTCCACAAGAGTGCGGTAGCGTTGTTCGCTGTCCAGCAGGTCCGCGCCGACCTGCTTGCGCTGCTCGATTTCCTTCTCGGCAGTTGTGAGTGCTTTCTTTGTGCTCTGGATGATATAAAAAGTCAGACCGCTGGTGAATCCGAACAGGGCTGTGAATGTGATCCATTGCGTGACACCAACACCGTAATTTGGTTGGCGCAGCCAGCCGGCATTCTCTGCCAGGATCAGCCCCCAAACCGCCAAGGAGGCGGCAGCGGTACCGATCAGACTGCCGCGCAGTCCAAAGAGCAGCCCTGTCAACAGCACCCAAAATACGAATATGGCTGCCGTTGGTGTGCGAATGGTTCCTATGCTAGCGGTAACAGCGGTGACATAGGCCAGCCCGAAGACAACAATGCCGACCCCCACCACGGTCACCCGACCGCTACGCAGCCAATACATGAACTGCAGAATTGTCGCGCCGCCCAGAAGGTCGATGATCAACGTGCTTGTTGGGGTACTGCTGTCGAACAAGGAACCCAGCATGACGATCAAAATAAACGCTATACAGGTCAGGCCGATCATGTTGATCAAACCCGCCTGGCGCGTCTTTGCCTCGTCGCCTTCAAAAACAGGTGGCGCAAGCCAGCGTTTGATTGCATTCATCCCAAGTCCCCGAAATCTTGTCTTAGGACAGGCAGTTTACGCCGCGCTCGCTGGTTCGGTAGATTGGCTCGAAGGTAGGTGGCATTTTGCGATGAGAGCCCCACTACGATACCCCGTTCAAGACTGAGGAACAGGTGCATTGACGTAACTGGGTTCACCGCTGATACCCAATTGCGCTGAGGTTAAGGAGATCGTGTAGAAGTGAAAATCGTGAGTCACGTTGCGACGGCTTTTCAGGTCAATCTGCAACTCTCTTTGCTTGCGGTGCACCGCAATTTGGTCAATTCCGGGCAGAATATCCTGTGGCTTGAACATCAGCCCCCAGCCACCCAAGCCCGCCTTGTCGTATAACAAAAGGGCCGCCTTGCCGTGGCGAGGTCCAGTCGCGGCCTGCTTCGCTGCATTGACGGTCATCAGCACCTGTTCGGCGTACTGGGCAATTATGTGCAGGTCAATTACAACCTTCTTGTTTGAAGGGCGCAAGATTCTCGCCACTACCGCCAGGCTTGGGCGATTGATGCCATCGCCCAGTCCATATGCCAGTAGTGAACCGATGGTCATCCGCGTTGTGTAGTTGGTTTCCTGCGTACTTAATCGCAGCATCTTTTGGTTCTTGAACAAGAGGGTCCAAACGCTTCTGTCGGTCGCCAGATGATCTTCGGCGATCAGCGCTGAGCGATTCGCCAATACATCTTCCAGGCGGTCTTCCGATGCAAATGCCCCGTTCTTGTGGTGCAGCATGTCAAACACCTGTGAAAACCCGACGAAAACTCGAAGTTCATCGAAATGGGTCTCAGATTCGACGCACTCATCTGAGTCAGTATCTCCCAAGCCCCGCAACAGTTGATCCGCAATGATCGGGTGCTCCATCTCAGGGAAACGCGCAAAGCGGGGTGGCATAGCTGCCGCATTGCGATTCTTCTTGGACTCCATCAGCCCCATGCAGTCCTCGCGGATAGCATTGCTCAGATTGCGATAGTCCAACAGCATTGCGGGACCGGGAGGGTTCTGACTCGCACTAGTGCTCGCTGCCTTACCACCATAGCAGTAGGCAATCAATTCATTGCGTGCTGGAATGCCAGCATCTGTCATTCTGACGTTTACCGCATTTTCCACACCATTCATATAGTTGCTGATGATCCACTGGAGATGGACCGGCCAGCGCAGCATGTCGAATTTGCCAACCATGTGCAGCAGAGCGAACTGCTCCTGCAAACTGACGGCGCTGCGCCCGACATCCAACTTCAGCAACTTTTGCAGGGTCGGGAATGCTCGCCCAACATCCTCGTAGCTGCTCATGACATAAAACAGCGTGTTAACAGTCCGCCAGTCCTGTTCCCCCAGCACCTGGTAACGCAAGGCCATGGCCTGCTGTTTCACAATCATCAATTCAAAGATGCGAGCTGCGCATTCCTGCGCCACGCTGCGCGACATGGCATATCTGAAGTTTCCGCATCGGTAATACCCGTCGAACAGGATCTGAAAGGAAATGATCAGGATCGTGACAATCTCAACCAGGCGGCCCAATGCCTGTTTGCGTTCTTCATCTTCCGGCACACCGCCCGTCTTGGCGTGCTCGATCATCTGTGCCTGCGCCATAGGATAGCAAAGGTCCGTAACGTCCCGCGTCAACGACAGGCGTTGACGTCGTGTCATGGCACAACGGTTCAGGTGCTTGATCTCGGACAGAAGGACACCAAAATACTCAGCGGGCGCAGCGTTCACTTCATTGAGCTGACGAAACAATTTTGCAGCGCTGCCATGGCTGACCTTGAGTCGACTGGAAATCTTGGGAAAGTGATTTTTCAGCGGCAATTCACGCGCCTTCATGTCCAGGCCAAAGTAGTGGCGAACGCGGGCAGACAGTCCTAACATAGTCACTCCCTTTCATCCTTAACGCGGCAAGCCTATTGCTCTGTCGAAAAGTGTACTAGCAATGGGCGCCATATCGCGAACGCAAGACAAGCGGTGCACACTCGCACAACTGGACTTCCGCTAAGCTGGCCGTCTCTTGTTGGTCTTATCCTGGAGTCGCCATTCCTAATTGACAAGCCGCAGAACCGACATAAGAAACAGGTTGCCGGACTGTTGTCACTGGCGGGCAAGAACTTGGTGCCCATTGCGAGTGCTCGGACTTAACGCAAGCAGTCATCTCAAGCTATGCGTTTAGCGCTTACTTGGTTCGCGAAGGAGTGCTGACTTTCTTCAAGAATTCGCTTTTTTGAATGTGCGTCTGCTTCCTGCGCGGCGCGGATGATGGTATTAAAGCACCCTTCGCGGAACAGTTTGAGAACGGCAGTCACCACCGCGGGGTCGAACTGGGCGCCGGCACCCCGTTCAACTTCTGCCGCGGCCAGCTGGGGGTCCCATGGTTCTTTGTAAGGTCGGCGGCTGATCAGGGCATCGAACACATCAATCACGCTGACGATGCGGGTGGCGATATGAAACTCGCGCGACGGACGCCCCTCTGGATAGCCTGTGCCATCCCAGCGCTCATGGTGGTGGGTGGCAATTTCGCAGGCCGTCGCCAGAAAGGCATCGTTGTCAAGAATGCTCTTGCCAATGTGCGTGTGCGTGCGAACGATGGCGTATTCTTCTTCGGTGAGCTTGCCGGGTTTGCGCAGAATGGTATCCGGAATGCCGATTTTTCCGACATCGTGCAGGCGACTGGCCTTGCCAACGTGGGAGGCCTCTTCGTCCGAGAGGCCCAACTCAATGGCAACCAGACGCGTGTACTGGTCGATCCGGTTAATGTGGCTTCCAGTAGCGCTGTCCTTGAACTCGGCAATGCGGGCCAGCATATCGATCATGTGGTCGTAGGACTTTGTCAGGTCGACATGCAGGCGCAGGTTCTCCAGCGCGCTGGAACATTGCTGGGCCATCATGGCAACGAGTGCCCGGTCGGACTCGTCGAGATCGTGGGTCGGTTCAATGTAAATAAAGCCCACCGGTTTGCCCTGTACCAGAAGTGGCACCACGTAGGCATCCTTGCGCAGCATTTCGGGTACTTTGCCGGTCAGGACAGCCTGGCTGCACTCAGTGCGAATGTGATCAAAACGCTCCTGGCTGCTGAGGCTGCCCGAGGCGGCCTGCATGGTGGTTTCAAGGTCATCAAAGGTGACGATCACGCCATCGATGGTAGAGATGAAGCTGTTACCCGACAGATTGCACAGTGCCACGACCTGGGTCAGTACGCCCTGAAAGAACTGGCCCAACGAGCGGTTGCTGATCCGGTAAATGTCCGGTGCGGCCATTAATACATGCTGCAATCCGACCCGGTTGAGATCAATCGATCGCAGGTCACGGTAGGACTTGATGGTTGACCGTACGGTGGTGTAGAGGTGTGTGGCAGTGAGTTCGGTCTTGTCTTTGTAGTCATCAATGTCATAGTGGTCTATCACATAGCGCTCGGGCGCGAGTCCGGCCTGACCGGTGCGAATGATCAGGCGTACCAGCATATTTTTGAGGTCTTTACGGATGAACTCCACCAGACGCAAACCAGCGTCGTCGGTTTCCATCACCACATCGATCAGGGCTACCGCGATGTCTGCATGCAACGCCAGCATGGCACGGGCTTCAGCACCAGAGCCTGCTTCGATGATTTCAAGCCCGCGATCCGCAAAACGAAACCCCTTGAGGTTGATGCGGGTGAGCGCGCGCATGTCGGGTTCGTCGTCAACAACCAACAGCTTCCACGTGTGACGGTGACCGGTTTCTGCAAGCTCCGGGGCGGGTGTCTCATTGCGCGTGCGGATCAATTTCATGGTGTGCCTTCCTCGATTTTCGCGTTCAGTCGCGCAGAAAATTGGATGTCGAACTGGCACCCTGTCTCCGGTTGGCTGTGGCAGACAATGGTTCCGCCAAGTTGGGTGGTCACAATGTTGTAACAAATGTACAGCCCCAGCCCGGAGCCTCCTTCACCCCTTCGGGTGGTGTAGAAAGGCTCGAAGATGCGGGCCAGTTGGTTGGCATCCATGCCTTTTCCGTCGTCGCTGAACTCCAGCCTGACATTGGGTGCGTTGTGCGTGACTTTGATGACGATAGTGCCGGGGCGCTTGCCCGCATCGAAGGCGTGCTGGACAGCGTTCATCACCAGGTTGGTCAGCAGTTGCTGCACCAAGCCTGGCATCCCGTGAAGCTCGAACTTTTCCGGGCACTGTACTGCCACCTGAATCGGTAGCTTCTTGAGTGTGCTTTGCATCGCAAAAAGCACGTCGCTGATGAGTTCCTTCATGTTGAAGGTGCGAAACTGCTCCGAGGTCTGGTCAACCGAAGTCCGCTTGAAACTTTGCACCAAACTGGCTGCGCGCCGCAGGTTGGCCAGCGCCAGGTCCCCACTCTCCCGCAATCCCGCCAGCTCATGGCGTAGCAGGTCTTCATTGACCTCTTCCACGCTCAGCATCCGGTCGATGCGCAGCAGGGTTTCTGCGTTGTGGGAAACGGCTCCTACCGCGACCCCCACTGGCGTGTTGAGTTCGTGGGCAAAGCCCGCCACCATGCGCCCGAGTGATGCCATCTTTTCACTTTGTACCAATTCACTGCGCGTGGTCTTCAGTTGCTGAATGTTGCCTGCCAGCTCAAACCAGCGCTTTCGCAACAATTCAAGCAACAACCAACCCAACAAGGCCGTGATCCCGAATACGGCCACGAAACTCAATTGGGTCTGGTTAATGCTGGCGGTGATGGCGGCCTCAATCGGTCCGAAATGCTGCGAGACGCTGATTCCTCCGCGAATATCGCCTATCTGGTAGCCCTGCCGGGCGTGGCAGGCCATGCACGGCTTCTCGACCTTCAACGGCGCCATATATCGCAACTGGCGTCCATGTGCATCCGGTTCGATGCTGATGACTTCCAGGATGCCAGACTCAAACGCTTCCAGCGACTTCTTCTCCCACGGGTCGGCCGCATTCTCGGGACGAACTGGACGCAGACTGGTCAACCGGAATATGGCACCACTGTCAGATTCCGCCATCTCGGCAATCAGACGGGTCATGTAGGCCGGGTTGATTAGGGTGAGCGACTGGCCATCGTTCGTGGTCACGTCGCGCCGGGCAATGGGCAGGTAGGGATTAGGCTGTGTCTTTGGCGTCACTGGGACATAAATGCCGCCATGGCTTGCGTTCCAGCTGCGTGTCAGCACCACCATGCGAAACATGTTGCGCGCGCCTTCGGTGGCGATCTGGACACTCTGTACGCGAATGTCCTCTACATGGGCGTCAAGCAGGATCCATGCGCCTGCGGCCCACAGTGCAAGCAACACCAGCCACCAGCGCCGTTGCTGGAAAACGGCTGGGACGATGGCGTCCGCTGCTGTCATTGAGATTGGCATAGCGTGTAATTGCTTGGTCTGGGTCAACCACAGCTATGCGGGTTGGGTCAGCTCAGCCTAAGAGCGGTATGTAGATCGGGCATAGCTGCTTCGCCCACCTTGAATGCGGCAACGATTTGCACCAGGCCGTCAGCCTGGTTCTTCAGTCCAGCTGCCGCAGCCGCGATCTGCTCCACCAGTGCTGCATTTTGCTGGGTGTTCTGGTCCAGGCTGGAAACTGCCTCACCGACTTGCGCGACGCCCAGGCTTTGCTCCTGGCTGGCCACGCTGATTTCAGCCATGATGTCGGTAACCCGCTTGATGGCACTCACTACCTCATGCATGGTGATCCCCGCCCGGCCCACCAGCACCGTGCCGGCCTCCACCCGCTCCACGTTGGCAGAAATCAGGGTCTTGATTTCCTTGGCCGCCTCGGCGCTGCGTTGCGCCAGGCTACGGACCTCAGAGGCCACCACGGCAAATCCGCGCCCCTGGTCCCCAGCGCGGGCCGCTTCCACCGCTGCGTTCAAGGCCAGGATATTGGTCTGGAACGCAATACCATCAATGACGCTGATGATGTCTGAGATCTTCTTCGACGTGTCGTTAATGCCTTGCATCGTGCTAACCACCTGGCTGACAACTTCTCCGCCACGTATAGCCACGCTGGAGGCGTTGAGTGCAAGCTTGTTGGCTTCTGTTGCACTGTCGGCATTTTTGTGGACTGCCGATCCCAACTCCGCCATGGACGCTGCCGTTTGCTCCAGCGCGCTGGCTTGGTTCTCGGTGCGACTGGACAAATCCATGTCGCCAGCAGCAATTTCCTGGGAGCCCATGGCGATATCATCGGCCGCAGTTCGCACTTGCGACACCATGGCCGACAGGCTCTCGCTCATCCGGTTGAGTGAACTCAGCAGTTGCCCCACTTCATCCTTGCCCTTCGCGCGGATGCGGGCACTCAGGTCCCCAGCGGCGACGCGCTCCGCAAACGCCACTGCTTCGGCCAATGGGCGGGTGACGCTGCGCACGATCCAGAAACCTGCGCCTATCGCCAGCAAGGCTGCGACCAAACCACCGCCTGCCAGGGTATCCCGTGTTGCAGCAATCAGTTCGCCGTTGGCAGCGCCCGTCACTTTGACAGTGGACACCTGGCGGGCATCAAGTTTGCCTAGCGCCGCGAGAAACGGCGCCAGCATGGGGATCATTTCCTCATCGGCGGCGTAGGTCGCCTCGGCTTGTTTCCCGGCCAACACCATGCCAACTATGCGTTGTACACCCGACACGTAGCCCGCGTGGCGCTTGCGCACCTCCCCAACCAACGCAGCGTCGTCAGGTGCGTCGGCCAGACGCTGTTCGAGTGCCGACAGACCATCGGTAATGCGCTTGTCGCGTTCAACAATTTCTTTGGCGAGTCGGGCTTGCTGGTCTGGGCTACTCGACACCAGAATTACCATGCTGGCAATCGCGTTGTCCTTGGCCAGCAGATGAATTTCCGAGGCCTGCGCCTGCAGCTGGACCCCATTCGCCATCGAGGTCGAATTGACAGCGCTATGCGAAAGGCGGCGCTGAACCACTGCCACCAGCAGTGCAATGGTAAGCACCACCAAGCCAAATGCCAGACCCACACGTGGGCCAATTTTCATGTCCAGTAGCCTGAGTCGGCTCATTGCAAGCCCTATCCGCCAAGCTCACCTACGAGTTGCTGGCACTTGGTAATGCGCTCCTTCTGGATGCCGCCAGCCAGCTTCTTTGCCTCATCGTCTTTGCCTGCCAGGATGGCAGGGACAAGCTCGACTTCCCTTGTCTTCTTGAAAGCATTCCAGGTTTCTACCAGTTCCTTGAACTGGGCTTCCTTGCCGGCCGGAGCCTTGACCTTTGCCAGTGCGGCACTCACTGCATCGGCGGTGTTCTTGACAAGCTTTTGCTGATCAGCGCCGCGCTTATCCTTGTTGACCATCAAAGTGACCAAGGACTCTCTTGCTGCGCTCAGCTGGGAGCGCAAATCAGTAAATTCATTGGCCAAGGCCCACTGCGAAGCAGACAGGGTGATGAAGGCAGTGAACAGGAGGGCGAGCAGCTTCTTCATGGTTCAACTCTTTCTAAAAGTACGGTGCTTTCGGCGACCGCATTGTTTGCACATCAATCCGCATAGGGACACTCGGCAACACCCTGACATCCAATGAGATGCCGGGATAACCCTTTAACGACTGCATCGTCGATTTACTTGAGGGGTTTGATGATCAAGGTCCACGCACGAGGGGAGTGAGGCGTCACATGTCGATGAAAAAGCCAACCCTTGCCATGGCGGCGACCGTGCACCACGGGTACGCGGCGATCCTTCTTGCCGTAGACCATGTACACCGGCACGGTGATGCGTTGCGCCTGTAGCGCTGGAGAGGTGGCGGTGAACTGGTCCCTGAACTTGACTGGATCGCCGACCCAGCTATCGAGAAAATAGTTCACTTCCGGATCATGCGAGCGGCCCGACGATGGGTGGTAGAACATATCGGTCACCCCCAGCAGGTTTACGCCGCAGCGGCACAGGCCCGGGTCTTTTACCAGCCCCATCATGGTGGCGTAGCCGCCGTAGCTGGCCCCCATGATGCACACGCGTTTGGCGTCGACCACGCCTTGTTTGATCAGGCTTTGCACACCATCGGTGATGTCGTCCTGCATCGACAGACCCCATTGCCCGAACGACTTCTTGAGGTGCTCGCGGCCAAAGCCGCTGGAGCCGCGAAATTGCGGCTGCAATACCGCATAGCCCATGCCTGCCAGCATTTGCACTTCTGCGTTGAAACCCCAGTCATCGCGTGCCCAGGGGCCGCCGTGAATCAGCGCAATCAACGGCAGTGCCTTGGGTTCGCGGCCTTTGGGCAGCGTCACGTAGGCCATGATGGGCAACCGGCCGCTCGCAGGAGGCGATCGACATGATCGATGCCCACGAGTACGGCAACGGCACCTGCACGCCTACGGCCCGGATGCCGTGCGTTTTTATACCAAGCGCAAGACCATCACCCAGCGCTGGCCGTCAGCGGGCGTGCGCGAAGGCGCGGTGTTCAGCTTTCCGAGCAGCCGCTAAGCGGGTGATCAGCGCCAGTCCGAAGTGGGCAGGCGCCACATCCAGAGCGCCACCAGCGCGCAGCAGGCGCCGGGAACCCAGCCGATGTTGGCCGGCATGAACCACCAGGCGATGGCAGAGCTGATCGTCATGGTTGCCCAGGCGATCTGTTTGGCGCGCAGCGGCACGGCGCGCTGGCTGCGCCAATCGCACACCATCGGGCCAAAGTGGGGGTGATTCAGCAGCCACTGTTCGTAGCGCGCACTGCCCAGCGAAAAGCAATAAGCCGCCAGAAGCACAAAGGGGGTGGTGGGCAGCAGCGGCAGCACGGTGCCGATGACACCCAGGAGCAGGCAAAGCATGCCGCAAATCAGCCAGAACCAGCGCACCCAGCGGGGGCGCGATGGCGGCGGTGGCGCAACAGGTGGCAGGGTGGTCGACAATATTTGAAGTGGTTTGAACAAACAGGTCTCCATTGTCAGGTGGTTTGACGCCGGCCAGTGTGCGCGCCTTGCCCTTAAGGTCGATTTCGGCGTAGACGCTGGTCGTGTCGAGCGATGCATGTCCAAGCTAGGCTCGTACGGTGTGGATGTCGACGCCCGCATTGAGGAGATGCGAGGCCGTGGAGTGTCGAATGCATAGCCACGAACTCGCCCTGCACCAAGAACCAATGCCGCTTCGATGCGCCTTACCGCGCGAGCGGTTTAGTCCAGCGCTGCAAAGCGGCGACCGCGGGTCGACGTCTTTGCATGCCCAACTTCAAAGATTCAGCTTGCCTTACTTCGACACCGGCCACTTGTCATAAAGGCGCACTGCAAACTGCTCACCCCAGAGCTCGATCGTGGCTTGCGTACCCATGTGGCTCTGGTTGGCCGCAGCGCCGCGCACATAGCCCAGCGCCACACAGGCACCAGCACGCGGGCTCCAGCCTACCGATGAGATCTCACCCACCGACTCGCCCTGCAACAGGATCGCTTCACCACCCCAGGCATAGACAGCCGATGAATCGAACACCAGCGTCACCAGCTTCTTGCGCAGCGGCTTGTCCCGGCCAGCGAGCAATGCCGCCTTGCCGATGAAATCGGTGGCCTTGTCGAGCTTCACGGCATAGGCCAGACCTGCCTCCCACGGTGTCTCATCCGGGCTGAGCTCAGCGCCCCAGGCACGCCGTCCCTGCTCGATGCGCAGCGCGTCGAGTGCGTAGTAACCGGCGTCCCGCAGGCCCAGATCGGCACCCGCCGCCATCAGCGCCAGATAGACATGGCGCGCCATCTCCACCGGCACGTACAACTCAAACCCTGGTCCGCCGACGTAGCTCATGCGCGCCGCGCGCACGCGACCAAAGCCGAGTTCGATCAGCTTGGTCCAGGAGAATTTCAAGCCCTCGGGTGAGAGTTCGTCCGGACTGACCCGCGCCAACAGTTCGCGCGCCTTCGGCCCCATCACCGACAGCACACAATACAGCGCTGTCACATCGGTCAGCACGGCATGTTCTTCTGCGCCGATGTGGCGGCT
>CAITZZ010000301.1 GCA_903897005.1 uncultured beta proteobacterium | reverse complement strand
GCGGCAAACCAGCCAGAGTGGCGGGGTCTTGCGGATCACCGCCACCGCAGGCTGACAACAACAACGCAAGGCCGCTGGCAGCCAAGGCGACCCTTTTCATGGTGTTCATTTCAAACTCCTCGATAAATTGAATTTTTTGAAACGGCGGATTTGGGCCCATCAATTCAACTTGAGCGTGACCACGGGATTTGCGACGCAGGTGTCCGAGTAGCGGTAAGCCAGATTGACGGCCCCCACGATTCCGCTCTGACCGCTCAGGGCTTGTGCCAGCGTGGAGTTGCCGGCGCCGCAGGAGCCGGCGGCAATGCCTGTGATGCAGTAATCGAGGTTTAATGGCACCGAGATACCGGACACCGTCATGCTGCCGGCGATGTTGACGCCACAGGTGCCACTGCCGCCCCCGACGCCGCTGCCTCCAATGGTGGCGGTGTTGCCCGAAAAGCTGTAGCTCATGCTGCTGCCCGGATTGGCAGCGTTATAGGCCGTGGCAAAGCTGCCCGAGAAGCTTCCCCATTGCGCCGAGGTGAAAGACGAATTGACGAGTGCTGGCAAAGTGACATTGTTGAGCTGCATGTACCTGGAAATACCAGCCAGGACTTTCCCGTAGTCGTTCATGGTGCCACTGACGCTCGGAACGGTGGTGGCAAGATTGACACCAGCGAGCTTGAAGTCCGCTGCCAGGCTGGCAGCACGAGCGTCAAAGGCCGCCGCGGTGACGGGCGTTGCTGCGCTCGGGAATGCATTGCTGAAAGCCATGGTGGTCAGTGGCGTGACCACACCGGTCACATTGCCTGGTTTGACAGCCAGAACCACCTTCAGAGGCGCGGCCAGTGGCGTTGAGACATTGCTTGCTTCATCGATGTAACTGCCACCCGTCACCTCCACAATGACATCACCGACATAGTCCAGACTGAGACTGTAAGTGCCACCGGCACCGGTCGTCGTCGTGGCCAGCACCGAGCCGTCACTGGCTTTTTTGATCGTCACTGTGGCGCCCGTCACCGGACCTTTGACGACGGAACCGCTGAGGGTCGTTGTGGCAGCCGACGTCGCCGCAGTACCACCACCCCCACAGGCAGTCAGCGCGAGCAAGGCAGACGCTGTGAGGACCCAAAAAATGCCGACTCTTGAATTGGTCATGATGAAAAACTCCCGTTGCTAAAGTGATTCGCCACCCTGATGCCCGGTGTTCCAATCCCATCGGGCAGAGCTCGGTCCACAGCGAAATTGAACCTCTCCCGGGCTTACGGAGATTTATTGAGCGAAAAGGCTCAAGTCACGGCAAATTTTTCAACCCGGCAGAGTCTCGCAGCGGCGCACCTGCGCCTGCGCCTGCTTTTTGTCAACCCCGTACTCCAGATTCAGGCGCGAACGCTCGGCCAGTGCGCTGAAAGTGGCGTGGGCGGCATGCGCCCAGCGGCATTGCTCGGAGTCGGGCCTCAGAACTGCATGCGCACCCAGCAAAGAGGCCTGCGTCTGGACGTAGGCCACATCGCTCTGGGTTTCGCTGTTGGCACTGTCCTGTTGCAGCATTTCCTCCATGCGCGCCACTGCCACACGGCCTTGCTCCAAAGCATCGCTGAAACGCCCGAGTTGCTGCAGGGCACGCGCCCTCAGCATGTGCCCCAGGCCCAAACCCTGCAGTCGGTCGCGACGATCACCTGGGTCTGATGGCGGCTTGCCCGAAGCAATTCGTTGCAGACCGGGGTCGATCACGCGCAGCGCCTCTGACGGCTTGCGCTGCAGCAACCAGGCACCGGCAATGCAGCGGTCGACCAGACTCAGATAAAGCTTCTCCTCCCTATCCATCGTGCGCTCGCGGGCACCGCCGCGCAGAACATTCTGTGCTTCGGTGCAGGTTTCCCGCGCCTGCGAACCCCTACCCTGGACATTCAATGACTCTCCCAGCGTCGAGGCCAGTGCAACAAAGTCGCGCCGCACGCGCTGATTCTGCGGATCGCCACGCATCAGGCTTCGCGCCGCATCCACCCCTGCGGATAAGGTCGCCAAGCCTTCTCCAACCTGACCCGCATGCAGCAGGGCATAGCCGAGCAGCGAGCGCGCCGCTGTGCTGAAGCGCCCCACCTCCTGATCCTGGGACTCGCGTGCGAGCAGATCCGCAACAATTTGGGCATTTCGGCGCGCTGCGGCAACACCCTCTTCGAGCTGTCCAGCCATCAGGGACAGGCGCGCAAAGCGTGCCACGGCGCTGCTCAGCACCAGCACATGGCCCACGCGGTCCGGCTCCGCCGCCAGCAGCGCTTGTGCGCAGGCGCTAGCCTTGCGTGCCGCTTCAATGGCGTCGGCAAGCCGCCCCAGGCTGGGCAGCTCGCTGGCTGAATACAGCAGATCCACCCGCAGCACCTGGAGTTTGCACGCCAGGCTGCGCGCCTTCATGTCACCAGCGTTGAGCTGCAGGGCATGCTCAACCATTGCAGAGCCGCGTTCTATGCTTTCCAGGGCAGTCTTGACTTCACCGCGATGGAGCAGCAGCATCGCCTGACTGCGTCGCACGGCTGCCCCCCGAAACAGCCAAGCCGGGTGATCACGGCCCGCAGCCGCGACCCGTTCCAGCACCGTGAGCGCCTGTGCATAGCGTGCCAGCGCGCTGTCCTGGTGTCCCATGTTGTCAACTCCGACGTTCCCCTCGACGTCGGCCATGCGCCGCAAGGCGTCCACCAGATCCATTGACTCGGTCAGTGTCAAGTCCGTTCTCTGGGCACGCTGCGCCAGGTAGTCGGCAACTGCCTTGACCAGGGCTTCGCGCCCCGGCGTCAGACCGCGGGTCAGGGCGTCATTGACATCGAAAATCATGGTTCGCGCCAATGAATGCACCGCGTCCAGATGTTGCTGGGCTGCCTGGCGGGCGTGCTCCGCCAGCCTTGCCTGCCACAACGCAATGCCAGTGGTGACCGAGACTGCAAGCAAGGCGCTACCCAAGGCCGTCACACCCCAGCGATGGCGCGCCAGAAACTTTCCCATCACATAGCGCAGGCTTGGCTCGCGGGCGCTGACCGGATGGCCACCGAGATAGGCTCTCACGTCGGCAGCCAGCGCGTCCACGCTGGTATAGCGATGTTGCACCGACTTCTCCAGCGTCTTGAGCAGAATGTGGTCCAGATCGCCGCTGAGGTGCTTGCGGTGTTTGAGCCAGTGCGGATCGCTGCTGATGCCGTCGGGCAGGCTGCTCGGGCGTGTGGGCGTCTCATCCAGCACACTGCGCGCCGCCTGGGCCGGGGTGGTCGCGTCGCGCCCGGTCGGGCGCACACCGGTCAGCAGCTGGTACAAGAGCACACCCAGGCTGTAGATGTCGGTCGCCGTGCCGACGGGCTCGCCGCGCACCTGCTCCGGACTGGCGTAGTTGGGAGTAAAGGGCAGAACCCGGTCACCCGCCATGTTTGCTCCGCCCGGACCAGTCGCATCCGTGGGGTCAAGCGCCATCACGATGCCGAAATCGAGCAGTTTGACCTGAAAATTGCTCGTTACCAACACATTGCCGGGCTTCAGGTCACCGTGCACCAGCAGGTTCTGATGCGCGTGGGAGACGGCTTGGGTCAGTTGCAGGAACAGGCCCAGGCGCTGCCCAAGGTTCATGCCCCGCACCGCCTCGTCGATGGGCACACCGTCGACAAACTCCATCACAAAATAGGGCAAGCCGTCGCCCGACAGACCGGCATCAAGCAAGGTAGCGATATGGGGATGATGCAGACGTGCCAGAGCCTGGCGTTCGTGCGCAAATCGCTGCAGTACGGCAGGACTGGTCATGCCGTGCTTGAGCAGTTTGACTGCCACGCGGGCCTCGTAGCTGCCGTCGGCTCGGCGCGCCTCGAAGACATCTCCCATGCCGCCGGTACCCAGCGAGCGAACGATCTGCCAGGCACCCAGGTGCTCGCCCGTGCGATCGGGTGCACCCAGCACCCTGATCGCTGCCGGATCGTTCAGGAAGCCGGCGTGCGTTTGACCGGTCTGATCGGGGTCATGGGCCAGCAGGGAGCGGACTTCGGCGCGCACCGAGTCGTCCGTTTCCGCTGCCATCAGAAAGGCTTCGCGCTCGGCACGCGGCAACTCGACCGCCTGTTCGTACAGACGCTTGACGACGACCCAGGTCGAAGAGGTGTTGGCTTGGCGCGTTGGCATGAATCGTAGTTTGACAGCAAAGGAGTCTCCCCGGTTTACGGAGATTTTTCTCCCCCAAAGGCTCACAGCGTGAAAAAACTGACGAATTTCGTGGCGTGGTATCTTCGCCCCATGCAGGACAAACCGCAGGAAATCACCCATTGGCTCAATGCCCTGGAGGCGGGAGACGACCCCCACACCAGCAGCGTCAGCAATGCACTGTTTACCTGGCTGTACGACGATCTGTACCGGGTCGCGCGCAATCACATGCGCAAGGAATCCGACGGACATACGCTCAGCGCGACCGCCCTGACGCACGAGTCGTGGTTTCGCATGAACGAGCAGACGCGGACCCAGTGGGTCAGCCGCTCGCACTTTCTGGCAGTCGCATCGACCGTGATGCGGCGCATTCTGGTGCACCATGCGGTAGCCAAGCGCGCCGACAAGCGTGATGCAGTTCTGCAGTCGCTGACAGTGGCCGAAAACCTCCCTCTGGCAGCTCTGGGCGCGGATGTGGTGGCGGTGCACGAAGCGCTGCTGGCATTCGAGCAGGTCGATGCGCGCGCCGCCCGTGTCGTCGAACTCAAGTTCTTCGGCGGCATGGAGAATGCCGAAATCGCCGAGGCACTTTCCATTTCGGTAGCCACCGTCAAGCGCGAATGGAGTCTGGCACGCGCCTGGCTGGCGCGCGAGCTCAGCAGTACCTGAGAGCTGCACGTTTACACTAGGCCCGCTTCTTCGAAAGGTACTGCATGGCTGCATGGCAAGGTGTCGTGATGGGTTGGTTTTTTTCATCGCACAGGCGTCTGCTCTGGACAGTCTGTGCGCTGGCAACACCATTGGCCGGCTGCGGACCGGGCAGTGCACCTCCTGCAGCCAGCGCCCCGCCGCCGGTTGAAGTCGGCGTCGTCACCGTGACTGCAACCACGGTGGGCTTGCAAACCGAACTGCCAGGCAGAACCGAGGCCTCGCGCGTGGCCCAGGTGCGGGCTCGCGTGGCCGGCATTTTGCAGCGCCAGCTGTTTCGTGAAGGCAGCGATGTCAAGGCCAACCAGGCGCTGTTCCAGATTGACGCCGCCCCCTACGCCGCTGCCCTGGCCAGCGCCCAGGCTGTGGCAGCACGAGCGCAGGCCAACCTGATGCAGGCGCAGGCCCAGGCCGAGCGTTACAAGCCGCTGCTGGAAGCCAATGCCATCAGCCAGCAGGACTACATCAGCGCTGTGGCGGCGCAAAAGCAGGCCGAGGCCGATGTCGCCGCCGGCAAGGCCGCCGTGCAACTGGCGCAGATCAACCTGGGTTATGCCTCGGTCAATTCGCCGATTTCCGGGCGCGTCGGTCGCGCCCTGGTGACGGAAGGTGCCCTGGTTGGGCAGGGCGAAGCGACCCAGCTCGCCTTGGTGCAACAGATTGATCCGATGTATGTGAACGTGACGCAACCGGTCTCTGATGTGCTGCGCTTGCGTGGGGCAATAGCCAGCGGACAGCTCAAGACCGATGGCGACAAGGCGAGTGCGGCCGTACGTATCGTGCTGGACGACGGCAGTGTTTACCCCCTGCCGGCCAGGCTGCTGTTCTCTGATCTGTCGGTGGACCCCAGCTCGGGCCAGATCACGCTGCGCGCCGAAGTGCCGAACCCCAAGGGCATGCTGCTGCCCGGCATGTATGTGCGCGCGCGCCTCGAACAAGCCGCCGTCAACGCCGCCATGCTGCTGCCGCAACAGGCGGTGCAGCGCAATTCGCAGGGCGACACGGTGAAGGTCGTGGCGGCGGACGGCAGCGTCAACACGCGTGCGGTGAAGATTGGCACCGCAAAAGATGAGCAGTGGGTCGTGCTCGAAGGGCTGCAGCCGGGCGAGCAGGTGGTCGTGGACGGCTTCCAGAAGCTGCAGGGCAAGGCGCGGGCCAAACCGGTGCCCTGGAGTCCGATCGGAGCGCTAGCAGCACCCGCCGCACCCGCGTCGGCCGCCTCTGCGACCAAGCAGTCCTAAGGAACGCGGCATGGCGCAATTCTTTATCGACCGGCCGATCTTTGCCTGGGTCATTGCCCTTTTCATCGTCGTGTTTGGCGCCGTGGCCGTCACGCAATTGCCGGTGGCGCAATACCCGTCGGTGGCACCGCCCTCGATCATCGTCTCGGCCGCTTACCCCGGCGCCTCGGCGCAGACGCTTGAAAACAGCGTGCTGAGCGTGATCGAGCGCGAGATGAACGGCTCGCCCGGTCTGATCTACGTTGAGTCGGTGGCCCAGGCCGACGGCAGCGGCTCCATCACGCTGAGCTTCGAGCCGGGCACCAGCCCCGATCTGGCGCAGGTTGATGTGCAAAACCGCCTGAGCCGCGCCGCGCCGCGCCTGCCGCAGGCCGTGACGCAGCAGGGCGTGCGGGTCGACAAGGCGCGCACCAACTTTTTGCTGTTCACCATCCTGTCTTCCAGCGACCCGACGCTCGACCCCGTCGCCTTGGGCGACTACGCCGCACGCAACGTGCTGCCCGAAATCCAGCGCATCCCCGGTGTCGGCCAGGCGCAGTTGTTTGGCACCGAGCGTGCGATGCGAGTCTGGATCGACCCGACCAGGCTGGTCGGTTACCGTCTGTCGTCAAACGACGTGATCGCCGCCATCTCGGCGCAGAACGCCCAGGTGGCCTCAGGCACCATCGGTGACCTGCCCAACGTGGCAGGGCAGGCCATCTTCGCCACCGTGGTGGTCAAGGGCCAGCTGACCTCGGCCGAGCAGTTCGGCCAGGTCGTGGTGCGCGCCAACGCCGACGGCTCCACGGTACGGCTGAAAGATGTGGCACGGGTCGAACTCGGCGCGCAGTCCTACAGCACGCAATCAAGGCTGAACGGCAAGGCGTCGGCCGGCATCGGCGTCCAGCTCTCGCCCACCGGCAACGCAGTGGCAACGGCGAAAGCGGTCAAGCAGCGCCTGCAGGAACTCTCGCCTTACTTCCCGCCGGGCGTGACGGCGGTGATTCCGTTCGACAGTTCGCGCTTTGTCGAAATCTCGATCCGCCAGGTGATTGAGACCCTGATCGAAGCGGTGATCCTGGTGTTCCTGGTGATGTACCTGTTCCTGCAGGATTTCCGCTACACCCTGATCCCGACGCTGGTGGTGCCGATTGCGCTGCTGGGCACGTTCGCAGTGCTGCAGGCGCTCGGTTTTTCGATCAACGTGCTGACCATGTTCGGCATGGTGCTGGTGATCGGTATCGTGGTCGATGACGCCATCGTCGTGGTGGAAAACGTCGAACGCATCATGAGCACCGAGGGCCTGTCGCCGCTGGCCGCCACGCGCAAGGCCATGGGCCAGATTTCGAGCGCCATCATCGGCGTCACGGTCGTGCTGGTGTCGGTCTTCGTGCCGCTGGCCTTCTTTAAAGGATCGATCGGCAACATCTACCGCCAGTTCTCGGTGGTGATGCTGAGTTCGATTCTGTTCTCGGCCTTCATGGCGCTGTCGTTCACGCCGGCGCTGTGCGCCACGATTCTGAAACCGGTCGAGGCCGGGCATCAGCACGCCAAGACCGGCTTCTTCGGCTGGTTCAACCGCGGCTTTTCTGCCACGGCCAAAGGCTATGAGAGCTGGGTTGCACGCCTGCTCAAGAAGACCGGGCGTTTTCTGGTGCTGTATGTGGCGATCATCGCCGCCGTCATTGTGCTGCTGGGCCGCTTGCCGACCTCCTTCCTGCCCAATGAAGATCAGGGCAACATCCTGGTCAACGTGCAGTTGCCACCGGGAGCCACGGTAAACCGGACTGGTGGCGTGATGAGCCGGGTCGAAGACTTCATGCTCAAACAGCCTGAAGTGCAGAGCATGGTCAGCATTCTGGGCTTCAGCTTTGCCGGCAGTGGCCAGAACACCGGCCTGGCTTTCGTCACACTGAAAGACTGGCACGAGCGCGAGGGCGCGGCGCAGTCAGCCCAGGGACTGGTGGGACGTGCCTTTGGTGCGCTGTCTTCCATTCGCGATGCCGTCATCTTCCCGGTCAGCCCACCGCCGATTCCGGAACTGGGCCGCGCCAACGGCTTTGCGATGCGCTTGCAGGACCGTGGCGGCAAGGGCCATGACGCACTGGTCGCAGCGCGCAACCAGTTGCTCGGCATGGCAGCGCAAAGCAAGCTGCTCCGAGCCGTACGGCCGGACGGTCTGGAAGACGCATCCCAGCTGCAGCTCCATATC
>CAITZZ010000300.1 GCA_903897005.1 uncultured beta proteobacterium | reverse complement strand
TTCGCTCTCCCGCAGCGCTTGCTCCGTTTGATATTTTTCGGTGACGTCACTGAATACCAGTACCACGCCGACAACTTCTCCGGCCGCATTGCGGATCGGCGCTGCGCTGTCAGCGATTTGGCATTCAGTCTGGTCCCGAGCAAGCAGTAAGGTGTCGTTGGCAAGGTCGACCACCTGTCCGCGCAACATCACAGCCTGGACCGGGTCGGCGACTGGGGCGCGGGTGTTGGCGTTGATGATGCAGAAGACCTCCGCGAGCGGGCGATCGCGGGCTTGCGCCAGTGTCCAACCCGTTAGCCTTTCAGCCACGGGGTTCATGCGGGTTACACGTCCGAGTGCGTCCGTTGCTATCACCGCGTCACCGATCGAATGCAGTGTAATGCTGAGATTCTCTTCACTCTCTCGCAGCGAACTCGTCATGTCGCGGGCTAGACGCAGCGCTCGCGTGCGCGTGCTGGCAAGCGCAGTGACCATGCCAAACAGCAAGAAACTCGCCAGCAAGCCCGAGCCCAGTACCGGCATAGACGACCTAAAACCAGCGCGTGCTTCTAGCTGCGGTTGGCTGGCATAGGTCAGCGACCATGTGCGCCCACCGATCTCAAAGGGCTCGGTGTGCACGTATTTGGCGGTGGACGCATCGTCATCCTGATTGCTTCGATAGAACAGATTTTCGGGACGCGGATCCAGTCCGTCATGAATGGTTAGCGAGACAGCACGTTTGCCCGCATTGCCAAGCAGGTCAAGCATCAGTGCGGGCATACGGAACGGACTAAGGACGTATCCGTACACGCCCGTATCCGACTTGCGAACGACGGGCATGTACATGATGAAGGCCGGCACCGGGCTGCTTGACTCGTCTATCTTTAGCGTCGTTCGGTGTGTGATCATCGGCTCACCTGCGTCACCAGCGCGCTGCATGGTCTCCCTACGGTCGGCGTCCTGCCACATGTCATAGCCCAGCGCCTTGATGTTTGACCCGGTGTAGGGCTCGGTGAAGACATTGACGACATATTCTTGACGTTGCCCCACTGGGCGAATCGCGAAGTCGCTAATGCCGCTGTCGTGCACCTCGCTCAGCAATGCAGAGAGGTCGGCGTTACTCACCCGCCGTGCAAAGGCGACGGTCTGGATGGCCGGATAGCCTCGGTCGAGTTTGAGTCCGGCAACGTAGGCTCGCCAGTCCTCACGCGTCACTTTGTCGGCGGTGGAAAATAGTGCCGCTGCAGCGCGCAAGGTCTGTGCATAGCCGGCGATGCGTGCGATCAAATCAACTCGAACTTGATTCACCTCTGCGGCAAATTCAAGGCGGGTCTGACGCTCGCTGGTCTGCAGGGTATCGTTCCAGATCACAAGCGTCAGGCTCAATGAGCATACCAACGCCAACCAGGCGGGCCAAAGGCCTGACCAGAGATCGGAAGCAAACAGGCCTTTCAACCGCATAAGTAGCAGTGTCTCTCTCGCGCAAGACGCTGTCGGATCTCGGCGCTGGTTTCAGGCCTGGTCATGCAAAGTTGGCATTCATAACTCATGGAACCGAATGGCGTTGCGTCCATCCTCCTTGGCAAGGTACATTGCCGCATCAGCGCACTTGAGAATTCCTTCCGGACTGGCCTGATTTCCCAGAAAGACAACTGCGCCGATGCTGGCTGAACTATGGTGCTCCACCGTGACCTGAGTGCTCTCGTCGCTGCCAACGCTGAGCAGGTAGGTGTCAGACAGCTTGCAGCGGATTTTTTCGGCGATCACGCCGGCCAGGGCTGTTGCTACCGCAGCATCGGCATCAAGCTCGCTGAGCATCACCACGAACTCATCGCCGCCAAAACGGGCTACCGTGTCAACCTCACGCACGCAACTGACCAGCCGCCTGGCGGCCTCAATCAACAACAAATCCCCAACCAGATGACCGTGCGTGTCATTGAGCGGTTTGAAGTTGTCCAGGTCCAGCACCATCAGCGCACCGTAGCAAGAGTTGCGCTTGCTGGTCATCACGGCCTGCGACAGCCGATCGTTGAGCAGGCGACGGTTGGGCAATTTGGTCAGTGGGTCGTAAAACGCCAGTTGCCGCACCTGTTCCTGCGTCTGCTTGCGCTCGGTGATATCGATGTAACTTGTGACAAAGCCACCGCTCGGAATCGGCGTACCGCGAATCTCCAACCAGCGCCCATTCGGACGCATGCGCTCCATCTGGTGAGCCTGGAAATTTCTGGCCCGCGCAACGGCCGCCTTAACCTCTTGTTCGGTATCGCACGCTCCATATTCGCCGCGCGCGCAATTAAAGCGCACAAGATCCTCGAAATCAACCCATCCCTTGGAAAACAATGCGGACGGAAATTCCAGCAGCTCCCCAAACTGATCGTTGTAAGTAGTGAACCGCAGATCCGCGTCACACAGGGAGATTCCACCAGGAAAATTGTCGATGACGGTTTTCATCACATCACGCTGGCGTGTCAGCTGTTCCTCAGCGCGCTTGTGATCAGTAATATCCGTGTAGGTAGTGATGAATCCCGATGTGATGCTGCCCGATCTGAAGGGATAGCCTTCGACCAAAACGGTACGGCCGCCGGTCATCTGCCGCTCAAAGCTGTGTGGTACAAATTCCCGCGCGCGGGCAATTATCAGTTGCACATGTTGTTCCGGATCTCCGGGTCCGTATTCACCGCGCTGGGCGTTGAGGCGGATGAAATCCTCAAAGTGGGCGTTCCGAAATACCATGCTCTGCGGAAAGCCCAAGGTCTCGTGAAAGCGCTTGTTCCACAAAATCAGGCGAAGATTGCGGTCGATGACGCTAACCCCTTGCGGCAGCGCATCGAGCAAAGCCTGCAATTGGGTGATCACGTTTTCGTGATCGGCTTCCCGCTGCTTCTGATTCGATATGTCCTGAAAGGTTCCGGCAAGCTGGACGCTACCATGGTCGGACTGCACCGGAATTCCTCGAACAACGAGATAGCAAGGCGAGCCGTCAGCTCTGGATGCCTCGATTTCAATATTGATCGTCAGTTCAAGTTCAAGCGCCCGATCAAGGGCGCTCTGGAAGCGCTTGCGCTCAATATCGCATAGTGCCTCCATAAGGGACCGGCTTGCCTTGTCGGCACCGCCAAGAATGGCCGCCAGCAAATCCTGCGAAGCAGCAGGGATGCAGACAGTCCGCTCAGCACGAGCGTATTCCCAGTAGCCGATCCGGCCGATGCGCTGGATTAATGCGAGTTGCCTGGTGTTGATTCCAGGGGCGCAATGATGGATGCTCATGCCAGACGATTGGAGCAAAAAAGTCTTCTCTCATAGCTCCAATTAGAAGCAGAAAATCGCCTCTTCTTGAGAGATCAAAGCCTCCGACGCGCACGTATTGGGATCTCTGGCGGTTAACTCGGATAACTCCCGTATGGCAAGAATCTGCGGCAGGATGCGGACGAAGTGATTGATCAGGCGCGGCTCAAAATGTGTCCCAGCACCGCTGATCATCGTGTCCATTGCGCGCTCCAACGGCCAGGCTTCCTTGTAGGGGCGCGCAGTGGTAAGGGCATCGAAGACGTCGGTGATGGCAACGATCCGCGCCGCGCCCGGAATCGCTTCGCCGGCGAGCCTGCAGGGATAGCCGCTGCCATCCCATTTCTCGTGGTGATAGTAAGCGATGGTCGCGGCCATTTGCAGTATCGGCGCGCTGCTCTTGCGCAGAATTTCGAAGCCGATAGCCGAGTGCGTCTCGATCACCGCCCGCTCCGCTGCGTCGAGTCCGCCGGGTTTGTGCATGATTGCATCGGGAATCCCCAACTTGCCGATGTCGTGCATCGGCGAGGCGAGTTCGATCTGTCGGCAAGCGCCGGCACTCCAACCGCTGGCCGCCGCCAGCGCACCGCTGTAGCGCGCAATCCGCAGGATATGACTGCCGGTCTCGGTGTCCTTGAACTTGCTCGCCTCGCCCAGCATGCTGACGGCGTCGATGTAGCTTTCTTCAAGTTTCTTCACGCTCACCAGAGAGAGGTGATTGAGCACGCGGGCGCACACGATCAGCGGCGATGCTGGCTTGACGATGTAATCAACCGCGCCGGCCGCAAAGCCGGCGGCCTCGTCGCCGACTTCCGCCAGACTGCTGACAAAGATGACCGGGATGTCTTGCACCTGCGGATTTGCCTTGAGGTGGCGGCAGGCCGCTATTCCATCCATGTCGGGCATCATGACATCGAGCAGGATCAGGTCAGGGCGTGACTCTGGATTGTTCGCGATGGCCAGTGCAGTGGCTCCGGAGGTGGCGAACTTGATACGGTAGTCGGCGCGCAACATTTCAGCCAATAGCTGAATATTGGTCAGCACGTCGTCCACGATCAATATCATGGGTCGGTCGTCAGGTTTCTTCATGCTCGCCTGACCCATTCAAATGATGACCACCGACGCACTCGATGTTCGTTAGTGTTGCAAGCGCATTGTGATAGTCGAGGACGTCCACCTGGCGCTGCAAAATCGCCAGCTTGTTGCTGACGAACTCACAGCCAATCGCCTTCTTGAATTCGTGCATCAGTTCATGCGGTACCAAATCGTTGCCGGTCAGCATTGCGCGCAATTGCCGCGCCAGTTCTTCGGCATTCTTCCAGTCGCACTTCTTGCATTCCTCGGGGCTGATGTCACGCGCAATTTCCTTGTCCTCATCAACTCCCAGCGAAGCGATAGCGGCCATTCCTTGCGCCAGTGCCAGCGCGAAAGCAATTTCAGCAACCGGCGGCAGGCCTGATTTGAGTTGATTCTCCAGAACGGTGGCGGCCGCGGGTATGGCCGTCGCTCCCAGGTTGATTGCTGCGCCTTTGAGCTGATGAAGGTAGGCGGCCGCTTCCTGGTGCTTGCCTTCCCGGATGAGTTGCGCCGTTTGCTGGGCTGCATCGCCGAACTGCACGGAGAATTTGAGGAGCAGATTCTTGAGCAGTCTCTGGTTGCCGCCCAGCAGTTTCAGCACGGCATGCAGCGCAAAACCTGGAAATTCGTACGGCAACGAAATCTCGGCAAGGCGATCAGGCGCGGTGCTCAGAGTCACATTCTGCGCCTGCTTTCGAGGCTTGATATATTTGATCAGCACCTCACTCAACTGGTTGGGGTCGATCGGCTTGGCAACGTGATCGTTCATGCCTGCGGCAAGGCATTCTTCACGATCTCTGAGCATGGCGCTTGCGGTCATGGCGATGACCGGCAATTCTCTGAAGCGTTCCTCTCGGCGGATGTGTTGGCTGGCCTCAATGCCCCCCATCACTGGCATTTGCAAGTCCATCAGCACGATATCGAAGGTCTCATGCTGCAAAACCCTGAGCGCTTCCTCGCCATCTCCCGCGACGGTCACCTGCAATCCAAGACGCTCGAGGAATTCGCGCGCCACTTGCTGGTTGATCTCGTTGTCTTCTACCAGCAGGATGTGCGCACCTTCAATTGTGGACAGCTCTTCACGCAAGTCGGGCTGAATGACTTCGGCTGTCTCCCAGGTTTTCCCACACTGGAAGCGGATGATGGTGTCGAACAGCCCGGATGCGGTCACCGGCTTGGTCAGGATGGCATCAATCTGGACATCGCTGGCTTCCTTAAGCAACTGATCCTTGCTGTAGGCGGTGACCATGATCATCACCGGCAAGGAGGTAATTCCATGGTTTTCTGCAAGGAGGCGCACACGCCGCGCCACTTCGACGCCATCCATCTCTGGCATTTTCCAGTCAAGAAGTACCAGTTCCACCGGCTCGGACGCGGCACCCAGGTTTTCCAGCAGTGCCAGCGCTTGCGGCCCGTTCGCCGCTTCGCTGACCCGGAAGCCCCATTGGTTCAGCAGTTCGGAGAGGATCGTGCGCGAGATATCGATGTCATCCACCACCAGCACGTGCATACCGCGCAGGTTGATGGACGAGCGGTCAATTTTCGCGTATCGGGGCACCGGGAATGTGAGCGTGAAGGCAAAGGTGCTGCCATGTCCGGGTGCCGAAACAACCGAAATATCGCCGCCCATTTTTTCCACCAGGCGTTTGCTGATGGCCAAGCCCAGCCCGGTTCCGCCATATTTGCGGGTAGTCGAGCTATCTGCCTGGGAAAAAGCCTCAAACAGGCGTGCTACCTGCTGTTGGGTCATGCCGATGCCGCTGTCGCGTACGGAGAAACGCAAGGTCGTCTCTCCCCGTGTGAAGGCGACCTGCTCGACCTGAATATGGATCTCGCCTTTCTCGGCAAACTTCACCGCATTACCGACCAGATTGTTCATCACCTGGCCCAGGCGCAGCGAATCGCCAATCAGGGTCGGTGTCACCTTATGATCGATTTGAAACAGGAGCTCCAGCCCCTTTTGCTCGGCGCCCAGCACCAGCAGGTTGGCGACGTTCTCCATCACCTCTTCGAGCGAGAATTCGGCAATGTCGAGCTCCAGTCGTCCCGCTTCGACCTTGGAGTAATCGAGGATGTCGTTGAGGATGGAAAGCAGTGCTGTCGACGCGACATGAATTTTGCTGAAGTAATCGCGCAGCTTGGGTGGCAACTCACTGCCCAATGCAAGATGCGAAAGCCCAATGATGCCGTTCATCGGTGTGCGGATTTCGTGACTCATGTTGGCCAGGAAGTCGCTCTTGGCGCGATTGGCGACTTCTGCGGCCTCCTTGGCAATGGAGAGCGCCTGCTCGTGTTGCTGCAATTGCTCAACCAGGGATTCGAGGGCGTCCCGCGATACCGTGGTGGCCGCAAGCTGGTCGGCGGTGCGATTGAAGCTATCGGCCAGGAGATCAAGTTCAAGTACGCGAGCACGTGGCGACCGAACCTCGCGCCGTCCCGCGCCGTAGGATTGAATGGCGACACCCATGGCGTCGAGCGGTCGAAGAATGTGGCGGTAAAGATAAAAACCAGTCGCAGCGGTGAACAACAGGATCGTCAAGGCGCACAGGATCAACAACCGGAACGTCTGCTCGATGGCCAAACGTTGCTCCTCGATAGCCTGGTGATGCAGCGTTTTGACCGAAGACGAGAAATCCAGCAACACCGTAGTCAAGGAGGCCAGATACACGTCTCCCGCACTGGGTGCCGGATTCTTACGCATGATGGAGAACAGTTCGTCGCTCCAGGCCAGAAGGCGCCGCGCCTCGGCAACATCGGCGACCGAGCGGACGCGGGCAATAGCGTCGAGATCCTGACTGATCAGCGTCAGATTGCGCAGCCATTGTTCGACGTCAATCGGGTGGATTTCACGATCATTGACCAGCGTCATCTGCTCGGCGGCATTGCTGACGATATGTTGGGTGCGACTGGCAAGTTCCTCGCTGGATTGCAGGTGCGTGTAGGAGCGATGGACCAGCAGACCACCGACGACGACGGCGACGAGTACCAAGCCGGCAATGCGGCGATATGAGTTGCGCAGGCTCTTCATCTTGGGTGCTCGTGCTGACTGAGGCCGGCGATGTCCATGCGCAGGGAATCCACCGCTTGCAGGGATCCGAGATGCAGAGCATCGAGCAGATTGCCGGTCACATGGGCGGTGGCTGGCGACCGGGTTTCGATCCAGCGCAGCTGTGTCTCCAGCATGGGCAGCAGCGCCTGTGACAGGCTGACGCGGTTGATGGTCTGCGCGAGCACCCGTTCGGCTGCCGCCGGGGTTAACTTCATCGACCTGGCCAGAATGGCCGCTGCTTCGCGCGGCTGCGCGACCAAGAAGCGTTCGGCACGCAAGAGGGCGCGCAGCACCCGTTTCATCTCTTCGGCATGGGACTGCGCGTATCCGCGCCGGGCGACCAGTACCTCGAACTGCGGATAGACCCAAGGCGCCTCGAAAGCGACGCCATTGGCGCCGAGTTGGGCGAGCGCCTGGGACACATAGGGTTCGCGCATCGACAGGGCGTCGATCTTCCCGTCTGCCAGTGCGGAAACCAGCTGCTCGGCCGGAAAGTAGGCATGAACGACCTGTGCCGACTCGACACCGTTGGCCTGCAGCGTGCGGTCGAGAAAGAAATGCACGGCTGAAATCTGCTGGGTGCCGACCCGCTTGCCAGCCAGGTCGGCAATGCGAGAGATGCCGCTATCCCTGCGGGCCACGATGCTGTTGATCGACCGGGCCGACTGCAGCGTGGCCGCGATGACCAGATCCTTGCCCTCCCTCAACACCTCCGCGGCCGGCAGGTCCGCCGTCGAGGTGATGTCGGCCTGGTCGGCGAACAATCCATCATTGAGCGCCCGCTTGCCGCCGGGATAGGTCGTGTAGGCAGGCGCCAGGCCTTCCTGCTCGAAGTACCCCTGCTCCCGCGCCAGAATCATCAACACGGCGCTCGGTTGCATCGCCAGTCCGATGCGGATCGGCATGGGTGCCGACGGCCGATCGCACCCGGCCAGCATTGTCAGCAGGGCCAGGAGGAGGCCCAGCACGCCAATGCCCTCAGGTCTGTGTATCCAGCCCGAAACGGGATGAGGCTTCACGGGGCTATCGCCTTTCATCATCGATTCAATCCGCCTTCCCTGTCGCCATCCGGACTTCAAGCTTCAGGTTTGAAGTATTCATGATTGCCCCTCAGTTAAATCCGACATGCGATATCCACGCAAGCCCGACAACTAATTCCTGGGCTGGTTCACCACATACATGCCTGGCACTCCGAGGGATGGAAGGAATCGGGCAGGTTTGGACAGTATCGGTGTGCCTGGCAACTTGTTGCCTTTGTATAAGACGTACTTTTCACCCCCATTTCTGACGATTGACCGCACGATGGGGACCCGCATCGCAATACTTTGGAAGAAGGTATTGGTTGCGTAAGCGATCAGGAACAGTAACTGTCCGATACCTAATAGCAGTTCATCAGCAGGTATCTGGAGCGTGACATCCCCTTGCTGGGGCCGCGCATTCCAGCGCAAACCTTGCGCAGCCTGTGGACCATGCTGGCCTATGAACAGGCCCAAATCCTGAATGCAGCGCGCCTGGCCGCTACCTCGACTTGCTGTGTGATTTGCTGCTGGTACGGCGCCTGCAACCCTGGGCCAGGAAGTCGAGCAAGCGGCTCGTCAAGGCGCCCAGGGTGTATGTGCGCGATAGCGGTCTGGTGCACGCCCTGCTGGGTTTGACGACCCAGCGCGAGCTACTATCGCACCGCCGTAGGAGCAGAAATTGCCCTGCTGCTCGACTTGATGCGCGAATTGCTGGTACTGCGGCGCGCAACGCTCAGTTGATGTACTCCGACACGACCTTCCACTTGCCATCGACAATTTGCGACAGACGCGCGGCGTCGCTGCCCATGTGTTTGGTTGGCGAGAAACTGGTCGACGGGCTGCCAAAAATGTCGGGCGGCGTGCTCATGGTGTCCATCACCTTGGCGAAGTTGTCCGTCGTCAGGTTCTGGCCCGCTTTTTCAGCCGCTTTGGCGAAGGTGTCGACGATCAGGTAACCGTAGACCGAGAAGACGGAAGGATCCTCATTGAATTTTGTCTTGAATTTATTGGCCCAGAAGCGGATCGGTTGCGAGCTGTCGTCCAGGTAAGGGTTTTGCGCGGTCATCGACGAGTACAGACCGTCCATCGCCTTGCCGCCAAGTTTGTGAATCGCATCGTTGTAGGCGGCGTTGGATGCCAGAAAAACCGGGTTGAAGCCGGTCTTGCGGGATTCGCCGATGGTGCCTATCGTTTCACGCGCAATGGTGCCGAGCACCACCATTTCGCAAGCGGCCGCCTTCATCTTGGCAACCTGAGACGAAAAATCGGTAGCGCCGCGCTTGTAGGATGTCTTCTCGGTGTAGTCCATGCCGATGGACTTCAGGCCCGCCTCGCCACCGCGCATCACTTCCAGTCCGAACTCGTCGTCCTGGTACAGGGTGCAGACTTTCTTGATTCCTTTTTCTTTCACCAGTTTGGGTGCGGTCTTGCGGATCTGATCGAAGTAGGTGACCGAGAAGGCATATTTGAGCTTGTGCAGCGGTTCGTACATTTCACGCGCCGCGGTCAAGGGAAAGAAATTGACGACATTCTTCTCGAACTGAACCGGCATCGCTGCCAGATTGTGGGCGGTCCCGATGTGGCCGACCATCATGAAAATCTTGTCCTGGTTGACCAGCTTCTGTGCCGCCAGGAAGGCCTTCTTGGGGTCGTATCCCGAGTCCTCCACAATGAGTTTGAGCTTGCGGCCGTTGATGCCGCCCTGCTCATTGATTTCGTCGACCCGCAGCATCATGCCCAGTCGGGCCTGCTTGCCCAGGCTGACAGCCGGACCCGACAGGTCCTGGATTGAGCCGATCGTGACTTCGGTCTTGCTGACGCCTTGTTGCGCCAGCGCGCAGCCGGCAGTGAGTGCCAGGGCGGCGAGTCCAGCGGTATGTTTGATTTGCATCTAGGTCTCCTGTAAGGGGCGGGGTATAGTGCATTTTTGACGCTGGCGGCGCAAAGTCAAGCTGGTGTTAGTACCTAGATCGACAGGATGGGGCATGAGCGAGTTACTTGATATACAGGCCAAGGGCGGAGTCTGGAGCGTGCGCTTGAACCGGCCGCAGACGCGCAACGCCTTTTCCCTGGAGCTGATGCGCAGCCTCACAAAGACCGCCCAGCAACTGCGCGATGAGCCGGGCGTGCGTGCGGTGGTCCTGTGCGCTGCCGGGCCGCATTTTTCTGCCGGCATGGATCTGGCGGAGGTTCAGAAGTCGGACGCAAGCAAGCTGAGCCTGGCCGAGCGGCGCACCCTGGCCGCGCTGGGTGAGCGCATGTGCCAGGCCTGGGAGGATATTCCCGCCATGACGATTGCTGCCATCGAAGGGCATTGCATTGGCGGCGGCGCCGCGCTGGCGGCAGCACTGGACTGGCGCGTGATAGGGAGTTCGGCCTGGTTCTGGTTGCCTGAAATCGCGCTTGGCCTACCGCTGGGTTGGGGCGCGCTACCGCGTCTGGTGAGTTTGCTCGGGCCCGCCAGGGCCAAACGCTTCATCATTTTGGGTGAGCGCTTGCAAGGCCAGCAGGCGCTCGACTTTGGTTTGGCCGAGTATCTGGTGCCAGAGGGTCAGGCCGAGGTCGAAGCACTGAAACTGGCGCAGCGTGTTGTGGAACTGCCGGAAGTTGCGGTCGCAATGAGCAAGCAGGCTGTCAATGCCAGCGCCAATGCATTGAATCACCTTGCTTCGCACATGGTCAGTGATCAACTCGCACTGGCGCTGGCAAGCGAAGAAGCGCTGGCGGCGCGAGCCAGATTTTTAACAAGTAAAAGGGGTCAGTGATGACAAGTTCTACACCCGTCAGGGCTGTTCCTTCGGACATTGAAATCGCCCAGGCGGCAACGCTCAAACCGGTGCTGCAGATGGCGCAGGAGCGCCTGGGCATTCCGGCAGAGGCGCTGGAGCCGTATGGCCACTACAAGGCCAAGATTGATCTGGCCTGGCTGAACCAGCAGACCGGCCCGAACGGCAAGCTGGTGCTGGTTACCGCCATCAGCCCGACGCCGGCCGGTGAGGGCAAGACCACC
>CAITZZ010000299.1 GCA_903897005.1 uncultured beta proteobacterium | reverse complement strand
TGGGACCGATGCCGGCAACTACAGCATCGGCACGACAGTCACCGATACGGCCGACATCAGCGCCAAGGCGCTGACGCTGAGCGGCTTCAGTGCCTCGAACAAGGTCTATGACCGAACCACGGCAGCCACCATCGCCAATGCCGGAAGTCTCACCGGCGTGATCGCTGGCGACACGGTCAGCGCATCCAACACCGGTGCGGCCTTCGCTGACAAGAACGTCGGCGCTGGCAAGACGGTGACGCTCTCCGGCATCGCCCTGTCCGGCGCGGATGCCGGTAACTACAGCATCGGCGCCACCGTCACCGACACCGCCGACATCAGCGCCAAGGCGATCACCCTGTCGGGCGGAAGCGACAGCAAGACCTACGACGGCACCGTCAAGCTCTCGACCGGCTACACCTTGCCCAGCGTGAATGGCGCCAGCGGGCTCATCAGTGGCGACACCGTCAGTCTGGCCGGCGTTGCCGTCTATGCCAGCGCCAACGCCGGCACCGTAGCGATCCAGCCGGGAACGGCGGCACTAAGCGGCACCGATGCCGGCAACTACAGCCTGACTTGGAACAACGGTAGCGGCACGATTGCCAAGGCCGGCCTTAACGTTACCGCCAACAGCGACGCCAAGTTCGTCACCCAGGCCGATACAGGGGGTTACAGCGGCGTCAGCTATAGCGGCCTGGTCAATGGCGAAACCGCAGCAGTTCTCGGCGGCGCCCTCGCCATCACGCGCAGCAACGCAGGCACCGATGGCGCCGGCACGTACGCCGGCGTACTGGTTCCCGCCGGACTCACGGCGAGCAACTACACCCTGAGCTACAGCGGTGGCGACTACACCATCGCCCCGGCCGAACAACTCCTGGTGAAAGTAGCCAACACCAGCGTCACCTATGGCACCACGGCGGGCTACAGCATCGCCAGCATCGCCTACCTCAGTGCCGGCAACGTCCTCACCACGCTGAACCAGACCAACAACAGCGGCAACACCTACACCTATGACGATGGCGTCGGCGGCAGCGCCACCTTCACCCTGGGTGCCAGTGGCACGCTCAGCACCGGTGGCGCACTGGCCATCGGCAATTACGCCGTTGGCGGCTCCGGCTTCTCCAAAACCGGCAGCAACTTCACCGGCAGCCCGACCTATACCGGCAATCTGACCATTACGCAGAAGGCGCTCACAGCCGCTGCTTCGTCGTCTCCGACCAAGACGTATGACGGCACCACGGCCATGACGGGTGTCACCGTTGGCCTCACCGGCCTGGTGACCAACGACGCCGTGAATGTCAATGGCACCGGGGCGTTCAGCTCACGCAACGTCGGTACCAACCTTGGCTATAGTGTTTCCGGTCTTGGCCTGAGCGGCACCGATGCGGGCAATTACTACCTCACAGGCGGCGGTTCGTTGACCGGCAGCAATGGCGCAATCACCGCCAAGGCGCTCACGCTGTCTGGCTTCACGGCCGCCAGCAAGGTCTATGACCAAGCTACCGCGGCGGCGATCACCAATGCCGGTTCGCTAGGCGGCGTCATTGCTGGCGACACGGTAAGCGCATCCAACACGGGTGCCAGCTTCGCCGACAAGAATGCTGGAACTGGCAAGACGGTAACCCTGAACGGCGTGACGCTGGGCAGCGCCGATGCAGCCAACTACAGCGTCGCCACCACGGCGACCACGACCGCCGACATCAGCGCCAAGGCCATCACGCTGAGCGGCTTCAGTGCCAGCAACAAGGTCTATGACCGGACCACCGCAGCCACCATCGCCAATGCCGGAAGTCTCACCGGCGTGATCAGCGGCGACACGGTCAGCGCATCCAACACCGGTGCGACCTTCGCTGACAAGAATGCCGGCGCTGGCAAGACGGTGACGCTCTCCGGCATCGCCTTGGGATCTACGGATGCCGCCAACTACAGCATCGCGAGTAGCGCCACGACCACGGCGGACATCACAGCGAAGGCGCTCACCCTGACCGGCTTCGCCGCCAGCAACAAGGTTTATGACGGCAGCGTCACGGCAGACATCGCCAACGCCGGCAGTCTGTCCGGCGTGATCAGCGGCGACACGGTGGGCGCCACCAATAGTGGCGCCAGCTTTGACACCAAGAATGTCGGCATGGGCAAAACGGTGACCCTGAACGGCATCGCGCTGGCCAGCACCGATGCCGGTAACTACAGCATCGCCACGACCGCAACCACCACGGCCGACATCACTGCCGCAGCGCTGACGGCCATCAGCATCAATGGCACACGCGTGTATGACGGCACCGCCAATGTCGCGGCCGGTATCTTCACCCTGAGCGGCCTGATCAATAGCGAAACCCTGAACCTGTCTGGCGTTGGAGCCGTGGCCGACAAGAATGTGGGCGTCAATAAGGCCGTCTCCCTAGGCACCCTGGTTCTCGGTGACGGCACGGGGCTGGCCAGCAACTACAGCTTCACCGGCGGCACCCAGTTTGCCACCATCACCGCCAGGACACTCACGCTGTCTGGCTTCACGGCCGCCAGCAAGGTCTATGACCAAGCTACCGCGGCGGCGATCACCAATGCCGGTTCGCTAGGCGGCGTCATTGCTGGCGACACGGTCAGCGCCACCAACACCGGAGCCAGCTTCGCCGACAAGAATGCTGGAACTGGCAAGACGGTAACCCTGAACGGCGTGACG
>CAITZZ010000298.1 GCA_903897005.1 uncultured beta proteobacterium | reverse complement strand
CAAGACGCAAGACAAGTTTGCGATCGCCGAGAAGCTGGAATCCGTGGGTGCGGCCATCAGCTTTCGCGTAGGCACCGATGTACTGGACATCAGCGCCCGCTCGCTCAAGAAAGACGCGCCGCTGGTGCTGGGCCTGATCGCCGAGCAGTTGCGCACACCGGCTTTCTCGCCGGAAGAGTTCGCCAAGGCCCAGAAGCAGATGGCCGGTGGTATCAAGCGCAGCCTGGAGAACACGGACTTCCGCGCGGCAGATGCTTTCAGCCGTGCGGTCTACCCGCAGGGTCACCCCAACCGCAGTGTCGCGCCGGATGACATGCTGGCCGCCATCGAATCGGCCAAACTGGAGGATGTGTTGGCCTTCCATCAGGCCCATTACGGCCCGAGCGGCATGACGCTGGTGGTGGTGGGCGATCTGGATCTGCCTGCAATGCAGGGCGAGATTGAGCGTGCCTTTGGCGGCTGGACCGGCGGCAAAGCCGTGGTGCGCGCAGCCCAGCCCGCTGCTCCCACGGTGGCTGCCACCCAGATCGTGCAGATGCCGGGCAAGACCAGCGTTTCCGTGGTCATGGGTCAGGCCAGCCGTCTGCGCTATCAAGACCCCGACTACCAGGCGCTGCGCCTGGCCACCGCCATTCTGGGCAGCGGTTTTACGGGCCGTCTGATGGCCAATGTGCGCGACAAGGAAGGCCTGACCTACGGTGTGGGGGCCGGCATGGGCAACGACATGTTCAACGATGGCGACTGGCGCATCTCCGCCACTTTTGCCCCCAATCTGCTGGACAAGGGCATTGCGTCCACCCAGCGCCAACTCAAGCTCTGGTACGAGGCGGGTGCCACTGCGGCGGAGATCAGCGCCCGCAAGAGCAACCTGATTGGTGAATTCAAGGTCAATCTGGCCACCACGGGTGGCATGGCCGGCGCCTTGTTGGGAGCCGTCAACCGGGGCTTTGACCTGAGCTGGCTGGACGAGTATCCGGCCAAGGTCAATGCGCTGAGCAATGAGCAGGTCAACGCCGCCATCAAGAAGTACCTCAAGCCCGAAACCATGGTGCTGGTGAAGGCCGGAACCCTGGACCCGGCTGCCGCCACCAAGTAAAGACTGCTCGCAAGGCGCTATTGATTGGATAGCGGCTTGCGTAGTATCGACGGGGGCTAAGGTCCAATTTGATGTAAATTGTTATTTTTACCAAGCAAACGCTTGTTAAAAATAGGCAAATTGGGTATCGTCGTTGTATGCAACCCGCCGCCGCATTGCCCGAACCCGAAACTGCACCCAAGCGTGCGCGCGGTCGCCCCCGCAAGACCGTGGATGAGCGCGATGACGGCAACCGCCGCCAGACCCTGCTCGCAGCAGCCGCCCACCTATTCCGCCTGAAGGGCTTTGCCGCCACCACCACGCGCGACATCGCGGCCGCCGCCGACATGCAAAGCGGCTCGCCGTTCTACCACTTCAAAAGCAAGGGCGCGCTGCTGTTTGCCGTCATGGAAGAGGGCATGCACTCGGCGCTGGCGCGCCAACGGGCGACAGCGCAGACACCGGGCTATGCCGACATGCCGCCGTCGCAGCAGTTGCGGGTTTTGGTGGGTGCCCACTTTGCGGTGTTGCTGGGGCCAGGCAGCGACTTTGTTCCGGTCATGCTGTACGAGGCGCGTTCGCTGCCGCCACGCCAGCACAAGGCACTGGGCCTGCTGATTGCCGAGTACGAATCCCTGTGGCTGCCAGTGCTCACGGCGCGGCACGCACGCGGCGAACTGCGCGCCCCGGTGCGGTTGGCGCGCCTGCTCATTCTGGGCGCGATGAACTGGTCGGTGCAGTGGTTTGACCCGAAGAAGGGCGCATCGTTGCAGGAACTGACCGATGCAGCCATGGCTTTGTTCCTGAAGGAATCTTGATGTCTTACGGTT
>CAITZZ010000297.1 GCA_903897005.1 uncultured beta proteobacterium | reverse complement strand
TGCGCAGTTTTCTTGCTTTGCCGGCTATGGCTGCGCCGCCAACTGCTTTGCCAGAAACTTCTCGACGCGGCCCCAGAAGTCGTATCTGTTTTCAGGCTTGAACCAGCCGTGTCCCTCGTCCGGGTATTCAATCCACTCGACCTGCTGGTTGGTCTTGCGCACCGCCTCCAGAAAGCGCGTGCCGTGCTCAATCGGCACACGCCGGTCGTTGCCGCCAAAAGCCAGCAGCAAGGGCTGGGTCACTCGCGCCGCCTGCAGTAGCGGCGAGGTCGCTGCAAACTGAGCTGCATCTTTTACCGGGTCGCCAATCAGCACCGGCATGCCGTACTCCTTCCAGGCCTCGGATAAATCGCTCCAGCGCAGGCTGTACAGCAGTCCGATGTCGGTGACAGCGGCCCAGGCAATGCCGCAGCGGTAGAGCTCGGGGTCTCGAACCAGACCCATCAGCGTGGCATAGCCGCCGTAGCTGGCGCCAGCGATGCACAGGCGCTTGCCGTCGGCCAGCCCCTGCGCAACCGCCCAGCGCGCAGCGTCTGCCACGTCGTCCTGCATCGCCAGACCCCACTGCTTCCAGCCGGCGCGAAACAGTTTGCCGCCATAACCGGTGCTGCCGCGGAACTCGGGCTCCAGCACCAGGTAGCCGCGTGAGGCAAGAAATTGCGAGTCGGCATGCCAGGCCCAACTGCCCCCACGCACCTGCGGCCCGCCATGCACCAGCATGACCGTGGGCCACGGTCCCTGGCCGTTGGGACGAGTGATGTGCAGCGGCACCATTTGTCCGTCGCGGGCAGCGATGCGAACGAAGTCCCGCGTCGCCATGCGCTTGGCGTCAAGCTTGGGCCGTGTCTGGCCAATCGCTTCGAGCTGGCTGGTTTCCCGGTCGTAGAGCGAGTAGACCGGACTCTGACGGTCGGAATACGAGGTCACCAGCAGCCAGCGTGAACAGCCACACTCGGGTACATCGAGCAGGTTGATAACGCCGGGTAAGCGCTTGTCGATGCTGGTCTGCAGAGCCTGCATTTCGGCGTTCAACCAGCTCGTGTCCATGGCGTCGCCGATGTAGCGCACACCCAGCAGCTGGCGGCTTGCATGATTGAAGATCAACTGGCCCGTGAAGTCGAAACCCTGCACTGCAACCACCGGTTCGGGGTCCATTCGTCGATTGACCGGGTCAAACCGAAACAGCGCATTGGTCCTGTCCTCATTGGCGCGCGCCGCAATCACGTAGAGCTGCCCGTCGGCGCCCAGTGTCCAGGGCTTGAATTGGTCCGGTCTGGAGTTATAGCGTGGGCCCGAGCTGATGACAGTCCACGGCGCTGCGCTGTTGGCACGCCAATGCACGGTGTCCTGGCCGTCGGCACGCGACACGGCCACCAGGGGCTGACCCGTGGCATCCACCCACCAGGATTGCGGTGATTGCGCCAGGGCCGTGTCGACGGCGGTCGTGCGGCCAGTCAGCGTATTCAGGCGCAGCGGCGTTGCGCTGACAAATTCCCGGTAGTTCTTGTCAAAATTCAGGCGCTCAATCAGCACATCGGCCGAACCGTCGCGCAAGACGCGAAGCAGACGATGGTTGGGTGGCAGTTCACGCGACGCAAAGGCATTGACCTCGTAGAAGAATTGCCATTTGCGCTGCACCAGCGCACGCAGGTTTTCTCCGCTGCGGTCGACCGCGTACAGGCCAGGCGCAAAGCCGTCGGCGTAGGCCGACTGCAGGTCGTTGGTGGTGAAGACCAGCCGGTCGTCGTTGACCCAGTGAACCTCGGCCACATCGGCATCGACGAAGCTGACCACACTCTTGACCTGGCGCGGCGGATCAAGGTTGATGACGCCCAGCTGACGTCGACCCTTGGCATTGGCCAGGCGCACAGCCAGGTACTTTCCGGAAGGCGAGAGCGTTGGCCTTGACATCGCGTCGGCGCTGAAAAAATCACGGACAGGAATCGCCAGATCGGCGGCGTGTGCTGCGACGCTCAGCGTTGTGCCAAGCACGGCAGTCAGCAGCAGCGCCAAGGCGTGCCAGACTCTGATCTTCATCATGGTTTTACTCTCCCCGAGGCGCCTGGAACAATCGATGTCAATGTAACCCATTCGAGAGCAGTCCATCGCCAACTCGATTGCCGTGCTACGCCCGCCATGGCAGAAGTGCCCATAATGCGGACTTGTCAACTCGGAAAGCACGATGTTCAAGAATTTGTTTGGCAAGCAGCAAGCCACAACGCTGGAGTCCACCGGCCCGGCGGACTTTCCGGCGCTGGAGACGGCTGCCGAGTTGCTGACGGCGCCGTCTGCCATGCTGCAACTCAGTCTGGTTGAAGCGCGCGTGGTGGCGCGTTACATGCGACCCCGCTTCATCCGCGAGGGCACCGTCTTTATTCGTGAAGGCGATGCTGCGGGCACCGGTTTCATGGCGCTCGTTCTGGATGGTGAGGTGACAGTAGAAAACATTGTGGTCAGTCGCGTCTCGCCGATTACGGTGACTGTTCTGGGCGCGGGCAGCATGCACGGTGAGTTGGGGCTGATCGATGGCTTGCCGCGTTCGGCTTCGTGCACTGCCAGCTCGGATTTGCACTGTGTGATCCTGACGCGCGAGGCCATGCTTCAATTACTCAAGGACGATCCCAAAATGGGTGCCAAACTGATGATGGCGATTGCGATGCGCGTTGCACAGAGGCTGCGCGACAACACCCAGAAGTTGAAGAAATACGTGCAACTCACCAAGGCCATGCAGCAGGAAATCGATCACCTGATGCCGGGTTAGCGAAACAAGGAAGGACCTCTCCATGGCCCGTAATCGCCGAGCCAGCAGGCGCTCTGGCAATTCAAAGCATGCTGCAGTGCTTGTGCTGCTCATTTGCAGCCTGCTTTATGCCGTGGCGCTGGCCTGGGCTGGCTCTGGCAAACAAAGCAGCTTTGCATTTGATCCCTATGTGATTCGACAGTTGCGGCTGGCCCAGTTCGATCAGTTTCAGCGCTGGTACCAGCGGCCCAGCCTCTCTGCGCCGGTCAGCGTGGTGGATATCGACGAAGCCAGTCTGAAAGCCTATGGTCAGTGGCCCTGGCCGCGCACGCGTGTTGCCGAGTTGGTACGGAGCCTTCGTGCGGCGGGCGCCAAAGTGATCGTGTTTGATGTGCTGCTCGCCGAGCCCGACCGCACCTCACCCAAAGCCATGGCGACGCTTTGGCAGGACCCGCACGCGATCGCTTTGCTCAAGGGCTTGCCGGACCACGACGGGGTCCTGTCGCAGGCGATGGCAGGGGCGGGCGTGGTGCTGGGGACGCTGTTTTCGGACAACGCTGCGGCGGCGTTGGGTAAGGCTGTGCCAGACGCATCGCCCGAACTACCTTATCACCCGGTTTTCAAGGGACCTGAGGGCTCTGAACAATACTTGGTGCAGAGGCTGCATAAGTTTGATGCGGCGGTCTGGCCCTTGCCGGTCTTGTCTGCCAATGCGAGCGGTTTGGGTGCCATTAACTTTCTTCCCGACGCAGACAGTGTGGTGCGCCGGGTGCCCTTGCTGATGCGTCTGGGTGAGAAAATTGTGCCAAGTTTGAGCGCCGAGGCGCTGCGCGTTTACCTGGGTGCAGCGAACCACCAAGTGCGCATGACCGACGCGGGTGTGCAGGATGTTCGAATCGGCAATAGGGTTGTGCCCGCCGACGACAAGGCCGAAATCTGGTTGCAGTACAGCAAAGATCGCGACATGAAGTTCATCTCCGCGGCGCAGGTTCTCGATGGTACGGTTGGCGCCGAACAGCTCAAGGGAAAAATTGTGTTGGTCGGCACCTCGGTGCTTGGCTTGATGGACTTGCGTTATGACCCTTGGGGAGAGTTGATGCCCGGTGTGCGCACCCACGCGATGGCACTGGAGCAGATGCTGACGGGGCAGTATCTTGAGCGCCCAAGTGGGGCCAGTGCGGCCGAGGCCTTGCTGCTGCTGGCCGGGTCCTTGATCGTTGGTCTGTATGCCTTGCGTGCGACAGCGCGCCGGTCTGCCTTGCTGACCGTCGTGCTGCTGCTTCTCTTGTGGGCTGGCGTCGGGTACGCCTATGTGGTCGAGCACCTCTTGCTCGATGCCATCAATCCGACATTGGCCATCGTGCTGAGCTTTGTCCTGGCCAGTGGCGTGCATCACCTGGCCACGGAGCGCGAGCGGCGCTGGGTGCGTCAGGCTTTTTCTCGCTATGTTTCGCCGAACCGGGTCGCGCATCTGATGGCGCATCCCGACCAACTGCGACTGGGCGGTCAGCGCCGGGTCTGCAGTTTTGTCTTTACCGATTTGATCGGATTTACCGCGCTGATGGAAAAGACCGACCCGACTCAGGTGGTCGCCCTGCTCAATGAGTACCTGGAAGGCATGCTGGTGATTGTCTTCAGGCACGAAGGCACACTCGAGCGCATCATGGGGGACGCTGTCGCCGTGCTTTTTTCTGCGCCCGTGACGCAACCCGATCACTGCCAGCGCGCCCTTGACTGCGCGCTGGAAATGCATGTTTTTGCCTCGGCTTACGCAGTGCGCCTGCAGGCGCAGGGTGTGCTCTGGGGCCACACCCGCATCGGCGTGCACAGTGGTGAGGTGGTGGTAGGCAACTTTGGCGGCAAGACCCTGTTTGACTACCGTGCATTGGGCGATCCGATCAACACAGCCGCGCGTCTGGAGAGTGTCAACAAGCATCTGGGAACCCAGGTTTGTGTGTCGCAGGCGATTGTGGATGGCTGCCCGGGTGCACCGGTGCGCGTGGTCGGGCGGCTGGTGCTCAAGGGCAGGAGCCAGCCGCTGCGGACCTACGAGCCCTTGGCGGTGATGGATGCAGCGCAGTGTGCCAGCGTCGCTGACTACGCAGCGGCCATGCACTTGCTGGAGTCCGGCGATGCAAGCGCCGCATTGGCGGCTTTCGAGACTCTGGCCGCCAATCACCCGCATGATCCGCTGGTGGCTCTGCACCTGCGCCGACTGCAGGAAGGTGCTAGCGATGACTTGATTGTGATGAGTGAGAAGTAGGCGCGCTCAGCGTATCGTGATTTCTACGCGGCGGTTAAGCGCTTCGGCGGTCTCGTCCGGCGTGGGGACCAGCAGCCGGGCTTCACCATGTGATTCTGCGGAGATCGTGGTGTTTTGCAGGCCAAGTTGCCGCAGTTGCTCGGCCATGGCGGTGGCGCGCCGCAGACCCAGCGCCTTGTTGGCTTCGGCACGTCCTACGGTATCGGTATGGCCAATGACAGAGATGTCGGGTGAAGGGCGGGCTCGGGTGCGCTGCAAAACCCGTTCCAAATCCGCCTTGGACTGCGCCGTCAATACGGCGCCTCCGCTTTCAAAGTAGAGCAGAAACCGCTCCGGCGGCAGCGGCATCGCCGCCAGGGCGGCACCAAAGTCGCGCTGGAGCTGGTCCTGCATGACAAAGAAAGGTTCGCGTTTGCCGTCCAGCGCAGCCCCTTTGAAGACCTCGGTCAGAGTCTGCTCGCCCTGTGGGCTTTGCACAATCACCTTGCCCGCGTTGCCATCCGGATCGCGCAACAGCACCACGTAGGACCCCGTGCCCTTCTTGGCAGCGCAGCCGGCCAGCACGGCAAGCAGCGTCAAGGTGGCGGCAAGAAGAAGGGTTTTTCTGGTGAAATTCATTGCGCATCCTCCACCTTGATCACAAACTGGGTTCCGCGCACGCCAATTACACCCATCGGTGTCCTGACGGAGACCGCATCGGGCTTGAGCTTGGCGATCACACCCGCAATGTAGTTCAGTGTGCCCCGCAGCAAGCGTGTGCTCAGCTTGAGTTGTTCGTCCGCCGGCTCGTAAAGATACTCGTCAACGGTCAGTTCGGTGTCCGGTCCAAACGACATCATGGTGTTGTCCTTGAAGCTGACACCCAAGGAAGCCCCCGCCTGAGTTCGCAGCTGACTGCCGAGCAGGATGGGTGTGCCGCGCTGCGCTCTGACACGCTGTCCGGCGTTAGTGACCCAGGCCTCACCGGTTACGGTCTTGACGTAGCCTATGGGCTCGGTCTGGGCTTGCGAGAACAAGGGCAGAGTCGTCAGGATCAAACCCGCCAGTACTTGCCGGAAGTTGAATCTTCTTTTCATTGCAGGCTCCGCAAAAACTACATTCTCGTTGATTTTGGACTGGCGGGCGCGCTCACTTTTCAAACCGGGCAGGCCGAAATGCGCTGCTCGCTTGCCACTGATCGGCGAAGTTTTCGCCAGAAAAAACGCGCCCGAAGGCGCGTGTTGGGCGATCGGCGCGAGTGACTATTTGCTGATCAGGCGCGCCATTTCGAGACACTTGCTGGAGTAGCCCCACTCGTTGTCGTACCAGGCGATGATTTTCATGAAGGTGCTGTCCAGTGCCATGCCGGCGTCTGCGTCAAAGACCGAGGTGCAACTTTCGCCACGGAAGTCGGTCGAAACCACTTTGGCGTTGGTATAGCCCAGCACACCCTTCATGGCGCCCTCGCTGGCGGCCTTCATGGCGGCGCAGACTTCCGCATAAGTCGCCGGCTTTTCCAGTTCGACGGTCAGGTCAACCACCGACACATCGCTGGTTGGCACGCGGAAGGAAACGCCGGTCAGTTTTTTGTTCAGTTCAGGAATCACCACGCCTACCGCCTTGGCCGCGCCAGTGCTGGAAGGAATGATGTTTTCCAGAATGCCGCGACCGCCGCGCCAGTCTTTGTTGGACGGGCTGTCCACCGTCTTCTGCGTTGCCGTGGCAGCGTGCACGGTCGACATCAGGCCGCGCTTGATGCCCCAGTTGTCGTTGAGCACCTTGGCTACCGGGGCCAGACAGTTGGTGGTGCAAGAGGCGTTCGAGATGATGGTCTGGCCGGCGTAGCTGCTGTCGTTGACGCCAAAGACGAACATCGGTGTGTCGTCCTTGCTGGGGGCCGACATGATGACCTTTTTGGCACCGGCCGTGATGTGTTTTTGCGCTGATTCCTTGGTCAGGAACAAGCCGGTGGCGTCGATCACGATGTCGGCGCCGACTTCATTCCACTTCAGCTCGGCCGGGTCCTTGACGGCGCTCAGACGGATCTTCTTGCCGTTGACAATCAGGTTGCCGCCTTCGACGGCAATGTCACCTTTGAAACGGCCATGGACTGAATCGAACTGCAGCATGTAAGCCAGGTATTCGGGCTCCAGCAGGTCGTTGATGCCGACAATTTCAATGTCCTGGAAGCTCTGTGTGGCAGCGCGAAACACGATGCGCCCGATGCGGCCAAAGCCGTTGATACCAATCTTGATCGTCATGATTTCTCCAATGTTAATACTCAAAACTCTTACTTGCGCAAAACCTTCTGCACCGTGTCTGCCACGTTCTCGGGCGTAAAGCCAAAGTGCTTGAACAGGACCGGCGCCGGCGCTGATTCGCCAAAACTGTCGATGCCAACGACTGCAGCGCAGCCGTACTTCCACCAGCCCTCGGTGACCCCCATCTCGACTGCGATGCGCGGTACGCCGGCCGGCAGCACGGAACTCTTGTAGGCGACGCTTTGTCTGTCAAAAGTGGTGTTGCTTGGCATCGAGACCACACGCACGGCAATCTTTCGGCTGGCCAGAAGTTCCTGCGCTTTCAGAGCCAGCTGGACTTCGGATCCGGTAGCAATGATGACGGCCTGGGTTTTCTTGCGCAGGCCGACCTCGCTGGGTTCGGCCAGTACATAGGCGCCCTTGCTGATGTCGCCCAGGCTGGACTTGGGGGCGTAAAAAATGTTTTGCCTTGACAGCAGTAGGGCCGTGGGCCGGTCCTTGTTCTGTAGCGCCACACTCCAGGCAACGGAGGTCTCGGCCGTGTCGCCCGGGCGCCAGACATCAAGGTTCGGGATCAGGCGCAGCGAGGCGGCGTGTTCAATCGACTGGTGCGTCGGGCCGTCTTCGCCCAGGCCGATCGAGTCGTGCGTGAACACATGCACCACGCGCAGCTTCATCAGGGCGGCCATGCGAATCGCATTGCGGCTGTAGTCGCTGAAGGTCAGGAAGGTGCCGCCGTAGGGGATGTAGCCACCGTGCAGGGCGATGCCGTTCATGATGGCTGCCATGCCGAACTCGCGCACGCCGTAGTTGATGTGACGACCACTGTTTGCCTGGCCGGTAAAGTCAAAGCGCAGATTCGGTGTGCACCTGGTGTTGGTCAGGTTCGAGCCAGTCAGATCGGCCGAGCCGCCCAGCAGTTCAGGCAGGGCTGCGGTGAATGCCTCGAGCGCCAGTTGCGAAGCCTTGCGCGAGGCTACGGTTTCCGCCTTGGTATGGGCAGCCACCGCGGTGTCAACGGCTACCTGGTTGAAGTTTTTCGGCAGCTCACCCTTCATGCGCCGTGCCAGCTCTTTGGCCAGTTCCGGGTGCGCAGCTTTGTAGGCAGCGAATTTCTCGTTCCAGGATTTTTCTGCTGCGGCGCCCGCGGCCTTGGCGTCCCATGCTGCGTAGACCGCTTTCGGAATGACAAAAGCCGGGTACGGCCAGCCCAGCGCGGCGCGGGTCAGTGCGATTTCTTCCGCACCCAGCGGTTCGCCGTGCGCTTTCGCCGTGTTGGCGCGGTTCGGGCTGCCCTTGCCGATGCTCGTCTTGCAGATGATCAGGGTCGGCATCTCAAGCGACTGCTTGGCCTCGGCGATAGTGCGGGCCACCAGATCGACGTCGTGACCGTCGATCGGACCGAGCACGTTCCAGCCGTAAGACACAAAGCGCAGGGCGGTGTTGTCGATGAACCAGGGCGTTACCGGGCCGTCAATAGAGATGCCGTTGTCGTCGTACAGGGCAATCAGCTTGCCCAGTTTCCAGGCGCCGGCCAGCGCGGCGGCTTCGTGGCTGATGCCTTCCATCAGGCAGCCGTCACCCATGAACGCAAAGGTGTGGTGATTGACGACTTCGTGGCCGTCGCGGTTGAATTCCTTGGCTAGCAGCTTTTCTGCCAGTGCCATACCCACTGCGTTGGTGATGCCCTGACCGAGCGGTCCGGTGGTGGTTTCCACGCCCGGCGTCACACCGACCTCGGGATGGCCGGCGGTCTTGCTGTGCAACTGGCGGAACTTCTTCAGCTCACCGATCGGCAGCTTGTAACCCGTGAGATGCAGCACGGCGTACAGCAGCATCGAGCCGTGGCCGTTGGAGAGTACGAAGCGGTCGCGGTCAAACCAGTGGGGGTTGGCCGGATTGTGCTTGAGTTGTCGCTGCCAAAGTGCTACGGCCATGTCGGCCATGCCCATCGGTGCGCCCGGATGGCCCGAGTTGGCGGCTTGCACCGCGTCCATGGCCAGGGCGCGAATCGCGTTGGCCAGGTCGGCAGGGGTGGCGCCGCTTCTGTGTTCTGTATCAGCCATTTGTGCCAACTCCGGATTTGTACATGGGATAAGGGTAAACACGGTATTTTACCGGGGTGCTGGGCGCTCTTGGGCTATGCTTGCGTTTCGCAACTCGCGATTCAGGAACATTTTCATGAGCAAGCTATTTTCTCCCCTGCACCTGCCCTCGCCACGCGGTGGGCTGACGCTGCCCAATCGCATCGTGGTGGCGCCCATGTGCCAGTATTCGGCGCAGGAAGGCGTGGTGGGCGACTGGCATTTGATGCATTGGGGCAACCTGTTCAACAGCGGTGCCGCCATGTTCACCATCGAGGCGACTGCGGTCTTGCCCGAGGGGCGGATCACACCGCATTGCATCGGCCTGTGGGATGAGCGCACCGAGACAGCGCTGGCCGATACCCTGCAGCGCGCGCGTCAATTGGCGCCGCCTGTGGCGGTCTGCATCCAGCTGGCCCATGCCGGCCGCAAGGCTTCCAGCGCCCTGCCCTGGCAGGGGGGGCAGTTGCTGAAAATCGAGCAGGGCGGTTGGGAAACCTTTGCACCCTCAGCCCAGGCCTACCTGCCCAGTGAACCTGCGCCTACCGCTTTGACGCTAGAAAAGATGGCTCAGATCCGCGATGCATTTGTCGCAGCAGCCCAGCGCGCCGAGCGCATGGGCATCGAAGCAGTCGAAATTCACAATGCGCACGGTTATTTGCTGCACGAGTTCCTGTCGCCGCTGGCCAATCAGCGCAGCGACAACTACGGCGGCAACTTCGAGAACCGGATCCGCTATCCGCTGGAGGTTTTTGCCGCAGTGCGCAAGGCCTTTGACGGCGTGCTGGGGCTGCGTCTGTCTGCCTCGGACTGGGTTGAAGGCGGCTGGGACGTGACGCAAAGCGCCGAGTTCTGCAAGCGCCTGAAAGCGCTGGGTTGCGACTTCATTCATGTCTCTTCAGGGGGTGTGTCGCCGGCACAGAAGATTAGCTTGGGCGCTGGCTATCAGGTTCCTTTTGCGCGCCAGATTCGCCAGGCCAGCGGGATGTTGACCACGGCTGTTGGCCTGATCACCGAAGCGCAGCAGGCTGAAGCCATTTTGCAGGCCGGCGACGCCGATCTGATTGCCTTGGGCAGGCCATTCCTGTATCAACCACGTTGGCCCTGGCAGGCGGCAGCTGCCTTGGGTGCGGAACTGACTGCCAATCCAGTGTACTGGCGCTGCCTGCCGCGCGAGGCGCAAGCGGTGTTTGGGCCGGTCAAGATTGGCATGCGGTAAAACCTTGATCATGTCCGAAATGCGGATCCCCGCCATGCTGCTCTGCGC
>CAITZZ010000296.1 GCA_903897005.1 uncultured beta proteobacterium | reverse complement strand
GCCTTGTCGGAGGTCTTCCACAAAATGGAGGCGCAACCTTCCGGGCTGATCACCGAATAGATCGCGTACTGCAGCATCAAGACCTGGTCGCCAATCGAGATGGCCAGCGCACCGCCGGAACCGCCCTCGCCGATGATGGTGGTGATGATGGGTACCTCGAGTTGCGCCATCTCGAAAATGTTGCGCCCAATGGCCTCCGATTGGCCGCGCTCTTCGGCGTCGATGCCAGGATAGGCGCCGGGCGTATCGACAAAAGTAAAAACCGGTAGCTTGAACTTCTCGGCCGTCTTCATGAGTCGCAGGGCTTTTCGATAACCCTCGGGCTTGCTCATGCCGAAGTTGCGCAGGCCGCGTTCCTTGGTGTCGCGCCCTTTTTGCTGGCCCAGCACCATGCAGGGCGTGCCATTGAAGCGCGCCAGGCCACCGACGATGCTCAGGTCGTCGGAAAAATGGCGGTCGCCGTGCATCTCGACAAAATGCGTGAAGATTTCGGACACGTAGTCCAGCGTGTAGGGACGCTCGGCGTGGCGTGCAATCTTGGTGATTTGCCAGGGCGTGAGGTCGCTGTAGATGTCTTTGGTGAGTTGCTGGCTTTTCTTGGCAAGCTGGTCGATCTCAGCAGAAATATCCACTGCCGACTCGGTCTGCACGTAGCGCAGCTCTTCAATCTTGTTTTCCAGATCGGCAATCGGTTGCTCGAAATCGAGGAAGGTTTTTTTGGCCACAAACGGTCCTTCTAATCAGTTGGGGACAGAGCACGCGCACTGCGTGTCGCTTTGGTCTGTCCCACAAGGTGAACTTCCAACATCCCGCTTCAAGTTGGGGACAGAGCACGCGCACTGCGTGTCGGTTTGGTCTGTCCCACAAGGCATTAATAAGCCACCGGCAGCGGATCCAGCGAGCGCCAAATATACCAAGTTGCGACGCTGCAATACGGCGCCCAGGCGGCGGCGACTTCACGGGCGTCGCTGCGGCTGACAACGTCGCCGGAAAAATAACTCCGGCTGATGCCATTGAGCAGACCGACATCATCGAGCGGCAGCACATTGGGACGCAGCATGTGAAAAATCAGAAACATTTCGGCGGTCCAGCGTCCGATGCCACGAATACCGGTCAGTTCGGCAATGATGGCCTCGTCGTCCATGGTTTCCCACACGGTCACCGGGCTGGTGCGGTTCACAAAATGCAGTGCCAGATCCACCAGGTATTCAACCTTGCGAGCGCTCAGGCCCGCCGCACGCATGTCGTCCACTTTAAGCTTGAGCACATTGGCCGCGCTGAACTTCTTTGGCAGCACGACGAAGCGGTCCCACACCGTTTGTGCCGCCTTGACCGAGATCTGCTGCCCGACGATGCTGCGCGCCAGCGTGACAAAGGCGTCACCCCGGGTTTGCAGGCAGACGTCGCCGAACTGGGGAATCAGCCGCTTCATCACGCGGTCTCGTTTCATGAGGTGTTTGCGCGCCTCTTCCCAGTAAGGGGGTGGTGCGCAAACAGCCAGTGCTTTTGCCGGCGTCATTGCACGACCTCCCAGCTTGTGCCGGTCGCCGAATCCTTCAGCACAATGCCTTGGGCCAACAGGGCCTGGCGAATCCGGTCGGCCTCAAGGAAATTGCGCGCCGCTTTGGCCGCCGCACGCTCGGCGATCAAGGCGGCAATAGCGCCCTCATCAAGCGTGGCTCCGGCTTGCAGAAATTCAGTCGGATCGCCTTGCAGCAAGCCCAGGCAGCCACCCAGTGCCTTGAGCAAGCCGGCCAGTTCCACCGACTTGGTCTTGTTGACTTCACCGGCCAGTTCAAACAGCACCGCCACCGCTTCGGGTGTACCAAAGTCCTCATCCATGGCTGCCTTGAAGCGCGCCGCATAGGGCTGTGCCCAGTCGATCTCTATCGCTGCCGGTTTGACCAGATCGAGTGCCGTGTACAGACGCTTGAGGGAATTGCGAGCGTCGTCAAGGTGCACATCGCTGTAATTCAGGTCGCTGCGGTAATGCGTGCGCAACAGAAAGAAGCGCACGGTCTGGGCATCGTACTTGGCCAGCACTTCGCGAATCGTGAAAAAATTGCCAAGACTCTTGGACATCTTTTCATTGTCTATCTGCACCATACCGTTGTGCATCCAGAGTTTGGCCAGCGGCTTGCCACTGGCCCCTTCGCTTTGTGCGATCTCGTTTTCGTGGTGCGGGAACTGCAGATCGACGCCACCGCCATGAATGTCAAAGGTTTCGCCCAGCGTCTGGCAGCTCATGGCAGAGCACTCGATGTGCCACCCCGGGCGCCCTCTGCCGTAGTCATGGCCCAAGGCAGCGCTGTCCCATTTGGCGTCATCGGGCTCGGACTCCTTGGCCGCCTTCCACAGAACGAAGTCCAGCGGATCGTCCTTGCCATCGAGCACAGCGACGCGCTCGCCGGCGCGCAATTCATCCAGTGATTTACCGGACAGCTTGCCGTAGCCGGGGAATTTTCGGACCGCGTAATTGACGTCACCAGAACTTGACTGGTAGGCCAGACCCTTGGCCTGCAACTGGCTGATCAAGTCGAGCATCTGTGGCACATATTCGGTAGCACGCGGCTCCAGCGTCGGTGGTTCGATGCCGAGCTGACCGATGTCGGCGTGCATCACTTCAATCATCTCGTCGGTCAGGGCCCGAATGCTGATGCCACGCTCCAGAGCCCGCCGGATGATCTTGTCGTCGATGTCGGTGATGTTGCGCACGTAGGTGACGCGGTAGCCGCTGCTCCTCAGCCAGCGCTGCACCATGTCAAAAGCCATCGCCATCCGAGCATGCCCGATGTGGCACAGGTCATAAATAGTCATGCCACAAACGTACATTCGAACGTGGCCTGCTTGCAGTGGCGACAAAGGCTCAAGTGCACGCGTCAGCGTGTTGTAAATGCGTAAACTCATGGGTGACTAAGACGGCAAACTTCGGGAATCCAAGCAGGGACGGCCTCGATGGGGACTGTGAATAAATGGCTAATCAGGTACAGACTCAAAAGTGGCTCGTGGGCTACAATTACGGCCAGTATATAGCTCTGCCGACCCAACTCTCGCACTGGGCATTCACACAGTAGGGATTCAAAGACTCCATGAAGTTCGATCACTCCGTCATTTTCACCAGCATTCGCCTGCTCGCGCTGATTGCCGCCTGCGTACTCATGCCTGTCCATGCAGATGAGTCGGCCGATGTAAGCCAGTTGCTGCGCACCGGCAAACTGGTCGAGGCACTGACCAAGGCCGATGCGTTCCTGGCCGGTAAACCGAACGACCCGCAGATGCGCTTTCTTAAAGGCGTTATTCAGCGCAGTTCGGGCAAACAGGCCGAGGCCATCGCAACTTTTACCAAGCTCACCGAAGATTACCCGGAGCTGCCTGAGCCGTACAACAACCTGGCGGTTCTGTATGCCGGACAGGGTCAATTTGACAAAGCCAGAGCAGCACTCGAAATGGCCATTCGAACCAACCCGAGCTACTCCACGGCGCACGAGAACCTGGGAGATGTTTATGCCAGGCTCGCCAGCCAGGCCTACAACAAGGCATTGCAGCTTGACGGCGCCAACGCGGCCGTACCGCCCAAGCTGGCCCTGATTCGGGAATTGTTCAGCCCTGGCAACAAGGGGCAGCGTCCGAGCGTGACGGTAGCTGCCGCAGCCAGTGCGGCTGCCGCGGCTGCGCCCAAACCGGTTGCATCGACCACTGCCGCAGCCCCTGCTGCGCAGCCGGTTGCCGCCACGCCACCGAGCGCGCCAGCCGCCAAGCCGGCCGCGGCCAGTGCCGACAGCGCCGCTGAACAGGCAGCGCAGGAGGCCGTGCTGGCCTGGGCCAAGGCGTGGTCTGCCAAGGACCTGGCTTCGTACCTCGGCGCCTACAGCAAGGAGTTCACCCCGCCCGGCAAGCAGTCACGCGCGGCCTGGGAGGAAGACCGTCGCAAACGCATTGTTGGCAAGAGCAGCATCAGCGTCAAGCTTGACAACCTGGACGTCAGCATCAGCGGCAACAAGGCGGTGGCAAAGTTTCGCCAGCACTACCACGCGGGCGCGCTGTCGGTATCAAGCCGCAAGACGCTGCATCTGCTCAAGACGGGCGATCGCTGGCAGATCACCAAGGAATCCTCAGGCAGTTGATGCTGGCTTGCGGATCGCCGCCACTGCTGGCGGTAGCGCTTCGTAGCATCGTCTGATGACCCCATGAGGCGGTATATTTTTCCTGTTCTTGTCGCAGCCCTTGTCGCGTTTTCGGCATCGGCGAGCGCCAGTGCGCACAAAAAGTCACCCAGCAAGAGCAAGAAGGCCGTGCCGGCGAGTCCGGCAGCGCCCATCGCACCGGTTGACCCGGGTCTGGCGGAGCGTCGGCTGATCGAGATTTACCAGTTGGTGGCCCGATCCGAAAGTCGCCAGGCACTCGAGCAGGCGCAAGACCTGGTTCGCGACTACCCCCATTTCCAGCTTGCACAGCTGGTCTACGGAGACTTGCTGTCGGCACGCATCCGCCAGGTGCAGACGGTCGGTGATGTGCCGGAGTCCATTTCAATGGGGGGCGCAACCGCACTGTCCGAGCTGCGCGACGAGTCACAGTTGCGCCTGAGGGCGCTGCGCGAACGCCCGCCTGCGGGTGCGGTTCCATCCCAGTTTCTAGCCCTTTCATCACGCAACCGGCATGCCATTGCCATCGACGCTTCGCATTCGCGCCTCTACCTGTTTGAAAACAAGGCCAGTGGTTTGACCCTGATCGGCGACTATTACATCTCGATCGGAAAATCAGGCTACGACAAGAAAACCGAGGGGGATTCACGCACACCGCTGGGCGTGTATTTCATCACCGGCAGTCTGGACCCACGCTCCCTGAAAGACTATTACGGCTCGGGCGCACTGCCAATCAACTATCCAAACGAGCTCGACAACCGTCGGGGCAAGACGGGCAGCGGCATCTGGTTGCACGGTACACCGCCCAACCAGTTTGCCCGACCGCCACAGGCTTCCGACGGTTGCGTGGTGCTGGCCAATCCGGATCTGGCCAAGATCATCCGCACCGTGCAGACCCGCACCACGCCGGTGGTGATTGCCCCGGTCCTTCAATGGATCACGCCGAATGTGGCACGCCAGGAAAGCAAGCCCTTTGAAGCGGCACTGGCGGCCTGGCAAAGTGCCAAATCGCGCGGTAACATGGACCAGGTTCTCAGCTTTTACAGTCCGGATTTCCATAGCAACGGTAAAACACTGGCCGAGTGGACCCCTGGTTTGCGCAGCCAGCTCGCCAAGACACGCGGACGTGCCATTGAACTCAAGGACCTGTCGATGCTGCGCTGGACCGACGCTGCCGACACCATGGTCGTCACCTTCGGCGAGGTGGCTGACGGTAGACGCAGTGGCCCGACGCGACGCCAGTATTGGGAGCGCCAGCGCGGGCAGTGGAAGATTTTTTATGAAGGAGTGATTGGATGAAATGGACACGTTTTCCGGTGGCGCTTACTTTCGCGCTTGCCGCCATCTTGCAGTTTTTTGCACACACTGGAGCCCTGGCCCAGGAAATGCCTCGCGTCAAATTCGTCACGTCCGCGGGTGACTTTGTGGTCGAACTTTATCCTGACAAGGCCCCCAAGACCGTTGCCAATTTCTTGCAGTATGTCAGGGACAAGCACTATGACGGCACGCTGTTTCACCGTGTCATCGACAACTTCATGGTGCAAGGAGGCGGTTATGACGGCAAGTACCAGCAAAAACCAACCCGGCCGCCCGTGGTACTGGAGGCCAGCAATGGCTTGAAAAACGAGGTCGGCACGATTGCCATGGCCCGTACCAGCGACCCCAACTCGGCCACCAGCCAGTTCTTCATCAACGTCACAAACAATGCCAAGCTCAATGCGCCCTCGCCCGACGGCTTTGGCTATACCGTTTTCGGCAAGGTCGTGAGCGGCAGCGAGACGATTCAAAAAATCAAGAGCACAGCCACCGGCGCGGCGGGTCCGTTTCCCAGTGATGTGCCGAAAACACCTATTCTCATCAACTCTGCAACCCTTGAAAAGAAATCATGAGCAATCCCCAAGTCGAACTTCACATTGCCAACTATGGCGTCATCACTCTTGAACTGGACACCGAAAAGGCACCCAAGTCGGTTGCCAACTTCCTGAGCTACGTCAACAAGGGCCACTACAACAACACCATCTTTCATCGGATCATTCCGGGTTTCATGGTGCAAGGCGGTGGCATGGAGCCTGGCATGAAGGAAAAGCGCGGCGACAAACCGATCGACAACGAAGCCAACAACGGCTTGAAGAACCTCAATTACACGGTGGCGATGGCGCGCACCGGTGACCCCCATTCAGCCACTGCACAGTTCTTCATCAATGTGGCCGACAACGGTTTCCTCAATCACACCGGCATTTCAGCGCAAGGCTGGGGCTACGCCGTGTTTGGCAAGGTCGTCGCCGGAACCGAAGTGGTCGACAAGATCAAGACCGTCAAGACCGCCAGACGCGGCCACCACGACGACGTGCCGGTGGAGGACGTCATTCTGGAGAAGGCTGTAGCCCTTTGACATGAGCATCCTGGCGTCACCGGTTCTGCTGCAGGCGCCAGCACACTGGCAGCGTCTGGATTTCATCGCCGATTTGCATCTGCAGGCGGGCGATGAAGCGACCTTCGACGTCTGGCGCAACTTCATGCAGCGCACACAGGCAGACGCCTTGTTCATTCTGGGCGATCTGTTTGAGGTGTGGGTTGGGGACGATGCGATCGATGCGGCCAGTCCAGGCGATGACTTTGCTGCGCGTTGCGCGCAAGTTCTGGCAGCGACGGCGCAACGTCTGACCCTTTTTTTCATGCAGGGAAATCGCGATTTCCTGGTCGGAGCGGGCTTTGCCGCAGCCTGCAACATGAAACTGCTGGACGATCCGACGGTACTTGAATTTGCCGGTGAGCGCTGGTTGTTGTCACACGGTGACGCCTTGTGTCTGCAAGACAGCGACTACATGCAGTTTCGCTCACAGGTTCGCAGTGCGCAGTGGCAGCAGGCTTTTCTGCAGCAGTCGCTGGCCCAGCGTCAGGCCATTGGACGCCAGATGCGCTCACAAAGTGAGGAGCACAAGAGCATGGGCACGGCCAAGGGCAACTTGCTGGTTGACCTGGACAGCCAGGCCACCCGCGCATGGCTGCAGGCCGGCGCAGCCAGCACCCTGATCCACGGCCACACGCACCGGCCGGCAGAGCATGACCTGGGCCAGGGTCTGCGCCGCGTTGTGCTGAGCGATTGGAACGCCAGCGCCTCTCCG
>CAITZZ010000295.1 GCA_903897005.1 uncultured beta proteobacterium | reverse complement strand
TGCATGAGATCACCGGCGGTGAGGACGGCTTGTCGTTCAAGGTGCCGGAGATTTTGTCTCCCAGCCATGAGTTCAGCGAAGAGCCGTTCCTGGGTGTCTCTCTCGACGGGCGTTTGCTGTGCTACTACCTGCTTTTTGTCACGGCTGTGGTCCTCTTTTTGGCATTGCTTCGCATCGTGAACTCGCCGTTTGGTCGTGTGCTGCAGGCCATACGCGAGAACGAATTTCGTGCCGAGGCTATTGGCTACCGCGTGGTGGTGTACCGGACCACGTCGGCCATTCTGTCGGCGCTGTTTGCCTGCCTGGCCGGTGCCATGCTGGCGCTTTGGCTGCGGTACAACGGGCCGGACACATCGCTGTCGTTCGAGATCATGATGGATGTGCTGTTGATCGTCGTCATTGGCGGCATGGGCACCCTGTACGGTTCCATTGTGGGAGCTGCGTTGTTCCTGTTTGCACAGAGCTATCTGCAGGACTTGCTGCGCTTGGGCAGCGAGGCCGCCAGCGCCCTGCCTTGGCTCTCGGCTCTGTTGTCTCCTGACCGCTGGCTGCTCTGGCTGGGCGTGCTGTTTGTCTTGTCGGTCTATTACTTTCCAACTGGAGTGGTGGGGCGCTTGCGCTCCGCCGCCATTGCCAAACAAGGTGGCGTATGAACATGCGATCGCACTACCTGCGCTGCGCCGGGCAGGAGATCCACTACACCGAATGGGGTTCATCCGACGCGCCGGTGGTGATTGCCTGGCATGGCCTGGCACGCACCGGGCGCGACATGGATGAACTTGCAGCGCACTTGAGCAGCCGCTACCGGGTCATCTGTCCCGACACCATTGGGCGGGGCCTGAGCCAATGGAGCAGTCGCCCGGCGCAAGAGTACTGCCTGGCTTTCTATGCGCGCATTGCAGCCCAGCTGTTTGACCAGCTGGCGATCCAGCAGGCCCATTGGGTAGGAACGTCCATGGGCGGTGCGATTGGCACGGTGTGCGCGTCGGGCCTGTTTGAGCCGTCCATGCCCGGTCGCATCCTGAGTCTGACGCTCAACGACAACGCGCCAGCCCTGGCCGCAACGGCGATTGCGCGCATCCGCGACTATGCCGGCAATCCGCCAAGCTTTGCCACCGTGACGGAGTTGGAGGCCTTCTTTCGCACGGTCTACAAACCCTATGGCTGGTTGAGCGACGCCCAGTGGCGTCGCCTGACCGAGACCTCCACCCGTCGACTGCCCGATGGGCGCGTGACACCGCACTACGACCCGGCCATGGCGCAGCAGTTTGTCCACCACCCCGATGATTACCTGATCTGGGAGCACTACGACGCATTGCAGATTCCGGTACTGTGTCTACATGGCGCGGAGTCGGATCTGGTGCTGAATGAGACCATTGAGGCCATGCGCCACCGCGGCCCGGGAGCTGCCGGTCGACTGCAGGTGGTGGAGGTGCCTGGCTGTGGTCATGCGCCGGCGCTGAATGTGCCAGAACAACTCGATTGCGTGACCACCTTTATTGACCACGCCAACCGATAAGCGGGCAAGGCGACGGATTCGTCGTTGCCATCCTCAATGTCAGCGACCGGTGCGCGCCTTTTCCAGGGCTTCTTTGGCCAGGCGATTGGCCTCAGCGGCAGATTGAACCGCTCGGGCCGGGTCAGACGCCAGGCTGTTACGCGCACTCGAAACAAAGCTGTCGACCACCGCCAGCGCGCTGGCATTGTCATGGCCTTTTTCGCGCCCGATCCGCTCGGCCGCGCTGCGAATCATTCCGGCTGAATCCAGAAGGCGTTGCGCCTCTGCACGTTGTCCTTCACCACTGGAAGGGACCTTGGCGACGCCCGATGCCTCCAGCGCTGCATTGCCGGACTTGAGGTTCGAGGCACTCTGCAGGCCCTGAAGGGTATTGCGCGTAAGCGCATAGGTTTCGTCCAGCAACGCCATCGCCGCCGCAGGGTCACTGCTGCGCAGACTTTGAGTCCGGGAAAGTCGGGACTCAATATCAGCAACCAAGCCATCCTTCCCGGCATTCTTTTCAAGGTTCTGCCGGCGCAGGGCATCGGCCAAGGCTTTTGCCGTGCTGTAGCGACTGTCGAAGTTCACAGCGTTTTGGGGATTGCCAGAATGGGTGGCGCTACCGCCGTCCCCAGCGGCACGGGGTTCACCGCTGCCGCCCTTCATGGAGACCATCAAGGTACGCAAGTCCCTCAGTCCTTCGGCGACGAGCGCGTCAGCTCGAACATAGTCACCGCCACTTGCAACGCTGCGGGCTTGGGTAAGAATGCCTTCAATCCGAACAATATCGGCCGCCCTTGTACCTTGAGTCTCCGCGCTGGCGCGCTTTGCCGCATCAAGCAGGGCGGACGCAGTATCCATTTGCCGCTCGTAAGAGGCTTTGCGGGCAGCGTCACCACTTCCACTGGTCGTTGCGGCACTACCCGTGGCACCCGTGAATCCGGTGCCCGACTTGAGGCTGCTCAGGGTTTGCGTCAGGGTTCGGTAACCCTCTTCAAGAATGGTGTGTGCAACGCCGTACTCGCCAGCGGCGGCCAGTTCCTCGGCTTCCTTTTGCCGGGCTGCAATGGCGAGCAATGCGGCACGGCCATTCCCGCTTGTTGCGCCAGGTTCCCGCTGCGCTGCCGTGGTGAGAGATTTGACGGTACCGAGCAGTTTTTCATAGCTGTCCCGTTGTGCG
>CAITZZ010000294.1 GCA_903897005.1 uncultured beta proteobacterium | reverse complement strand
GTGGAAGAACTGCGCGCGCAGTGGGATGATCACCGCAATTACTGGGGCTGTCTGCGCACGCAGAGCACTGATCTCGATGTGATGATCGAGGAGTTCAACGCCGAAGCCGGCGCCCGTTGAGAGTCCGCCAGATTCCGCCACGGAGCCTGAACCCGCCTCTGTAATCCGGGGCCCAGTATTTGTCATCGCGGGGCACGGTATTTGTCATCCCGGACCTGATCCGGGATCCAGTGCCACGCATGCACTGAATTGCGGATCAAGTCTGCGGCTGAGGCTTGCGTGGGCCGCGGGCGACGCAGTGGGTGTCTCCGCGACTGTCCCCCGCCCTATGGGCTCCTCCTTTATGTCGCTGCGCCACCCACCGCATCACCCACGGCAACGAGCGTCGGTGGTTTGCCCGTTCGTACGCCGCCCGTGCTTGAAAGATCTGGCTGTTGGGGCGCTCAGCGCAGCGACATAAAGGCGGAGCCCGAAGGGCGGGGGACAGTCGCGGAGCTGAGTGCCCCGGCAGCTTGATCCACCCGTAATGCCTGCGCTCAGGGGCCAGTTGGCAGCAGTGCCGCCAAGCCGCCGTCCGGCTCAAAGCGGCCGTTGCGGAAGGTCACGCGCGTCGGGCCTGACCAGGCGCGCTCTGCCACCGGATGGCGTGGATCCCCGGGGTAACAGATGACACGCTGGCCATCCTGATCGAACGGTGAGGGTTCGATCAGCGCCGGGGGGCGGTTGCGGGCCGCTGCGAGGATGGCGGCGACGCTGTCAAAGTGGGTCAACTGACTCAGAGTAAGTATCTGGGGCGGCGCCATCTCTATCTGGCTGTCCCAGTATTGGCGCAAGGCCTGGGCGGGACTGAGCCAGACGGTTTCGGTTGCCTCATGGTCATCATGCAGTGCCTCCTGCCCCTGTGGCGCTTGCGCCACAAAGAAGCGCGTGTCAAAACGCTTGTGGGTCATCGACGCCACGCGCGGCGTGATCCAGCGCGACCATGGTGCCAGATGGCGCGTCTGCAGCGGCAAACCCAATTGCTGCAGCACACCGATGAAGCCCTGACCGGTGCTGAGCAGCGCGCGCGCCTGCAGCAAGACTTCGGGAGCCACACCGTCGCACAACAGCAGGCCACATTCTTCAAACGTTTCGCGCAGGGCCGTGACGTACAGAGAGGCAGCGGTCTTCGCGTCCAGATCCGCCTGCTGCAAGGACTGCAGCAAGTGCTTCAGCGGCTGGTCGAACAGGTCTTGCGCGACTTCACCATCTGCGTCGTCCAGCTTGCCGCCAGGAAAAACATGCACGCCGCCCAGCACCTTCGAATCGCCGTGTCGGCGCATCATCAATACTTCGGGCCCTAGCGCGCTGTCACGCAGCAGCATCACCGTGGCTGAGGCCAGCGGCGCCGTGTGGACTTCATCAGAGTGGATTTCAATCGCCATGGCCTGCATTGTCGGCGACGGCAGCGGGCGCTGCTGTCGCCATCGTGCAGAAAATGGGTTTAAATCGACCCATGAACACTGCAAGCAAAAGTCTTTCCCGGCGCGCCGCGCGCCGTTTCTGGGGCTGGGGTGCCGCCGATACAGTGCTCGCCGCGAGCGAACAGGCCACCGTCAAGTTCATGGTCGAGCAGTTGGGCGGCCAGTTTGCCGCGCTGACGCCACCGGCTGTGGAAGACTTCGAACTGCCCGCCCCGAGGATCGCTGCGCCAGCGGCGCTTGCCGCCATGTTCTCCAATGCACCACTGGACCGGCTCAATCACGCTTATGGCAAGAGCTATGCCGACTGCGCGCGCATGTGGTTGCGTCGCGTCCCCCGGCCGCCAGACTGGGTTGCCTATCCGGATGATGAACAGGCCGTGATCGACATCCTGGACTGGGCCGTGCGCAGCAAGGTGGCTGTGATTCCCTACGGTGGTGGCAGCAGCGTCTGCGGCGGTGTGGAGCCGGCCGTGGGCCAGGACTACGCCGCCGTCATTTCTCTGGACATGGAGCGTCTCGGCCAGGTGCTGGAAGTGGACACGGTGAGCCGTGCCGCGCGCATCCAGGCGGGCGCCTACGGCCCCGACATCGAAGCCCAGTTGCGAGGGCACGGCCTGACGCTGCGCCACTTCCCGCAGAGCTTTGAGTTCTCCACGCTGGGCGGCTGGATTGCGACACGCGCCGGTGGTCACTACGCCACGCAGTACACGCACATCGACGACTTTGTGGAATCCACCCGCATGGTCAGCCCGGCTGGCCTGCTGCAAACAAGGCGCCTACCCGCATCGGGTGCCGGGCCAGCGCCGGACCGTCTGGTGCTGGGCAGCGAGGGCACGCTGGGTGTCATCACCGAAGCCTGGATGCGCCTGCAAGCCAAGCCGAAGTTCCGCGCTTCCGCTTCGGTCAAATTTGCCGACTACTTTGTCGCTGCGCGTTGCCTGCGCGCACTCACGCAATCGGGCCTGAACCCGAGCAACTGCCGATTGCTCGATCCGATGGAAACCGTCTTCTCCGGCGTTGGCGATGGGCGCCACGCGATGCTGGTGCTGGGCTTTGAATCAGCAGACCACCCCCTGAACGCATGGATGGAGCGCGCACTGGAACTGGTGCGCGATCACGCCGGCGAGTACGACCCAGCGGCGGTCGAACGCTCCATGGCCAGTGAAGGCTCGCAGGAGCACCGCAAAGGCGCTGCCGGTGCCTGGCGCGAAGCCTTCATCCGCATGCCTTACTGGCGCGACCCGGCGGTGGGCCTGGGCGTCATCATGGACACCTTCGAGAGCGCCATCACCTGGGACCGCTTCGAGTCGTTCTACCAGAACGTCAAGAGCGAAGTCCAGTCAACAATTGAACGCGTGACCGGTCAGGAAAGCCTGGTCTCGTGTCGCGTCACGCACGCCTATCCGGACGGTCTGGCGCCCTATTTCACCATCGCCGTGCTGGGTTCGGCCAACGGCGACGTGGCCAGCGCGCTCGCAGCCTGGCGCGAGATCAAGCTGGCCGCCAACGCCGCCGTGGTGGCGCACGGCGGCACCATCACGCACCACCACGCGGTGGGCCGTGATCACCGCAGTGGCTATGAGTTGGAATCGCCGCCGCTGTTTCGTCAAATGCTCGGTGCCGCGAAGGGAGTGGTCGATCCGGCGGGCATCCTCAATCCGGGTGTGCTGTTCGACGCACAAGGCCGCAGCGCCGCCTCAGGCAGCGTGCTGGCTGGCTGAAGTGATCCGTTCTGCTCAGAGCAGAAACGGGACCAGCCACCAGCTTCTTTTCTTGTACGCTGCCCAGTCCGGATAGCGCGACATGCTGGCTTCTTTCATGACCATGTTGACAGCAAAGAGGCCGAGCCAGACCCAGGCCAGCACCAGCACCGGGAACCAATGCCAGACCAGCATGGCAAAGCTGCCATAGATCATCATCTCGCCGAGATAATTGGGATGGCGCACCCAGCGGTGCATGCCGTCGGTGATGAGACCGCGCTGGATGCGCAGGGTATAGAACTTCTGCGCGTCGGCGGCGATCATGATCACCGAGCCGAGCAGGCACAGGCTGATGCACAGCGCAAACCAGACTGCTTCAGGCAGTGGGTAGACCGGCTGCGAGCTGCGCGAAATCAGCAACCAGCC
>CAITZZ010000293.1 GCA_903897005.1 uncultured beta proteobacterium | reverse complement strand
TCCGGGCCGGCAGCACGAATCGCGAGATGGTGCAGTCGCTCGGCATTGACATCAAGTTCCTGTACCGGGTGGTGTTTGCTGCCGGCATGGCCGTGGCCGTCTTCGCCGGCATGATTGCAGCACCTGTCTCTTCGGTCTATCCGGGCATGGGCAACACGGTGCTGATCATCTGCTTTGTCGTGGTGGTGATTGGTGGCATCGGCTCCATCCGCGGCGCCCTGCTGGCCGCCCTGCTGATTGGCGTTGTTGACACCTTTGGCAAGGTGCTGGTGCCTCAGGCTTCGGGGGTGCTGATTTACGTGATGATGGCGCTGATCCTGCTGTGGAAACCCAGCGGCCTGTTCAAGGCCGGCTAGGCGCAACCCGACTCACATGAAGCACAGCAAGATCATTTTTTCCGTCCTGGCTTTTGCCGCGCTGGCGCTGTTTCCGCTGGTCGCCGGAAAATACGGCATCGACCTGGTCACCAAGATCATGATCTTTGCCGTCTTCGCACTGAGCCTCGAGTTGCTGGTGGGCGGCACCGGCCTGGTCTGCTTCGGGCAGTCGGCCTTTCTGGGCATTGGTGCTTACGCGGCGGTGTTGCTGTCGCCACAGGGCGGCGGCGCCTCCATGCTCTGGCTGCTGCCAGTCTGCGTGCTGGCCGCAGCGGCCTATGCGCTGCTGGTGGGCGTGCTGTCGCTGCGCACCAGCGGCGTCTATTTCATCATGGTCACACTGGCCTTTGCCCAGATGGCTTACTACGTGGCGCACGACACCCCGCTGGGTGGCGGCACCGACGGCATCTACATGACCGTCAAACCGGTGCTGGGCAGCCTGATCGATCTCGATCAGCCGCTCACACTCTATGTCTTCACGCTGGCAAGCCTGATCACCGTCTTCGGCTTTCTGGCGCTCTTGCTGCGCTCACGCTTTGGCCGCGCCCTGGCCGGCATTCGCGTCAACGAGCAGCGCATGCGCTCCACCGGTTTCTCGACCTTCAGCTACAAACTGGCCGCGTTCGTGATCTCCGGCGGCATTGCCGGCCTGGCCGGTTTCCTGTTTGCCGTGAAAGACGGTTATGTCAATCCGGAACTGATCAGCTGGCACGTCTCGGGCAATGTGCTGATCATGATCATCCTGGGCGGTATCGGGCAGTTGCGCGGTGCCATCATTGGCGCCTTCGCCTTCGCGCTGTTGCAGGAGTTGTTCAAGTCAGAAGCCCTGTTTGGTGACTTTGCCAAACACTGGCAACTTGGACTGGGGCTGACCATCATCGCCAGCGTCGCCTTGCTGCCGCGCGGATTGGTGGGCGTGCCGCAGCAGATCGCCGAGCGCCTGTTTGGGCGCGCCAACGCCGGTCCTGCCGCGCCCGAAGCGGAGTCTGAAGATGAGTGAGTCCGAGGTTCTGCTGCGCGCGCAGGCAATCACACGACGCTGGGGCGGCCTGGTGGCCCTGGACAAGGTCTCGCTCGAACTTTCTCGCCACAGCGTCCATGCGGTCATCGGGCCCAATGGCGCAGGCAAATCGACGCTGATCAATATCCTGTCCGGTGAGATCGAGTTGTCAGCCGGAGAGATCGAACTGCTGGGTCAGAACGTGACAAGCTGGTCGCAACCCCGTCGCTCACGCGCCGGGCTGGGTCGCAGCTACCAGCGCAATACCATCTACCCCAGCTTCACGGTGCTGGAAAACTGCCGGCTTGCGGCGCAAATCCTGGACCCCAGACCCTGGGCGTTCTGGCAGGATGCACAGCGCTGTCCCCGCAGCAGCAAGAAGGCGCACGAAGTGGCTGAGCGCGCCGGTCTGGGCAGCGTGCTGGAGCGCAACGCCGGCATGCTCTCGCACGGCCAGAAGCGCCAGCTTGAAATCGCCATGTGTCTGGCCACCGACCCTGAGGTGCTGCTGCTTGACGAGCCGTTGGCCGGCATGGGCGCAGAAGAGACCGAACGCATGCTGGCCCTGCTGGCAGAACTCAGGAGCAGCCATGCCATCTTGCTGGTCGAGCACGACATGGACGCCGTCTTTCGCATCGCTGACACGATCACGGTGATGGTCAACGGCGTTGTCATTGCCTGCGGTTCACCCGACTTTGTGCGCAGCCACGCCGGCGTGCGCCTGGCCTACCTGGGGGAGGCCAGCGATGAACCGTGAACTGATTGTGGACGCACGCGCGGTGCACGCCTGGTACGGCTCCAGCCATGTGTTGCACGGCGTCAATCTGCAGATCGGGCGCGGCGAGACCGTGGGTCTGCTCGGGCGCAACGGCATGGGCAAGAGCACGCTGATCCGCACGCTGCTGGGCCATGTCAGGCAGCGCGACGGTCACATCGGCCTGTTCGGACAGGAGGCCTCGCACCTGCAGCCGCACCAGGTGGCACGCCTGGGCATCGCTTACGTGCCCGAGGGGCGCGGCGTTTTTCCGAACCTTTCGGTGCGGGAAAACCTGCTGATGGCGGCCAGGCATGGCCGCGATGGCCGCAGTGACTGGTCGTTTGAGCGCGTGCTGGAAACTTTTCCCAGGCTGGCCGAACGCATTGCCCAGATGGGCGGGCAACTCTCGGGCGGTGAGCAGCAGATGCTCTCCATCGGTCGTGCGCTGATGACGCACCCGGAGTTGATCGTGCTGGACGAAGCAACCGAAGGACTGGCGCCCCTGATCGTGGCCGAGATCTGGCGCGTCATCGGCGAGATCAGCGCCAGCGGCATTGCCACGCTGATTGTGGACCGCGACTACCGCAAGGTGCTGGCACGCTCCAATCAGGCGGTCGTGCTGCAGAAGGGCCGCGTCGTGCTGCATGGTAGCGCCGCCACCCTGGCCAGCCACCCGAACCTGTCGGGCTATCTCGGTGTCTGAGAAGCGGATCAAGCCCGCATTCAACTCCGCTGCGGGTTTCCCTTGTGGGCATCGAGGGAATTTGGTGCTTTAACCTGTTAACCTTAGGCTTTTGTCCGCAACCTCATCCTGACTGGAGAAACCATGATCCTCAAACAACTCGTCAAAACCTCTCTTCTGGCCGTGGCAGCGACGCTGGCGCTGGCTGGCGGCGCCCAGGCGCAGCAGTACTTCCGTATCGGCACAGGCGGCACGGCAGGCACCTACTACCCGATTGGCGGCATGATTGCCAACGCGGTGTCGGTCCCCGGCAAGATCATCGCCACGGCACAGGCCTCCAACGGTTCGCTGGCCAATGTCAACGGCATCGCCGGCGGCTCCATGGAGTCCGGCTTCAGCCAGTCCGACGTCGCCACCTGGGCGCAAAAAGGCACGGGCATCTATGAAGGTAAGCCCAATGTGGCGGGTCTGCGCATGATCGCCAACCTGTACCCCGAGAGTCTGCACATCGTGGTCAAGAAAGGCTCCAACATCAAGACCGTGGCCGATCTCAAGGGCAAACGCGTCGCGCTGGACGAGCCGGGTTCGGGCACGCTGATCAATGCACGTCTGGTGCTCTTGGCTTATGGTGTGAAAGAGTCTGACATCAAACCCGAATACATCAAGCCCAATCAGGCTGGCGACAAGATGAAGGACGGCGCACTCGACGCCTTCTTCTTCACCGGCGGTGCACCGGCGGGCGCCATTGCCGAACTGGCTTCCAGCGGCGCTGGCATTGAACTGGTGCCGATCGACGGCCCACAGGCCGATGGCTTGCGCAAGTCCAGTGGCTTCTTTGCTGTCGACAACATTGCTGCCGACACCTACAAGGGTGTCCCCGCCGTCAAGACCCTGGCTGTGGGCGCGCAATGGGTGACCAGCGACAAGGCTGATGCCGACACCGTCTACCAGATCACCAAAGCCCTGTACAGCGACGCCGTGCAGAAAACACTGGCTGCCGGCCACGCCAAGGGCAAGTACATCAACCTGCAAAATGCGGTGCAAGGCGTTGGCATTCCGTTCCACGCTGGTGCCGAAAAGTTCTATCGTGAAGCGGGCGTTTTGAAATAAACTCGCTCCCATGATTCGACAGGCAACGGGCGGACCTTCCGCCCGTTGTCGTTTTTGAAGCCGTTTCGAGAACACCATGAACACACCTGCCATCAGCCTGCCCGACGAGAAAAAGCTCCAGGAACTGGAAGAAAAATTTGACCCCGAGATGCGCTTTCGGCCCACCGTGCCGCCAGCCACACAACTCGTCAAATGGATGCTGATCACGCTCTCGTGTTTTCATTACTACACGGCCGGTTTTGGCCTGTTGCAGGAAATCACGCACCGCGGTGTGCACATGGCCTTCGTTCTGAGCATGATCTTCCTGGTCTTTGCCGGGAGCAAGAAAATCGCCGCCGCGGCGCCAACAAATTCCTGGCTGACGCCCGGTGGCGTTCCGCTCACCGACTGGCTGCTGGGTCTGTGCTGTGCTGCCAGTGTGCTCTACATCCCGATCGTCTTTGACGATATTGCTTTTCGCGTGGGCAACCCGAGCCAATGGGACGTGCTGTTCGGTACTGTTCTCTTTCTGACCCTGCTGGAAGCCACGCGCCGCTGCATGGGCTGGCCGCTGCCGCTGATCGCGCTGGGCTTTACCGCCTACGCCCTGTTTGGCCC
>CAITZZ010000292.1 GCA_903897005.1 uncultured beta proteobacterium | reverse complement strand
TTAGCGATGGCTTATTGAATGAGGAGATGGCTGTAGCCTGAGAGTCAAGCCGGGTGCCGTCGGTGAATTAGACGCGTCTATAACAAGGCAGAATCCATTAATATGTGGACTCACCCATGCGAAGTATTTCCATCAAATGAAACAAGTCGAGAAACCCTCAAAAAGGCTGGCAGTGCAAGAGCCTAAAACATCCCGGGGTAAATCCTCAAAACGCTCAGTTCGTACCCCTTTGAAAGCGAAACGCGTCATGCCTTCTCCGGTTGTCGCCGCCTGGGGCGATCGCGTGCCCACGCGGCAGACGCAGCGAGAATTGAAAGAGGAAATCCTGTATGAGACCGCGGCACGCTGTTTCAACAAGAATGGGTACCACGGGACATCTCTGACCGATCTCGCCAACGAGTTGGGGATAAAGAAGACAAGCATTTACAACTATGTGGCTGACAAGAGGGAGTTGCTCTATGGCATTCATGTTCGCTCCCTGGAAGCCGCCAGGGCTGCGAAAGATGAGGCGGCCACAGAGAAAACTGGGCTTGCCAAAATCCGCAAGATGGTTTTTAACTATGTTTCTGAAATTACCCACTCACCAACGATTACATTCATTCTTCTTGAAGATGGTGCTCTTGCTCCAGAACAGGCAGATGAAGTCCTCGCTGGCCGCACGGCGCTGGATCACGAGCTGCGTATTTGGGTTGCTGAAGGCATCAAGGACAAGTCGATCGTGCCTTGTGACCCGAAAATGGTATCACTCCTCATCACTGGCGGATTGGCCTGGGTAAGCAAGTGGTACAACCCCGGGGGTGAATGGTCCGGTGAACAACTAGCGGAGAGCATGAGCATTTATTTTGCGCGGATGTTAAGCACATCATTCGTTGATCAATTACCGGCACCACGGCCAGCTATGGCACGGTAGAAGAGCCCTGCAATTACACGCAAAAATTCTCCAAAGCCTCGCTGCTGATTGACCAGTATTGCCGTGGCGGCACGCTGATCGAAGCGTACTGGAAGTCGGGGCAGTGGCCGGGACAGGGCCTGCTTTTTGGCGAGCCATTGGCACAGCCCTTCAGGGACAGCCCGGGCTTCACGGTTGACGCCGGGCAGTACCTGACGCCTGCGTGCCAACAGCACTTATGTCTTGCAGTACCAGAACACCAGCGCTAGCGGCTGGCTTGCGCTGGGGAGCTTCAAGGTGACGCGGGCCCAGCCGCGAAGCTGGCGCGTGGCATCGCCGGGCGCCTCGGAGACGCAACTGCGCTGGCTCGCACCCTGCCCGACCAACGCAGCCCTGCTGTGCGCACTGAACACTTCGCCCTGAGCGGCCAAGAAAAAAGGGGCTCCTGTGAAGGGAGCCCCAAACCTTGGAACAGTCGCCCTCCGGCGATCTGCGCAAACTCAGAAACTGGTGCGTATGCCGATCTCGTAGCCGGTGCTTCCGCCACCCGGAGTGGTGGTGCTATTGCCGCCACCCACGGTGAACCTGGTGCCAGCGCCATCATTGCTGACTTGCGAGTAGTGGACATAGAGCGCGGTGCGTTTGGACAGGTCATGCACATAGCCAACCGCCCACTGGCTTGCATCGTTGGCCACCTTGTTGGCCTTGAGTGTGGTGTAGGCAAAACGCACTTCACCTGTGCCCACCTTGTACTGCGTTCCCACCATGTTGGCGGTGGTACTGGTCACACCGACCTCGTTCTTGCCCCAAAGGTACATCAGCTTGGCCGGTCCGAACTGGTAGTTGACGGCAAAGTTGGATTGTGTGAAGTCACCCGTGGCGTACTTTGTCGTACCCGTGGCGATGACCATATTCAGTGCTGCGGTGCGGTAGCCGATACTAGCGCCCACATATTGGCCGTCGTCGGCCGTGGCGCCAGCGTTGCTGGCTTGCTCACCTATGGCGTACATGAAGTGACCCGTGAAACCGCCCAGACCCGCCGGCAGGAAATAGCCGATCGAATTGGACGCGCGAACAAAGGTGCGCACCGCCGAACCGACAGGGTTGACCGGGTAGAACATCTGACCGGAACTGCCCACACCGCCGGAACCGCCGGGGCCAAACGGGTGCATGGAGACCGTCAGGTTCATAAAACTCGGCACGTAATCGCGGCCCAAGCGCAGTTCACCAAAGCTGCCAATCAAGCTCACGGTGGACTTCCGGCCAAAAGTTAGACCCTGGCTGCCATTGATGCCGGCCAGACCAGCGGTTTTGTTGTCCACGCTGGTTGCTTGGCCTATGCCAGAGTCCGGACTTAAGCCTGCTTCCAGCCAGAAAGCCGCCTTCAGGCCACCCCCCAGATCTTCCGTGCCCCTGAAGCCCAGGCGGTTTGCGGTATTGGCGTCGGCGGCGATAGATGACGCCGAACCATTGCCGTCAGCACTGGTGTGGAGGTAGCTGATGTCGAGCACACCGAACAGTTCGACTGTCCCTTGCGCGTGGGCCAGGCTGGCAACGGACGACAGGGCAACTACGACGAGAGAGGGACGAATTTTCATGGTTTCTCCTGGGTTGAAGTTATCGACATACGACCGATCGGTCGTGATAAGGACACATCGTTCGTTCCACCAGAATTTTACGGGGATGATTCGTTCAAACCGTCTCATAAACACAACAGATCGGGTAAATACCCAGCCTTGGTCGCAATCAGTTGTTTTTGCAACTGTGCGGAAGACACTTAGACGAGGCCGTGATCGGTGCCGCGATTTCCGTTCTCGCGCAGCGTGCGCCCGAATTCACTGACCACCACCGTGACGGTGTCGCGCCAAGCACCTTTCATTTCGCGGGCGAAGGTCGCCAGGCCGCGCCCGAGCTCGTCGAGTCGACCTGCCAGATAGCCGGAGGCTCCACCCTGGGCCACGTGCGTGTCCCAGCCACCCACATCGACAAACCGATGTTGTACCTGTCCTTCATCAGCGTAGCGATGCGCTGGGCCTCCAGTTCAAAGCCCTTGGCGCTGATCGCGTTGCGGCTGGCGCTGCTCATTTCGGCATTGAGGTCGCGCAGCACTTCGTCGCGCACGACAAAACCCTGATCGACCTGGGACTTCAGAGCGGTGTCACGGTACATGGAGCTGATGATGCGGCTTTGCCGTGCGTCGAGGGATGGCGTGGACAGGGTTCGCAGTGCCATATTGGGCACCTGACGGTCGCCCAGCATGATCAGCGGCAGCTGATCGGTGAAGCTCATGGCCCCGTCACTGAGCGAATTTCGGGCGTGATCGTCAGCGCGCTGATCGCCGGATCAATACGCCGGTGGACTCATCGCTTGCGGAGCGAACCATACTCACCGGGATCATTGCCGCCGCGGAGCTGCGGAGATGGGTGCAAAGCGCTGATGAAGTCAACGCTGCAAACCTTTATGCGCGCCCTGTCTTGCTGGGCCTTCTCTGCCCAATCGGAGCCTAGCGGGTCACTTGGCAACCCTCCCTATGCAGACTAGTTATCGCCTCACAAGCGGTCTAGACTTGAACCATGCATATGATTCGCAAGGGACAGTTGGAATGTCCCGGTGGCGAACCCGGGTCTGCTACCACCCCGCTCTACAGCCTTGCGGCTTGATCATAAGTCGAACCGTCCAGCTATTTCTGTCCCGAGTCCACTATCGCAACAAAACCCAGGAAACTCTCGTGTGCGAGAACCAAGGAAATTGTTCATCTCATTTCACCGACACTCGGAATCTTATGGAGACCATGGTCTAAATGTCCGCACTTCAACATTTGTCCAACGCAGCAGCTGCCATGCACGTCATGGCCAAGCCTAGCGGATCGACCTGCAACATTGATTGCAAATACTGTTTCTTTCTGTCAAAAGAAGCGCTTTACCCGGACAGCAAACACCGGATGTCAGATGCCACGATGGAGGCCTACATTCGCCAACTCATCGAGTCACATCGCACACCCACCATCACCATCGCGTGGCAAGGCGGCGAACCCACGCTCCTGGGCTTGGACTTTTTCCGCAGGGCCGTGGCAGTCGCCGATCAATATTGCCCATCCAACCAGACGCTGGAGCACACTTTCCAGACCAATGGCGTGGCACTGGACGACGAATGGTGCATGTTTTTCAAAGAAAAGAAATTTTTGGTAGGTATCAGCATCGACGGGCCGCAACCATTGCACGACGTCAACCGGGTTTTGCGAAACGGCAAGGGCAGTTTCGACCTGGTGATGAAGGGCCTAGACGCCCTGCACCGCGCAGGAGTTGAATACAACATCTTGTGCACGGTGCACCGCGCCAACCAAGACCATGGACGCGAGGTCTATCGTTTTTTTCGTGACCAACTCAACGCCACTTTCATTCAGTTCATTCCCATCATCGAGCGCGCTACCGAACAGACTATTCAGATTGCCAACAAAGGCTGGGGCGAGTCGAATCGCGACAAGCGGGTGTTCTACTCGCAGGTAGGCTCACTGGTCACCGAGCGCTCGGTCACCCCTGCCGGCTACGGGAGCTTTCTCATCGACATATTTGAAGAGTGGGTGCGGCACGACGTAGGCCGGGTGTTCGTGCAATTGTTTGACATAAGCCTCGAAGCGCACTATGGACGTCACCTGCTATGCATTCACTCCCCCACCTGCGGGCAGGGGTTGGCGCTAGAACACAACGGAGACTTGTATTCCTGCGACCACTTCGTAGAGCCTAGCTACTTGCTGGGAAACATTCACCTGACCCATATGCTTTCTCTTGCTGCGAGTGTCCAGCAAAGGAAGTTTGGCCAGGACAAGCGCGACTTGCTCACAAGCCAATGCCAAAGCTGCACCGTACGCAATTTCTGTCATGGAGGTTGCCCTAAAGACCGCTTCATGCAATCAGACGACAGAGAGCCGGGGCACAACTACTTGTGCGAAGGCTTCTACGCATTTTTCAAGCACGTGCAGCCCACCATGGAGGCTATGCTGAAATTGTTGAATGAAGGAAGCCCCCCCGCTATGGTGATGACCCAGATGCGCTCGCTTGACGCACAGCGCGACCCTTACTCTGGTTGTCCATGCGGCAGTGGTAAGAAATTTAAATTTTGTCATGGAGCAAGAAAATCATCCACTCTTTCATGACTGTTTGGCATATTCGCGAGAACGCGAGAGCATGGACGATGTGAAAGCGAAATGACGGGCTGCAACGGGTCGTTACTTGCCGATCATCCAATACTTCCCGCTAACGAGTAATGATAAATCGCGCGAAGCCGCGATCTGATCCGGTTGTTGGACGAGCCCGGTGAGGGCCACTAAACTTTTTACAGGAATATCTCCCGTCCCCACAGTGCGCGAGCGGCGCCAGGCGGCTTGGAGACAACGTGGCAGCGCTGATTTGCGTGTGCCTCAACCCTTATTGCAAGGATTGAAGGTCGATCAAAGCGTGCGTTTGTGCGGCGTGTGGGGCGCGAATACGTGAGAGGAAACCTTGCGCCGAAGATTGAGCCTTCGTTCCAGGAACATCGAACGAGGTGTTCAATGTCGGGTAACGGGCAGGCAGTTCACGAAAACCAATGTCGGCTTGGGGCACCCAGGAGCCCGCCACGAACGGCGGCTGAATGGCAAGCCAATCTTTGAAATCGAAAATTCAGGGTATTGCCGTCGGTGACCGGCCGACGTTGCAACAGCACCAGCAGCTATCAAACCGACAGCGGCTTGAGCAACTCAGACAGATCGCTTTCGCTGAACAAGGGTTGCTTGCGACCGACGGCGCCGCTGTACATGCTGTCGGCCAGCGCGGCCTTGCGTTCTTGCAGCGCCAGAATGCGTTCTTCAATAGTGCCCTGCGCCACCAGCTTGACTACCCACACGCTGTGCTTTTGGCCAATGCGGTGTGCGCGGTCGGTGGCCTGGTTTTCTACTGCCGGGTTCCACCAGGGGTCGTAATGGATCACGGTGTCGGCTTGCGGCAGGTTCAGACCGGTGCCGCCAGCCTTCAGGCTGATCAGAAACAAAGGCACCTGACCGCTGGTGAACTGTTCGATCAGCGCGTCGCGCTTCTGGCTCTGGCCGGTCAGCTTGACCCAAGAGAGCTTGCGCTTTTCCAGTTCCGCTTCTATCAGCGTCAACATGCTGGTGAACTGCGAGAACAGCAAGATGCGCCGCCCCTCGGCCAGCATCTCGGGCAAGAGTTCCATCAACTGCTCTAGCTTGGCGGAAGTCTTGACTTTCTTCGCCGCCTGTAGCTTCAAGAGATGCGGGTCGCAGCAGACCTGGCGCAGCTTGAGCAGAGCGTCCAGGATGGTGATTTGGGACTTGGCCAAACCTTTGGTGTCAAGCGCCTCACGTACCGTCTTCTCCATGCCCAGCCGGATGGTTTCGTAGAGGTCGGCCTGCTGGCCTGACAGCTCCACGCGCATCACGGTTTCCACCTTGGGCGGCAGTTCGTGGGCCACCACCGCCTTGGTCCGGCGCAGCATGAAGGGCGTGATGCGGGCACGCAGCTGCGTCATGCGCTCGGGGTTGCCCTGTTTCTCGATGGGTACCCGGAACAACTCCGAAAAGCGCTTCTGACTACTCAGAAAGCCGGGCATCAAAAAGTGGAACAGACTCCAGATTTCACCCAGATGGTTTTCCATCGGAGTGCCCGACAGACACAGGCGGTGGTGAGTGCTCAGTTGGCTGGCCACCTGCGCGGCCTGGGTGCTGGCGTTCTTGATGTTCTGCGCCTCGTCCAGCACCACCAAGTGCCATTTGGCTAGAAGCCAGCGTTCGCGGTCGCGTTGCAGCAGGGAATACGGCGCGATCACGATGTCGTGCTGCGCAATCGTGTCTATCACTTCGTGCCGGTCTTTGCCATGGATCACCAGGCAGCGCAGCTGTGGGCAAAAGCGCTCGGTTTCGCGCCGCCAGTTGCCCATCAGGCTGACCGGGGCAATGATCAGGGCCGGGTGTTTGAGTCGACCAGCATCTTTTTCCACCTGGATATGGACCAGGGTTTGCAGGGTTTTGCCCAGGCCCATGTCGTCGGCCAGAATCCCGGCCAGACCATGCTGACGCAAAAACTGCAACCAGCTCAGGCCTTGTTGCTGGTAGGGCCGCAGGCTTGCCTGCACGCTGCCGGGCACCGGCACGACCGGCAACTCGCTGTGTCCACGGAGCTGGGTGACCATGTTGCGCAAGGCTTTGGCGCCATCCCACACAGCACCCTCGCCCAAGGCGGCGGCAGTGCGCATGGCATCGAGCCGCGAGAGCTTGAGACTGTCGCCTGAAAAATCGTGCGTGCGGTCACCCACCAGCTCCAGCAGTGCCGCCAGCCAGGGCTTGAGCGGCTCGGTTGGCAGGCGAATGAAACCCGTGCCGTCGGCATTTGGCAAAAACATGAAAGGCGGTATCTCTGGCGCTCCGCTGGCCGGGTCGCGACGAGTGGCACCCGCCTGGGCAATCAAGGTCGGCAGCCAGGGCAGGATGTTGTGGCGCATGCCGTTGATCTCCATCCCCAGCGAGAGGTCAAACCAGGGTGAGGTGACGCCTTCTCCGCCCTCTTCGTCATCATCGCCACCCTGCGCTGCCAGCTTCACATCCAGCGTGTCGGCATGGGTGATCCAGTGGTTCAGGTCTTCATCCAGACTGAGCTCGAAGCCCGCCTCGCGCAAACAGCGAAAGTCCTCATCCGCCCAGTGCAGCCAATTCTGTTGCGGGGCATGACCCGGAATCACAAACAGGCCTTGGTCCGCTGAGCGCAAGCCCATTTCCGTGAGGCGGGTGATGGCGTCGAGTTCGGCTTCCGCGTCACGCTGCAGCAGGCAGCGCCCGCGCGGGCCCTCAACCAGTACCGAACTGCCCTGGCCGGCCCACCAGCCGCGGTGTCCGCCGTAGTCAAAGCGCAGCTGCGCCTGAATCAGGCCTTTGATTGGCCTGTCTGGAAGTGCCACTGGCGACAAGTGCAGACAATCCATGGGCGTGATGCCACAGAGCGTCGGGAACTGTTCGAGCACCGGCGGCGCTGGTACCTTGCCCAGCCGCTGTAGCAGTGCCACCTGGTGTGTTTTCAGCGCCGAGGGTTTGAGTGGTGGTGCCTTGAGCAGCACCTGCAGCTGCGCCGCGGGCACGCCATCGGCCTGCACCGCTCCGCACAGCCCTTGTGCCGTGTCGAGGTACAGCGGCGGCGCGTTCAGGCACAGTTGGGTGCTGCCGGCCAGCTTGGCGCGCAAGACCCAGCCAGGCTCGCTGGCCTGCGTATTCGTGACCTCGTGCCACTCCCAACGCAGCGGCTGAGGCGGGCCCCACTGGATAACCTGGTCCGGGCTGGACTGACCGCCGTTCAAGAGCAGCCGCCCGGTGCCGGCCGCTTGTTCGAGCAGCATCAAACCCAGCTGACCCTCCAGGATGACGCTGTCGGTGAAGTCGTAGCTGTAGGCATAGCGGACTCTTGTGCCGGCAGGCATGGCGCGCATCAACTGCAGCACCTCATGGTCCGTTTCAGTGGCCGTATCAAAGACCGGCTGTCCCTTGGCGGGTCGGTATCGGACCAGTTTGGGCTTGGCCCAGCCGCCCTTCTGCTTCTGAGAGGACACCATGACTTCCAAATGCAGCACCGGCGTGCTGCTCTGCGCACCGACCACCGTCAGCAAATACAGGTAGAACTCCTGGCGCGGCGGGGCCTGGCTGGGATAGCGTACTTGACTGGCGCCCGGCCCTGTTGCCCCCTGGACACCATTGGCAACATCAAGCGCCTGCAGCCAGCGCAGCAACTGGGTTTCGGCCTCCAGCCGTGCCAGTTCCTGCTGGTGCGCCAGCGCCGCCTGACGACTGGCCTCAATTTGTTCCGGCGTTGGCGCTTGCCTGGCCGCGGGGGAATGACCACTGTCACTGAGCAGTTGCAGGCCCTTGTAAGCGGCCTTGACCATCAGCGCGACGCCGTGCTTGCATTGGTGTTGTACCGGGCACTCGCACAAGCTGTCCCAATCCGTCAGCCGGCCGTGCGGCGTCAGCGTCATCTCGATCGACACCTCATAGGGCTCGTACTGACTTCCCTGCACGGAGCCGAGCAAAAGCCAGTGACCGTCGAGCGGCTGGATGTCGAGATCGACTACTTTTTGGTTGCGAAACAGCATCAGCCCACGGCCGTAGGTCGGGCCATCGCTGAGGGCCAGCAGCGTGCTCGGATCAAACCACAGGCCAGTGAACTGCTGCGGTATCACGGGGTCGCAAGGACTTGCCGGGCTTGGTTGTCGGCGTGGTAGCTGGAGCGCACCATGGCCCCGACCGCCGCATGTTTGAAACCCATGGCATAGGCTTCGCTTTCGAACATCTTGAAGATGTCGGGATGCACGTAGCGCTTGACGGTCAGATGGCTGCTCGACGGTGCCAGGTACTGGCCGATGGTGAGCATTTCGATGCCATGGGCGCGCATATCACGCATCACAGCCAGAATTTCTTCGTCGGTTTCACCCAGTCCCACCATCAGGCCGCTCTTGGTTGGCACATCGGGAAACAGGGCCTTGAATTTCTTCAGCAGGTTCAGCGAGAACGGGTAGTCACTGCCCGGCCGTGCCTCCTTGTACAGGCGCGGTATGGTTTCCAGGTTGTGGTTCATCACATCGGGGGGGGCGGCTTTCAGGATCTCCAGAGCACGGTCGTCGCGGCCACGGAAATCGGGCACCAGGATTTCGATCTGCGTCTGTGGTGAGAGCTCGCGGGTCTTGCGGATGCAATCGACAAAGTGCTGGCTGCCGCCATCGCGCAGGTCGTCCCGGTCAACACTGGTGATCACCACGTACTTGAGCTTGAGCTGGGCAATGGTGCGGGCCAGGTTATCCGGTTCGTTTGCATCCAGCGGATCGGGCCGGCCATGCCCGACATCACAGAACGGGCAGCGCCGGGTGCACTTGTCACCCATGATCATGAAGGTGGCCGTGCCCTTGCCGAAACACTCGCCGATATTGGGGCAGGAGGCCTCCTCGCAGACGGTGACCAGCTTGTTGGAACGCAGCACGTCCTTGATTTCGTAAAAGCGGGTCGTCGGTGAGCCGGCCCGTACCCGAATCCAGTCCGGCTTTCTCAGCACCTCCCCAGCCTGCACCTTGACCGGAATGCGCGACAGCTTGGCACCGGCCTTTTGCTTGATGGTCGGGTCGTAGGGGGCTGGCGGCTGCACCTCGCCTGGCGCAGGGATGGCTGTAGAGTTTTCGTCGTGTGGGCTCATGGTCGATTCGGGCTGTATCAGGGTTCCAACTGGCTTGCGAGCCTTTTCCCCAGGATATCGGCGGCTTCTGCCCAGCCGACATGAACGCCGATTGTAGAAAGATCCACCGTTTGCAGACCGGCGTAACCGCAGGGGTTGATGCGGGAGTAGGGTTCGAGGTCCATCGCCACGTTCAGCGCGACACCATGGTAAGTGCAGTTGCGGCTGACTTTGATGCCGAGGGCGGCGATTTTGCCGAGGCCGGTGAAGTCGGGTTTGGGTGGAACTGTCACGAGTTGACGCCTGGAGCTGTCATTGCGTCCCCGGATCAGAGCTTGCCCCGGGCTCGATCCGGGGTCCGGGGTTTCAGCACCCGCAATCCAGTGTTCGCGTGGCACTGGATCCCGGGTCAAGCCCGGGATGACAGCTTGTTCCGGAATGACAGCTTCTTCCGGGATGACAACTTCCTCATCCCGGATGACGTTCTTTTTTAGGGGGCGTTGCGGCAGCAGGGCGTGAGAACCCGGATCATCCAATCGAACATAGATGCCTGGCGCTCCAGCCACGCGGTGACCCGTGACACCAAAATGCAGCAAGGTCCTGATCACGGCCTCCTCGATCCGGTAGACATATTCCTTGATGAAATAGCCGGCGCGTTTCAGATCGATCAAGGGATAGGCCACCACCTGACCGGGACCGTGGTAGGTGACCTGGCCGCCACGATTCGTCTGCACTACCGGGATGCTGCCGGGCATGAAGATGTGCTCAGCCCGTCCAGCCAGTCCCTGGGTGTAGACGGCAGGATGCTCACAAAGCCAGAGCTGGTCGGGCGTCTCGGCTGTGCGCTGTGCAGTGAAGTTCTGCATCGCTTCGTAGGTCGGCAGGTAATCGACCTTGCCCAGGTTAATTGGGGTCAGACTCCAATTAATTTTCCTTGTCATGGCAGTTGGTTTCAGAGCACCACTTTGACCATGGGATGCGTGGAAAGCGTGCGATAGAGTTCGTCGAGTTGCTCGCGGCTGGTGGCTGTGACGGTCACCGTGACGCCCAGGTACTTGCCACCTTTGCTCTCGCGCAATTCGATGGTGCTGGCGTCGAAGTCGGGATCAAACTGCCTGGCAATCAGGCTGATGGCGTGCACCAGTCCGTCGGACTTGATGCCCATGACCTTGATCGGGAACTGCGATGGGTACTCAATCAGCGATTCCTTGGCAGTTGTCACGAAGCGCCACCCCGGCGTGCCTGCCGCTTGGCCTCCTGGTAGCCATCAATCAGCCTGGCGTACACCGGTCCGGGTTGACCACTGCCGACCGGGCGACCGTCGATTCGGGTTACAGGAAGAACTTCCTTGGTGGCCGAAGACAGCAGCACTTCGTCTGCACTGAAAACCTCCTCGCGGCTGATGCGGCGCAACTCAAATGCGACACCTTTGCTGCGGCAGATTTCCTCGATCAGGCCATAGCGAATACCCTCCAGGACCAGGTTGTCCTTGGGCGTGCCCAGTACCTTGCCATCCTTGATCACCCAGACATTGCAGGCCGCCGCTTCGCTCAGGAAGTCACCGCGAAACATGATGGTTTCAGCAGCGCCAACATCGAAGCTGATCTGGCGCGCAAAGACCGCGCCCAGCAGACTGGTGCTCTTGATGTGCGCCTTTTCCCAGCGGAAATCGTGTGCCGTGACGCAAGCCACACCCTGCTCGCGCTGTGCCTGGCTTGGTGGCTTCATCTCATTGGTCATGATGAAGACCGTGGGGCTGATGTCGTCTGGCATCACATGGTCGCGCATGGCCACGCCGCGCGTGATCTGGATGTAGATCAGCTGGTCGGTTTGATCGGCCTTCGCGCCGGTGGACTCGGCATAGGCAAGAATCAACTTCCCTATCGTGTCAGACCACTGGGCCGGTGTCATGGGATTGAGGATGCGCAGTTCGGCCAGACTGCGACCGAGTCGGGCCATGTGCTGTTGCAGGCGGAAGGGTTCGCCAGCGTAGACCGGCACCACTTCATAGACGCCATCGCCAAAGATGAAGCCACGGTCCATCACGCTGATTTTGGCCTCAGGCAGGGTACTGAATTCACCGTTCAGGTAGCAAGGCAGGGGGGGTAGGGTATGCATGCCCGAATTATGCCGGGACGCCCGAGCCTCCGGTCCGCCCCGCTTCGGTTGATCTGCGTCAACAGAATTTGCCAATAAGTGACAGCGTTCTCCGTATAATGCGAGGCTTTGCGGCAGTTGCCGCGTGTAACCTGCGCGTAATTTGAGATGTCGATAATCACGCCGGTTTCCGGATTCGACTCGGATGAGTCTGAAGAGCTGGCGTACAAGCGGCTCAGTGCCGAGGAAGCGCAGGCGCTGCGAGAGCGGCAACCTTCTATTTCGCCCTGGCGGATTGTCGGTTTGCAGGCGCTGGTGGCGCTGCTGGTGGCTTTGGCTGCCTGGGGCTTCACTGGCAGAAGAGAGGCGGCTTGGTCCGCAGGTTATGGTGGTTTGGCGGTGCTCATTCCCGCTGTGTTGTTTGCACGTGGTCTGATGAGCCAGTTCTCATCGATCAACGCCGCGACCGCCGGGTTTGGGTTTTTTGTCTGGGAAGCGATCAAGATTGCCGTCAGTGTCGGCATGCTGTTTGCGGCCCCGCAGTTGGTGACAGGTCTGGACTGGTTGGCGTTGCTGATTGGCCTGATCGTCACCTTGAAGGTGTATTGGGTGGCGCTGTTGATGCGTCCGAAATTCAAAAGATTGAAGAGATAACAATGTCTGCAGAAGCACACGCACCGTCGGCCAGTGACTATATTGTTCACCACCTGACGCATTGGCAGAACAAGAAACAGGTCGACATCGTCGATTTCTCCGTTTTCAACATTGACTCCCTGTTCTTTTCCATCCTGCTCGGCGTTGTCGGATGCTTCTTTCTCTGGAAGGCGGCCCGCAATGCAACCTCCGGCGCGCCGGGGCGCTTTCAGGCCGCAGTCGAAATTCTGATCGAGATGGTCGACGGGCAGGCCAAGTCCATCGTCCACAACGCTGCCAGCCGCAAACTGGTTGCGCCGCTGGCGCTCACCGTGTTTGTCTGGATTTTCCTGCTCAACGCCATGGACTTGTTGCCACTGGACCTGTTGCCCACGGTTTGGGGCTGGATCTACGGTGCGGCCGGACACGATCCGGCGCACGCCTACCTGCGCGTGGTGCCGACCGCCGACCTGTCCATCACCATGGGTCTGTCAGTCTCGGTCCTGTTCATTTGTCTGTTCTACAACATCAAGATCAAGGGTATCGGTGGCTGGGCCCATGAGTTGGTGTCGGCACCCTTTGGCACCAGCAAGAACCCGGTTTTCTTCGTCATTCTAGCGGTGGTCAATATCGCCGAGCAACTGATCTCATTTACCGCCAAGACCGTTTCGCACGGCATGCGACTGTTTGGCAATATGTACGCGGGCGAGCTGGTTTTCATGCTGATTGCCCTGCTGGGTGGTTCCTGGGCCTTCTCGGCAGCGCCTGGTGACTTGATGCTTTTGGCACTGCACGTGATAGCGGGATGGGCGTGGGCGGTGTTCCACATCATCATTATTCTGCTGCAGGCTTTCGTGTTCATGATGTTGACCTTGGTTTACATCGGGCAGGCGCATGACGCGCATTAATTTTGGTTTCGTTTTAGTTTGTTTTTCGTTAATTTAGGAGTCAATCATGGAAGTTATTAGTTTTGCTGCTCTGGCTGCTGGTCTGATCATTGGTCTGGGCGCGCTCGGTGCCTGTATCGGTATCGGCATCATGGGCAGCAAGTACCTCGAAGCAGCTGCGCGTCAACCTGAACTGATGGGTGAACTGCAGACCAAGATGTTCGTGCTGGCCGGCCTGATTGACGCTGCGTTCATTATCGGTACCGGTATTGCGCTGTGGTTTGCCACTGCCAATCCGTTCCTTGCTCAAATCGCCCGTCTGGTCAAGTAAGCACTGCCTGCAACACCTTGTTGAGGGAGAAACACAGTGAACATTAATGGAACTCTGGTAGCTCAGGCTATCGTCTTCGCATTGCTGGTGCTGTTCACGATGAAGTTCGTGTGGCCGCCTATCGCGGCTGCACTGGATGAACGTGCCAGCAAGATTGCCGACGGCCTGTCAGCCGCCGACAAAGCCAAAGCCGAGCTGTCGACCGCGAACAAGCGCGTCGAAGCCGAATTGGCCAAGTCGCGCGCCGAGACGACAGCCCGTCTGGCAGACGCCGAGCGACGCGGTCAAGCCATCGTGGAAGAGGCCAAAGCCAAGGCAACCGAGGAGGGCAACAAGATTGTTGCTGCCGCCAAAGTTGAAGCCCAGCAGCAGGCGCTGCGCGCACGCGAAAGCCTGCGCGAGCAGGTTGCGGTACTGGCTGTCAAGGGTGCCGAGCAGATTCTTCGCAAAGAAGTCAACGCCGGCGTCCATGCTGATTTGCTTGGTCGCTTGAAGGCCGAGCTCTAAGAGGACAACCATGGCCGAACTTGCCACCATTGCCCGACCCTACGCTGAAGCATTGTTCAAGGCGAGCTGCGCCGATCTGAACGGCGCTGCGGTCTGGGTTGAGGCCTTGCAGGCAATTGCTAAGAATGCGCAATTGCAGCAATTCGCTGACAACCCCAATGTCACCCATTCGCAGGTGTTCGATGTCATTACCGGCGTTGCCAAGACGGCGCTGCCGGAGATGGCGAAGAACTTTCTGCGCACCGTGATCGAGAACGGACGTCTGAGTGCCTTGCCTGAAATTGCCGAGCAGTTCCGGGTCCTGAAGAATGCGCAAAGCGGTTCTTCCGATGCCATCGTTTACAGCGCTTTCGATATCGACAGCGCGGCACTGGTGGAATTGACGGCAACGCTGGAAAAGCGCTTTGAGCGCAAACTCAACGTCAGCGTGCAACTGGAGCCCGAGCTGATCGGTGGTATTCGGGTGGTGGTGGGTGATGAGGTTCTTGACTCTTCTGTCAAAGCCTCGCTGGAACAAATGAAAATGGCCTTAACCGCTTGAGGCGCAAGCCCCAGGTTGGCACAGGCCCCCTTAACGAAAGAAGGAAAGAGTCATGCAACTCAATCCCGCAGAAATTTCTGAACTGATCAAGAGTCGTATTGAAGGCCTGTCTGACAGCGCCAACATCCGCAATCAGGGAACCGTTGTGTCAGTGACCGATGGTATTTGCCGCATTCACGGCCTGTCAGACGTGATGCAGGGCGAAATGCTCGAATTCCCGGCCGACGCCGAGGGTCAGCCCAGCTACGGTCTGGCGCTCAATCTGGAGCGTGACTCGGTGGGCTCTGTGATTTTGGGTGCCTACGAACATATTTCTGAAGGCGATACCGTCAAGTGCACGGGCCGGATTCTGGAAGTGCCGGTGGGCCCCGAACTCAAGGGCCGCGTTGTCAACGCGCTGGGTCAGCCGATTGACGGCAAGGGCCCGATCAACGCCAAGATGACGGACGTGATTGAAAAGGTGGCACCGGGCGTGATTGCTCGCCAATCGGTGAGCCAGCCCATGCAGACCGGCTTGAAGTCGATCGACTCCATGGTGCCAGTGGGTCGCGGACAGCGCGAACTGATCATTGGTGATCGTCAGACCGGCAAGACCGCTGTCGCGATCGACGCCATCATCAACCAGAAGGGTCAGAACATGACCTGCGTTTATGTCGCCATTGGCCAGAAGGCCTCGAGCGTCAAGAACGTGGTGCGCGCTCTGGAACAAGCCGGTGCCATGGCCTACACCATTGTGGTTGCGGCTACCGCTTCCGAGTCGGCTGCCATGCAGTATGTCAGCGCCTACTCCGGTTGCACGATGGGCGAATACTTCCGCGATCGCGGCGAAGACGCCATGATTGTTTATGACGATCTGAGCAAGCAGGCGGTTGCCTATCGTCAGGTTTCGCTGCTGCTGCGCCGTCCGCCAGGTCGCGAAGCCTACCCCGGCGACGTGTTCTATCTGCACAGCCGCTTGCTTGAGCGCGCTGCCCGCGTCAACGAAAAATACGTGGAAGACTTCACCAAAGGCGCCGTCAAGGGCAAGACCGGTTCGCTGACCGCGCTGCCCATCATTGAAACGCAGGCCGGTGACGTTTCGGCCTTCGTGCCAACCAACGTGATTTCGATCACCGACGGCCAGATTTTCCTGGAAACCTCGCTCTTCAACGCCGGTGTTCGCCCCGCCATCAACGCCGGTATTTCGGTCTCGCGCGTCGGTGGTGCAGCCCAGACCAAGCTGATCAAGAGCCAGTCCGGCGGTATCCGTACCGATCTGGCCCAGTACCGCGAACTCGCAGCTTTTGCCCAGTTTGCCTCCGATCTGGATGAGGCAACCCGCAAGCAACTCGATCGCGGCGCGCGCGTCACGGAGTTGCTCAAGCAGGCGCAATACAGTCCGCTGCCGATTTCGCTGATGGCAGCCACGCTGTTCGCTGTGAACAAGGGCTTCATGGACGACGTCGATGTCAAGAAGGTTCTTCCGTTCGAACACGGTTTGCATGCTTACCTTAAAGACAAGCACGCCGCCCTGCTCGCCAAGCTGGAAGCCGACAAGGCCATGGACAAGGATGCCGAGGCTGAGTTGACAGCCGCAGTAACCGCGTTCAAGAAGTCGTTTGCTTGAGTTGTCCTACCTAAACAGGAGCCAACATGGCAGCAGGTAAGGAAATACGCGGCAAGATCAGCTCGGTGGAGAACACCAAGAAGATCACCAAGGCGATGGAAATGGTGGCGGCCAGCAAGATGCGCAAGGCGCAGGATCGCATGCGGGCGGCTCGTCCGTATGCCGAAAAAATCCGCAATATTGCAAGCAACCTGGGTCGCGCCAATCCGGAATACGTGCACGCTTTCATGAAGCCTAACGACGCCAGGTCGGCGGGCCTGATTGTGGTGAGCACGGACAAGGGGCTGTGCGGCGGCATGAATACCAACGTGCTGCGTGGCGTCACCAACAAGTTGCGGGAATTGCAGACGGCTGGAATGTCGGCGCAGGCCGTAGCCATTGGTAACAAAGGCTTGGGTTTCCTGAATCGCATTGGTGCCAAAGTGGTCTCGCACGCCACCCATCTTGGCGACACGCCACACCTGGACAAGCTGATCGGACCCGTCAAGGTCCTTCTTGACGCCTATGCCAGAGGTGAGGTGAACGCGGTCTACCTGTGTTACACCAAGTTCATCAACACCATGAAGCAGGAACCCGTGGTGCAGCAGTTGTTGCCCCTGTCGGCCAGTGCGATGCAAATCGAGACCGACGCCAGCGAAGCCAAAGCAGGCGGCAAGCACGCCTGGGATTACATCTATGAGCCCGACGCGCAGGCCGTGATTGACGAGTTGCTGGTGCGCTATGTGGAGGCGCTGGTGTATCAGGCGCTGGCAGAGAACATGGCGTCCGAGCAGTCGTCGCGCATGGTTGCCATGAAGTCGGCTACCGACAATGCGGTGAGCGTGATTGCAGAACTCAAACTGGTCTACAACAAGACACGCCAGGCTGCGATCACGAAAGAACTTTCAGAAATCGTTGCCGGTGCGGCAGCGGTTTAAACGTATTTATTTTTGGAGCAAAAAATGGCTCAGGTCCAAGGCAAGATTGTTCAGTGTATTGGTGCGGTGGTGGACGTGGAATTTCCACGTGACCAGATGCCCAAAATCTATGACGCCCTCAAACTTGAGGGCTCGGCATTGACACTGGAAGTACAGCAGCAACTTGGCGACGGTATCGTGCGTACCATTGCGCTCGGTTCATCCGACGGTTTGCGCCGCGGTCTGATGGTGTCCAACACCGGGAGCCCGATCATGATCCCGGTGGGCAAGGCCACCTTGGGGCGCATCATGGACGTGCTGGGTACGCCGATTGACGAGCGTGGCCCGGTCAACTCCGACAAGCAGATGTCGATTCACCGCAAGGCTCCGACCTACGACGAGCTCAGCCCGTCGCAGGAGTTGCTGGAAACCGGCATCAAGGTGATTGACCTGGTGTGCCCGTTTGCCAAGGGCGGCAAGGTCGGTCTGTTCGGCGGCGCCGGTGTCGGCAAGACCGTCAACATGATGGAACTGATCAACAACATCGCCAAGGCGCACAGCGGCTTGTCGGTGTTTGCCGGCGTCGGCGAGCGTACCCGCGAAGGCAATGACTTCTACCACGAGATGATGGACTCGGGCGTGGTCAACAGCAAGAACCTGGGTGAATCCAAAGTGTCCATGGTTTACGGCCAGATGAACGAGCCACCGGGCAATCGTCTGCGCGTGGCGCTGACCGGTCTGACCATTGCCGAGTCCTTCCGCGACGAAGGCAAGGACGTGCTGTTCTTCGTTGACAACATCTATCGTTTCACCCTGGCCGGTACCGAAGTGTCGGCACTGCTGGGTCGCATGCCTTCGGCGGTGGGCTATCAGCCTACGCTGGCCGAGGAAATGGGTCGTCTGCAAGAGCGGATTACCTCTACCAAAGTTGGCTCCATCACCTCGATCCAGGCCGTTTACGTGCCGGCCGATGACTTGACCGATCCAAGCCCCGCCACCACCTTTGCCCACCTGGATTCGACCGTGGTGCTGAGCCGTGACATTGCTTCGCTGGGCATTTACCCGGCGGTCGATCCGCTTGATTCGACCAGCCGCCAGCTCGACCCCCTGGTGGTCGGTGCCGACCACTATGAAACCGCTCGCGCCGTGCAGGGCACCTTGCAGCGTTACAAGGAACTGCGCGACATCATTGCCATTCTCGGTATGGACGAGTTGGCACCTGAAGACAAACTGGCCGTGGCTCGCGCACGCAAGATCCAGCGTTTCCTGTCGCAGCCCTTCCACGTTGCTGAAGTGTTTACCGGAACCCCCGGCAAGTACGTCAGTCTGGCCGAGACGATTCGCGGCTTCAAGATGATTGTCGCGGGTGAATGCGATCATTTGCCGGAACAGGCCTTCTACATGGTTGGCACGATCGACGAAGCCTTCGAGAAGGCGAAGAAAATGTAATAACCTTGAGGGACAGACCTTTAGCTCTGTCCCCAACTGGCTAGGAATATATGAACACCATCCACGTCGATGTGGTCAGTGCCGAAGAGTCCATCTTCTCCGGTGAGGCGCGCTTTGTTGCCTTGCCCGGCGAAGCGGGTGAGCTTGGCATTTACCCGCGCCACACGCCCTTGATCACCCGCATCAAGGCGGGCTCCGTGCGCATTGAACAGGCCGACGGCAGCGAAGAGTTCATCTTCGTCGCCGGCGGCATTCTCGAAGTGCAGCCTCATTGCATTACCGTGTTGTCTGACACCGCCATCCGCGGCAAGGATCTGGATGACGAGAAGGCCAACGAAGCCAAGGCGGCCGCTGAAGAAGCCATCAAGAACGCCAAGACCGACATCGATCTGGCCAAAGCCACATCCGAGCTCTCCATCATGCTGGCCCAGATCCAGGCGCTGCGCAAATACCGCCAGAAGAAATAGGCTCAGCCAAGCACCGGTGTATCGGGCAACTCGTTGCGGTTGCTCTGTGCGCTGGCCAGCGCAAAGTGTTGCTCCAGCAGTGACGAAACTCCGGCCAGCGCCCCGGTCAGGCCCTCCTCAAACCGACCCGTCGCAAAAGCGCCACTCATGCGCGCCACCAGCGATTGCCAGGTCTGTGCATCGACCAGGTCGTTGAGACCCCGATCGGCCACAATTTCAATCTTTCGTTCGGCCAGCAGGAGGTAGATCAGCACACCATTGTTGCTGGCTGTATCCCAGACACGCAGTTCACCAAACAGGGCCAGCGCGCGCTGGCGGACAAGTTGGGCGCTTGGTGACTTGCGCAGAATATAGGCCAGAGGCAGTCCGGCCTCGACAAAAATCCGGATTTCACCCGAGTGCCGCCGCTCACTCGTGCTCACCGCGTCTCTCAAGCGCTGCAGCGTGGCCGGCCCGATGGCACGGCGGGTATCGGCCTGGTCGAGCCAGAGATGCTTTATCAAGCGTCGAAAACGGCTGTTCATCACCAGTCTCCCGAGGCGCCACCGCCCCCAAAATCACCACCGCCACCGGAGCTAAAGCCGCCACCAGAACCTGAGCCGAAGCCACCGCCACCGCCACCGCCCCAACCGCCATGATGCCCGGAACCCCATGCGACGCCTGAAAGGCCGCGCGCCGCGCTCGAAAGCAGTGCAAACAACATGGCCGCCAGCGCCGCCAGACCGGCAATGACAAGGCTGGAGGTAATCAAAAGCGCAATCACCCCGACGGCGCCGCCCGTCACCAGCGAGCCCAGTCGGGTGCCCATGACTCGGCGTGCAAGGCCAGCCACCACCGGAACTGCGAAGAAGATGAAGACCGCCAGATCGATCCAGTCAAATCCGACCCGGACCCCTTTGAGCACCGAGGCCCTGGCAGGCTCTGGCAGGGCCTCGGCACGGATCAGCGCCATGATCTGCTCACTGGCCGCATCAAGTCCGCCGGCAAAGTCGCCCTGCCTGAAACGTGGTGTGATCGCCTCGTCGATAACGCGCTTGGATGCCAGGTCGGGGATGGCGCCCTCCAGCGTCTTGGCCACTTCAATGCGGACTTTGCGGTCGTTTTTGGCGACGACCAGCAGCAGACCATCGCCAATGCCCTTGCGGCCAATCTTCCAGCTGTCAGCCACGCGCTGGCTGTAACTGGCAATGTCTTCGGGCTGTGTGCTGGGCACCAGCAGCAGGACAATTTGCGCCCCGTTGCTTTGTTCAAACGCAGCGAGCTTGGCTTCCAGTGGCGCCAACTGCGCCGCGTCCAGCGTCGCTGAGTGGTCCATCACATGACCGGTGAGCGCCGGTATCGCCTGCTGCGCCTGTGTCAGCGGGTGCATGAGCAGCAGGCCAGCGCACAAGGCCAGCAGCATCCTCATCCACTTCGCCAGCCAAACGGACTGGCGTTTTGACGGCGTCATTTTTTGTTGAAATCAACCACCGGCGAAGTTGAAATGGCAGCCTCGTTCTGAACGCTGAAGCTCGGTTTGGGTTGGTAGCTGAACACCATGGCAGTCAGATTGCTGGGAAAACTGCGTGCCAGCACGTTGTAGGCTTGCACCGCCTGGATGTAGCGGTTGCGCGCTACCGTCACACGGTTTTCGGTGCCCTCAAGTTGCACCCGCAAATCCTTGAAACCCTCGTTGGCCCTCAGGCTCGGGTAACGCTCCGACACCACCATCAAACGGCTCAGCGCTGACCCCAACTCACCCTGGGCAGCCTGGAATTTCTGGAAGGCCTGCGGGTTGTTCAGCGTCTCCGGCGTGACCTGAATCGAAGTTGCCTTGGCGCGCGCTTCCACCACCTTGGTCAGGGTCTCCTGCTCGAAGGCAGCCTCGCCCTTGACCGTGGCCACGATATTGGGAACCAGGTCAGCGCGGCGCTGGTACTGGTTGAGAACTTCGCTCCAGGCCGAGGTCGTTTGCTCGTCCAGGCGCTGAAAATCGTTGTAGCCACAACCCGACAGGGCGGCAGCGCTGAGGAGGATCAAGAACCAGCGTGTCATAAGAAGAACTCCCGTAAGTGAGCCATAACATTAGCATAAACCAGGGGGCAGCGACTAGCCCCCATCGCAAAAGTGCCCTTGTGCAACAGGCCGAGCCCAAATCGCGTCAAAATCGAGCCATGCCAAAAATGAAAAAGCACGCAGCAACCATGGGTGGATCGGCCGACGATATCGAAGCCGCATTCTACGAAGCGCTGCAGAACGCCGACCTGGAAAAGCTCATGGCCTGCTGGGCCGACGAAGATGATCTGGTTTGCGTGCATCCGAGCGGGCCGCGCCTGATCGGAGTAGCAGCCATACGCTCCGCTTTTGAAGCCATGTTTTCCAAGGGCAGCATCCGTGCCTGGCCGGAGGCGCTGCGCAAGGTTGAGTCGCTGGTGAGCAGTGTGCACAATCTGCGCGAACGCATCGAAGTGCTGACCGAAGAAGGTCCGCGCCAAGTCTATGTGGTTGCTACCAATGTTTATCATAAAACGGCGCAGGGCTGGCGCCTGGTAGCGCACCACGCCAGTCCGGCTACCGATCAGGAGGCGCAGGAAATCATGCCGGTGCCGCATGTTCTGCACTAGGGATGCGCTGCCTCACTCGCACTCAGGCCAGGCGGTATCAAAGGCATGGATGAAATCGTCAAGCAGGCGCTGACCAAATGGCCCAAGGTTCCTGCCTGTTACGGCTGGCTCGGCCTCGATGCTCGCGGCAACTGGTACCTGCGCGATGACAGTGCGCAGGCGCAGGGGCCGTTTTCTGCTGGATTGGCGCAGAGCAAGGGCGACCGCCTTGAACACAGCCGGCTGCTCGAATTTATCGCTCGCAACTACGAGCATGATGCCAGCGGCCAATGGTTTTTTCAGAACGGTCCGCAGCGGGTCTATGTGGAACTCGAAATCAGTCCCTTCATCTGGCACCTGGACGCTGACCTGACTCTGCACAGTCACACCGGTCGGGCCGCTCGGGTGCAGGGTGCGGTACTGGATGAACAGGGTCGCCTGTACCTGCAAACCGACATCGGCTTCGGACTCGTCCACAGCATGGACATGGGTCACGCGGCGAATGCCGTCGAACGAGGCCTGTGGCTACCCGAGCCAGCGCTGTGCGCCGGTTTGCCGGCGCGCTTTGGTTACGTGCTCAGCCCGCAGGCCCGGCAACTGAAAGCTACTTGACGGCCGATGCCGCTGGCGCCGCTGCCGCAGCGGCGGGCGCTTGGGGTTCTTCAAACCTGGCGCCAGCCGCGTTGGCCATGTACACCACCGCGCGACCAATTTCCAGCGCGTCAAAAGCGCCTCCAGCCTGAGGCGTCATGGCATTCTTGCCCTTGAGGGCCGAGTTCAGCAAGGCTTCATAGCCGGTCTTGATGCGCGGTGCCCAGACGGCCACATCGCCAAACTTGGGCGCACCGACCAGACCGGCCGTGTGGCAGGTTGTGCACTGGACTTTGAAGACTTCTTCGCCCGTCTTGGGAGTGCGGCTGGCGCTGCCAAATTCGATAGCACCCACCTTCTGGATTCGACCCGTCACCGCGCTCTCGGTGTACAGGGCGCTGCTTGTTGGCCTGCTGCTTGAGCTCAGGTCGTACACGATAGCGACAATGGCCAGCAGCGGCAGCGCAAACGAGAAGAGCACGGTGAGCCACAGCTGCCTGCGGCCTTTGCCAGAGCCGGCGTGATCGGCAGGGGCGTGGTGGTTGTCGCTCATGGAGTTCTCTGGTTTCTGGGCGTTGAAATGAGCCGCGATTATAGCGGTCACCCCTGTGAAACCCCCTGCGCTTTGTCCTCATAGAACCGAACCAGGTTGCGCCCGGCGTCTTTGGCCTCGTACATCGCAACATCAGCACGCTTCAGGACCTCGTCCTCCGAGTTCTCCATGCCAAGGAATAGTGCAATGCCGATGCTGGCGGTGCAGCGGTGCTCAATCGTTTGTTCCGGGCGTGTCGCGTCAGAGTTCAGGGTGATGACATAGGGATCCGCCAGCAAGCTGCGAGTCTTCTGCGCCAGCAAACTGGCTTGACCTTGGGCTTGCGCCTTCTCGGGAGACAGGTCATCGAGCAGCACCACAAACTCGTCCCCGCCAAATCTTGCCACCGTGTCAATTTCCCGCACACAGCTCTTGAGCCGTCTTGCCGCTTCAACCAGCAGCAGATCACCCGCGCCATGCCCGTACTTGTCGTTCACCGGCTTGAAGTTGTCCAGGTCCATGAACAGCACGGCACTGTATCTACCCTTGCGCTTGCCAGCCAACATCGCCTGGACCAGGCGGTCTTGCAGCAGCAACCGGTTGGCCAGACCGGTCAGCGCATCGTAGTAGGCCAGTTGGCGCACGATGTCCTCGTCCTTTCTGCGCTGCGTGATGTCGACAAAGGTAACGACAGCGCCCACCACGGTCCCGTTGTGGAATTGTGGGTAGGACCAGTACTCGGCCGGAAATGAGCTGCCGTCGCTGCGCCAAACCTCTTCATCGTCTACGTGGGTTCCCTGTCCATGCTTGATGGCCTCAAAGATACGGTAGTCTTCAATGGGCAAACGTGTCCCATCCGATTGCTTTGCGTGAATTTGCCAATGCACATTCTTGCCCAGGAGTTCATCCGCATTCTTGTATCCAAGCAGACGCAGGCAGGCTTTGTTGGTGAAGGTGCACTTGCCGTCCATGTCGATGCCGTAGATGGCCTCGCCTGTGGAGTTCAGTATCAGATTGATTTTTTCCTGACTCTCCTGAAGTGCATCCTCAAACTGCTTGCGCACAGTAATGTCGCGCAACGCAACCTGAATAGCCGCCGCACCATCGTAGACAATGGACGTGCTGCGCAGCTCAACGATGATGCTTGTTCCATCCAGTTTGAGAAATTTCCCCTCAATCATCGGCAAGGCAGTCCCTTGCTCAACGCTGGTGCTGACCCGCGCCCGGGAAATCTCCCTGAAATCCGGGTGGACCAGGTCAAACAAGGGTCGCGCCATCAGTTCCTCGGCGGACTTTGCCCCAAACATATGGATTGCGGCCGGATTGACGTAAAGGAGTTTCTTGCCATCGTGAACAACCAGCGACTCGGGTGTCCATTCAGTCAGCGTGCGGTAGCGTTCCTCGCTCTGCTTGAGTACTTCCTGGCGTTGCGCGAGTTCCTCGACGAGACTATTGAAGCCCCCAATCAATAGACCGACTTCGTCTTGCCTGGCGATGGGCAAGGGCTGCCATGTCTGATCCTGGTCCGCTGCGGCAGTCAAGCTTTTCGATGCCGCAACCATGGGCGCAAGCAGGCGTTTAACCAGCCACCACGTCAGGCCACCAGCGAACAGGGTCAGCAACAACGCGGCCAACAGGACGCGGCGCTGGATCGAGCGGATCGGAGCGAAGGCCTCCTCGGTGGGCAGCGAGACTACCAGGAGCCAGTCAGCGGCCCCGATTCGTACGGCCGAAGTCAATACCTCAACGCCCTGGGGGTTGGTGCCAACGGCTGTCCTGGTGTCACCTCCAAGAAACTGATCCATCATCGGGTCGACTCCAGGGGCCGGCATGGACTGCATGGTGCGGCTCTTGTCGGTGGCGGCGACGATCACCCGGTGTTGCGGCGCGAACAGCGTATAGCCGCCGGTCTTTCCGTAACCGATTTCCATCAATTTTTCCAGAAAATTTGCCTGTCCCAGGTTGGTAATTCCAGCGATGGTCCCGATGACCTGGCCCTGCGCATCCCGAACGGGTGCTGCCATTCCCATAATGGGGGCTTGCAGTTTCTTGCCGATGACCGGTCGGCCGATTGTGGGTTTGCCTCGACGGATCGCTTCAACGACGTAGTCCCTGTCGAGGTAGCTGACACCGGTTGCTCCGGCAGAAGACGGGACCGAAGCAATGGCCACACCATCAAGCCCGGTAACAAAGGTGCCGCCGTTGAATGCGCCTTGAAATACCGGCTGACCTTCCAGAATTTTCTGCAAGGCATCTGGATTCTGCATGGCTGCCGGATTGATTCCAGCCGCAACCTTTTCGAGCGCCTCAAGGCGGTCGCCTACTTCGTGATGGAATTCTGTGGCTACCAGTGTGGCAGTAGACGTCTGCTGCTCGCCCAGCAGCTCTTGCATCTCCTCACGCAGGATCTTGCGGCCGTAGAGCGCCAGCGACCAGATGCTGATCACAAAGATGACCAGCGTGAGAAGCGTCACCCTGGTCTTGAGTGAATGCCTTTGCTGAAACTTGCTCGAGCTGATGTCAATTCCTTCGGTAAAACAATCCGACTGCTCGTGGTTCTGGCACGACAAGTCGAAATGATGACTTGCAGCCAGGGGTTTGAAAGTCTATGACGGGAGCGGCGTGTCCTTGTCGCGCTGCACAGCCTGGCGCTTCATGAAATCGCCGATGGCCGTGTCGTCCTTGACGATGTGCTCGACCAGCCAATCCTTGAGAAAGCGCAGCGTTTCGGAATCCACCGTGGCGCTGCTG
>CAITZZ010000291.1 GCA_903897005.1 uncultured beta proteobacterium | reverse complement strand
CTGTCCTCCGTCCTGCGGACTCCCCCTTTATGCCGCTGCGCTGAGTGCCCCATCAGCCAGATCTTGCGTGCAGTGCTGGTATTTGAAATGCGCAGACTACCGCCGCCGGTTGCCGGGGGCGATGCAGTGGGTGGCGCAGCGAAATAAAGGGGGAGGCCGCAGGCCGGAGGACATTCGCGGAGCCATCCACTGCGGCGCCCTCGGCCCACGGACGCATCAGACTCGAGGTCGCGAGTTTCGGAAATCGCAACAATCAAAAGGGAAGCAATATGGACTTACAGCTTAAAGACAAGACCGCACTGGTCACCGGCGCCAGCACCGGTATCGGTCGCAGCATTGCGGTGGCGCTGGCGGCAGAGGGTGTGCATGTGGCCATTTCGGCACGACGCGTGAACCTGCTGGCCGAGGTGGCCGAGCAGATCGTGGCGGCTGGCGGTCAACGACCTGTGATCATTGAGTCCGACCTGTACGCCGAAGACGCAGCGCAGCGTCTCACGGCCTCTGCCATGGCCGGTCTGGGTCACGTCGATATTCTGATCAACAACGCGGGCGGCTCGCGCAGTTTTGCCGATCTGCATGTCAGCGAGGAGCGCTGGCAGGAGGCCATCACGCTGAACTTTCACCGGCCACGCCAGGTGGCCGATGCCCTGCTGGACCAGATGATGGAGCGCAAATGGGGGCGCATCATCAACATCACGGGAAAGAGCGAACCGGAACACGTGAACGGTGCTTTTTGTGCCAAGGCCGGCATCCACAGCTGGGCCAAGGGTCTGAGCCGCATGGTCGGCAAGCATGGGGTCACGGTCAACAGCGTTCCGCCCGGGCGCATACTGTCGGAGCAGATACTGCGCAACTACACGCCGGAGTACCGCCAATGGCAGTCCGATAATGAGATCCCGGTGGGCCGCTACGGCGAGCCCGAAGAACTCGCCCATCTGGTGTGCTTTCTGGCCTCGCCCCTGGCCAGTTACATCACCGGAACCGTGATTGCGGTGGACGGCGGTTTGCGCCGCTACCAGTTCTGATGCAGTACCCTTGATGGATGCAGCAATCGTCATTGCGGGCGTGACCCGCAATCCATGGATGCCGGATCAAGTCCGGCATGACAATGTTTACCTTTTCCGGAGATGACAATATGAATTCCCTGACTTCACCTGATCGCCGCCAACTGCTGCTCGCCGCCGGCGCCGCTGCCCTGGGTTCGGCCGTGTCCCCGTTGCATGCGCAAGCTGCCTGGCCGTCCAAGCCGATCCGCTTTGTCGTGCCCTTTGCCCCTGGCGGCACTTCCGAAATTGTGGCGCGCTCGGTCGCCGCCGAAATGAGCAAGCAACTCAGCCACAACGTCTTTGTTGAAAACAAGCCAGGTGGCGCCGGTGTGGTGGCCATGCAGGACGTGGCCAAGGCGGCACCGGACGGTCACACCCTGATTCTGGGCCATGTGGGGACACTGGCGGTGAATCCTTACATGCTCAAGAGCCAACCCTATGATGTCGACAAGGACTTCATCCCGGTGACACTGCTGGCCAAGGTGCCCAATGTGTTTGTGGTGCATGCCGATGTGCCGGCCAGGAACTTCAAGGAGTTTGTGGCCTACGTCAAAAAGAACCCGGGCCAGCTCAATTACGGCTCGGCCGGCAATGCCAGCGCTGGCCATCTGGCGATGGAGTACCTGAAACTGGTCACCGGCATGTTCATCACCCACATCCCCTACCGTGGCACGGGGCCGCAACTGACCGACTTGTTGTCGGGACGCACGCAGGCCTCATCGGCCGGTTTACCCGCGCTGTCGGCCCACATCAAGAGCGGCAAGCTGCGCGCCATCGCGGTTGGCACGCAGCAGCGCATCTCGCATCTGCCTGACGTGCCGACGGTGGCCGAGATGGGCTACAAGGACTTTGAGACCTCGCAGTGGTATGGCATCCTGGTACCGGCTGGCACACCGCCGGACATCGTCAAGCGCATTCAGGAGGAGTCGCTCAAGGCACTCAAGTCGAGCGCGGTCACGGAACGCTTTGCCAATGACAACGCGGTGGGCGGCGGCGGGCCTTCGGCGGATTTTGCCGCCTTCATTGGTCGTGAGCAGAAGATCTGGAAAGACATCGTGCAGCGAGCCCAGATCAAGGCGGACTAGAGATTGCCGTTTCATTGATCCACGTCATGCATCACCCTGGTCGCAAGGGTGACAAATTCAGTTAAGCTTCGCGTCGCAGTGTTTCCCTGGGTCAAGCGCCCGGGGAGGTGCAGCACTACTGTGCAAAATTCAAGTTGAGGAGTTGCTTCATGCAAACTGGCGTACCTAATGGGACGACGTCGGGAACCACCCCGGCCGCCGTTGCCCCCGAGACAAAAGCAGGACAGCGCATCGGCGTACCTCGCGAAATATTCCCTGGTGAGAAACGTGTCGCTACCGTCCCCGAAGTGGTCGAAAAGCTGATCAAGCTCGGCTTCGCCGTCTCGGTCGAGACCGGTGCCGGCGATGCGGCGAACTGTTCTGACGATGCCTATCGCGCCGCCGGTGCTCAGATCGTCGACACTGCGGCCGCGCTCTGGGCCACTTCAGACATCGTTTTCAAGGTCTGCGTTCCGACCGCTGCCGAAGTTGACATGATGCGCGAAGGCGGCATCCTGATTGGCTTCATCTGGCCCGGACAAAACCCGGAATTGATGCAGCAACTCACCGCCAAGAAGGCGACCGTGCTGGCCATCGATGCGCTGCCGCGTATGCTGAGCCGCGCCCAGAAGATGGACGCACTGACTTCCCAGGCCGGTGTTGCCGGCTACCGTGCTGTGATTGAGGCTGCCAACGCTTTTGGCCGCTTCTTCAACGGCCAGATTACGGCCGCGGGCAAGGTTCAGCCTGCCAAGGTATTTATCGCCGGCGCCGGTGTCGCTGGCCTGGCGGCCATCGGCACTGCAGCCGGTCTGGGCGCCATCGTGCGTGCCAACGACACCCGTGCCGAAGTCGCCGATCAGGTGGTCTCGCTGGGTGGCGAATTCGTCAAGGTCGATTACGAGGAAGAAGGCTCTGGCGGCGGCGGTTACGCCAAGGTCATGAGCGAGGGCTTCCAGCAGGCCCAGCGCGACATGTACGCCAAGCAGGCGCGCGAGGTGGACATCATCATCACCACCGCGCTGATCCCTGGCAAGCCCGCGCCCAAGCTGATCACCGCCGAGATGGTCAAGAGCATGAAGCCCGGCAGTGTCATTGTTGACATGGCAGCGGAGCGCGGCGGCAACTGCGAACTGACCGTTCCGGGTGAGGCCGTGGTGAGACACGACGTGACCATCGTCGGCTACACCGATCTGGCCTCGCGCCTGGCCAAGCAGTCCTCCACACTGTATGGCAGCAACCTGTGGCGCCTTGCCGAAGAACTGTGCAAGACCAAGGACGGCATCGTCAACGTCAACATGGAAGACGACGCCATCCGCGGCCTGACCGTGACCAAGGAAGGCACCATCACCTGGCCGGCGCCAGCACCCAAACTGCCGGCTGCCGCTACAGCGCCAGCCAAACCTGCTGCCGCGCCTGCCGCCAAGAAGGGCGGGCATGGTCACGGCGGTGGTGGCGGCGAACCCATGGCCGGCAGCAAGCTGGCCATCGTGTTCGGCGTTGCAGCAGCACTGTTCTGGCTCGTCGGCAGCAGCGCACCACCGGCATTCTTGTCGCACTTCACGGTCTTTGTGCTGGCCTGCTTCGTTGGCTACATGGTGGTCTGGAACGTCAAGCCGGCCCTGCACACACCGCTGATGAGCGTGACCAACGCCATTTCCAGCATCATCGCCATCGGCGCCCTGGTGCAGATTTCACCACTGGCTGGAGCCGTTGGACGACCCAATGACTGGATAAGTTGGGTAGCGGCAGCGGGCATCGTGCTCACCGCCATCAATATGTTCGGCGGATTCGCCGTCACCCAGCGCATGCTGGCCATGTTCCGCAAATAAGGGAGGCAATTCATGTTTACTACAGAACTGGCAACCGTCTCCTACATTGGGGCTACGATTCTTTTCATCCTGAGCCTGGGTGGTTTGTCGAACCAGGAAACCGCCTTGCGCGGCAACCTCTACGGCATGATCGGCATGGCGCTGGCCGTGCTGGCAACCATCTTTGGTCCGCAGGTCACCTGGGCCGGCATTCCCTGGATCATCGCTGCCATGCTGGTCGGCGGCTCCATCGGTTTGTACGCAGCACGTACCGTGCAAATGACGCAGATGCCCGAACTGGTGGCCTTGATGCACAGCATGGTCGGTCTGGCCGCCATGCTGGTGGGCATCTCGACCTTCATCGACCCCGAGGCCTCCAAGGGTTTCGTCGGTGCCGCCAAATCCATTCATGAGATGGAGATCTACATCGGCATTCTGATTGGTGCGGTCACGTTCTCGGGCTCCGTCATCGCCTTTGGAAAACTGTCAGGCCGCATCGGTGGTAACCCGCTGCTGCTGCCGGGTCGGCACTGGTTGAACCTGGTCGGCCTGCTGGTGGTGATTTATTTCGGTCGCGAGTTCATGAACGCCCACAGCATTCAGGACGGCATCATGCCGCTGGTGGTGATGACCGTGATTGCCTTGCTGTTTGGTATCCACATGGTGATGGCCATTGGTGGCGCCGACATGCCGGTGGTGGTCTCCATGCTCAACAGCTATTCCGGATGGGCCGCAGCGGCCACCGGCTTCATGCTGTCGAACGACCTGTTGATCGTAACGGGTGCCTTGGTGGGTTCGAGCGGCGCCATTCTGTCCTACATCATGTGCAAGGCGATGGCACGCAGCTTTATCAGCGTGATCGCGGGTGGTTTCGGCACCGCTAGTGCAGCGCCCAAGCCGGCTGGTGATCCTTCGCAACCGGCGGGCGAGGTGACCCCGGTCAGCGCTACCGAGACCGCTGAGTTGCTGCGTGAAGCCAAGAGCGTCATCATCGTCCCGGGTTACGGCATGGCCGTGGCGCAGGCACAGCACACGGTCTACGAGATCACCAAGTTCCTGCGCGCAAAGGGCGTCAACATCCGTTTTGGTATTCACCCGGTGGCCGGGCGCATGCCAGGCCACATGAACGTGCTGCTGGCCGAGGCCAAGGTGCCCTACGACATCGTGTTTGAAATGGACGAGTTGAACGACGACTTCCCCAAAACCGATGTGGTGATGGTGATCGGCGCCAACGACATCGTCAATCCGGGTGCGCAGGACGACCCAAGCAGCCCGATTGCCGGCATGCCGGTGCTCGAAGTCTGGAAAGCCAAGACCTCCATCGTCATGAAGCGGTCCATGGCCTCCGGTTACGCTGGCGTTGACAACCCACTGTTCTACAAAGAGAACAACCGCATGTTGTTCGGCGATGCCAAAAAGATGCTCGATGAAGTACTGGCTGTCCTGAAAGCCTGATAATCTGTAGGGAAGCCCGTCGCCGATGAGGCGACGGGCTTTTTTTATTTGGAGGCAAGCATGTCAGATCGCATTTGGCTCAAGAGTTATCCGCCCGGAGTTCCCGCAGACCTGGATACCTCCCAGTATCCGTCGCTGGTCGCCCTGATGGAGGAGAGTTTCAAGAAGTACGCCAGTAAAACGGCCTACAGCTTCATGGGCAAGGACGTGAGCTATGGCCAGACTGACAGCCTGAGCCAGGCGCTTGCCGTTTACCTGCAGAGCCTGGGTCTGGTCAAGGGCGACCGGGTCGCGATCATGATGCCCAATGTGCCGCAGTACCCGGTGGCCGTGGCCGCGATTCTGCGCGCCGGTTTCGTGGTGGTCAATGTCAATCCGCTGTACACACCGCGCGAGTTGGAGCACCAACTCAAGGACTCCGGTTCGAAGGCGATTGTCATCATCGAAAATTTTGCTGCCACGCTGGAAAAATGCATTGCCGCAACACCGGTCAAACACGTGATCCTGTGCGCCATGGGCGACCAGCTTGGCCTCTTGAAGGGCGCGCTGGTCAACTACGTGGTGCGCAACGTCAAGAAAATGGTGCCCGCCTACAGTCTGCCTGGCGCGGTACGTTTTAACGCGGCGGTGGCCAAGGGCAGCAGCGGAAGCCTCAAGGCGGTCCAGATCAAGCCTGATGATGTCGCCGTGCTGCAGTACACCGGGGGCACCACCGGTGTCTCCAAAGGGGCGGTGCTCCTGCATCGCAATGTGATCGCCAACGTGCTGCAGTCCGAAGCCTGGAACCAGCCGGTCATGAAACTGGTGCCGCCCAACGAGCAGCCGACCGGCGTCTGTGCCTTGCCGCTGTACCACATCTTCGCTTTTACCGTCGGCATGATGCTGTCCATGCGCACCGGCGGCAAGCTGATCCTGATTCCCAATCCGCGTGATCTGCCCGCCGTTCTGAAGGAACTCTCCAAACACGTCATTCACAGCTTCCCCGCCGTCAACACCCTGTTCAATGGCCTGGCGAACCATCCCGATTTCAACACGGTGGACTGGAGCCATCTGAAGGTCTCGGTCGGTGGTGGCACGGCGGTGCAAAGTTCGGTGGCCAAGATCTGGGTCGAGAAGACCGGCTGTCCGATCTGCGAAGGCTATGGCCTGTCCGAGACCTCGCCATCGGCCAGTTGTAACCCGGTGACAGCCAAGGAATACACAGGCACCATCGGCGTGCCGCTTCCCAGCACCTACCTGAAGCTGCTCGACGACGACGGCAAAGAGGTCGGGCCGGGCGAGTCCGGCGAAATCGCCATCAAGGGTCCGCAGGTGATGGCAGGCTACTGGCAGCGCCCGGATGAGACCGCGAAGGTCATGACGGCCGATGGCTTCTTCAAATCCGGCGACATCGGCGTGGTCGATGAACGCGGCTATTTCAAGATCGTTGATCGCAAGAAGGACATGATTCTGGTCAGCGGCTTCAACGTTTTTCCGACCGAGCTCGAAGACGTGGTCGGCCAGTGCCCTGGCGTGCTGGAGTGCGCCTGCGTCGGCGTCAAGGATGACAAGACAGGTGAGGGCGTCAAGCTGGTCATCGTCAGGAAGGACCCGGAACTGACAGAGGCCCAGATCCGTGCCTACTGCAAGGAAAACCTCACCGGCTACAAGCAGCCCAAGGTCATTGAGTTCCGCAGCGAGTTGCCCAAGACACCGGTCGGCAAGATCCTGCGCCGGGAATTGCGGGACAAGACCTGACCATGGCAAACAGCAAGGGCGCGCCGGTCTTTGGCGTCATTGGCGGCAGTGGTGTTTACGACATAGAAGGCCTGACGAACAAGCGCTGGCAGCGGGTCGATTCGCCTTTTGGCGAAGCTTCCGACGAATTGCTGTTTGGCGATCTGGACGGGCAGCCGATGGTATTTCTGCCACGCCACGGGCGCGGCCACCGCGTGCCGCCGTCGGAAATCAACTACCGAGCCAATATCGACGTCATGAAGCGCTGCGGCGTGACGGATCTGGTCTCGGTCAGCGCGGTCGGTTCGTTGCGCGAGGACCTGCCGCCCGGCACCTTTGTCATCGTGGATCAGTTCATCGACCGCACCTTTGCCAGGGAAAAGAGTTTCTTTGGCACAGGACTGGTGGCCCACGTCTCGATGGCGCATCCGGTGTGTCGTCGCCTGGGTGATCACGTGGAGGCGGCCGCCCAGCTGGCCGGTATCAAAGCGGTTCGTGGTGGTACCTACCTGGTGATGGAGGGTCCGCAGTTTTCGAGTCTGGCCGAGTCCGAGCTGTACCGCAGCTGGAACTGCGACGTTATCGGCATGACCAATATGCCTGAGGCCAAGCTGGCGCGCGAGGCCGAGATCTGTTACGCCACCGTGGCCATGGTGACCGATTTTGATTGCTGGCACCCCGGGCACGATGCCGTCACGGTCGAGGCCATCGTCAAGGTGCTGCTGGCCAATGCCGACAAGGCGCGCAGCCTGGTGAAAACGGTGGCACCGCGCCTGCACAGCGATGCCACGGCGTGTGCGTGCTCCTGCCGCAGCGCGCTGCAGTACGCGCTCATCACGGCACCCGATGCACGCGATCCGGCGATGCTGCAGCGCCTGGACGCTGTGGCAGGGCGTGTGCTGGGGAACGGATGACGCATCCCGCCGCCCGTGTGCCGGACTCTGAGGAGATGATTCGCAGCGCGATGGTGGTCGGCGCCCAGCGCCTAAGCGCACTCGGTTTGAATCGGGGCAGCAGCGGCAATATCGGCGTGCGCCTGCCGCAATCCTTTCTTGTGACACCATCCGGCATCCCAGCCGAAGAACTGCTGCCGCAGATGATGGTCGAGATGGATTTTTCCGGCACGGTTCTGGGCGCCGGCAAGCCCTCGAGCGAATGGCGTTTTCACCGGGACATTCTGGCTGCGCGCGCCGAAACAGGCGCTGTGGTGCACACGCACTCACGCTACGCCACATCCCTGGCCTGTCTGCAGCGGGATATTCCGGCCTTTCACTACATGATTGCCGCGGCGGGTGGCGACACCCTACGCTGCGCGCCCTACGCCCTGTTTGGCACGCAGGAACTCTCGGACCTGGCCTTGCAGGCGCTGCGCGAACGCAAGGCCTGCCTGCTCGGTAACCACGGCATGATTGCGCTGGGCGCCGATCTGAAGGCGGCGCTGGCACTGACTCAGGAAGTGGAGTCGCTCGCCCAGCAGTACTGGACGGCGCTGCAACTCGGTGAGCCCCACATTCTGTCAAGCCGGCAGATGCAGGACGTGATGGAAAAATTCAAAAGCTATGGACCGGGCGCCAGCGCCTGAGGAACGATGAACCAGCAAGTCGATGAACGCCGCAAGGTCGAGACGCTACGCTGGCGCGAGGCCGCGCTTGAAATGATTGACCAGCGGGTGCTGCCGGCACGCTTTGAGTACCTGCGTTATGGCAACGCGGATGAAGTGGCGCAGGGCATACGGACCATGGTGGTGCGCGGTGCGCCGGCCATCGGTTGTGCCGCTGCCTACGGCGTGGCACTGCAGGCCCTTGTGCTACGCCAGATGAGTCGGATGGACTTTGACGCCGGTCTGGAAAAGGCATTCACCGTGCTGGCCGAGAGCCGTCCCACGGCGGTCAACCTGTTCTGGGCGCTCTCGCGCATGCGCCGCGTCTGGCAGGCCAGTCAGCAGCGCAGCGTCGCCGAGATGGCCGACATCCTGCTAGGGGAAGCGCACGAAATCAGCGCCGAAGACGTCCGCATCAACCGCGCCATGGGCTCGTTTGGAGCGGCGCTGCTGAAGGATGGTGACCGCGTGCTGACGCACTGCAATGCCGGCGCGCTGGCGACGGCCGGTCATGGCACGGCGCTGGGTGTCATCCGTTCGGCCGTCGAGAGCGGCAAGCGCATTTCGGTGATTGCCGACGAAACACGGCCCTTTCTGCAAGGCGCGCGGCTTACCGCCTGGGAGATGGTGCAGGAGAATATTCCGGTGACGCTGATCACCGACAACATGGCTGGCCATCTGATGAGCCACGGCGAAGTGGACGCCGTCATCGTCG
>CAITZZ010000290.1 GCA_903897005.1 uncultured beta proteobacterium | reverse complement strand
CTTCTTCAGCAATTCATTGAGCAGTTGCCGGCTGGCACCCTTGTCCAGCGGTTCGAGCAGCATGCGCGGCGAATGGACCATGCCGGGCCAATCGGCTCGCCGCTCCAACAGTGTGGGCCGCGCCATCGCCACGATCAGTGTCGGTACATCGCGGTTGACCTGCACCAGATAGCTCAGGAAGTCCAGTGAGCCGTCATCAGCCCAATTCAGATCGTCGAGCAGCAGCAGGATCGGAGCGTCGTTCTGGAATGCGAAGCGGCGGAACATCTGCGCCGCCGCATGAAAACCACGATTGCGGATCTGCTTGCCATCCTCCAGGATGCCCCGAATGTGCGGGCTCTGTGTAAAGTCAAGCCCGATCAAGTGGCCAAGCAGATGGGCGTGCGCAAGCGCCAGGTCTTCGCCATCTTCCGCCAGGAACAGCGGCACCAAGCCTTGTTCGACTTTCATCTTGGCGACTTCCATGCTGTCGCTGTCGGCAATCTGCAAACGCCAGGCCACGATGTCCCGCAACAAGCCATAGGGCTGACTCTGCGTCAGCGGATGCGAGCGACCCTGAAAGAAATAGAAAATTTCAGAGCGCGCCTCGGCCCAGTTCTCGAACTCGAACAGCAGCCGGCTCTTGCCGACTCCCGCATCGGCCAGCACGGTCACTACGCTCAGTCTGCGCTGGCTGTACATGCATTTGAAGGCCTCCTGCAACCGATCCAGTTCGGCGTCGCGCCCCACCATCCGGGTCTCCACTCCCTCGATGCCCCGCGTGCTGACGCGAAAAGCGCGCGGTTTGCGGCGCAGTACCAGATAAGTCACTATCGGAGCGGCCACACCTTTGACAAGCAGCGGCTCCTGCGGCACCACGTCAAATACACCGCGCACCTGGTGGTAGCAGTCGTGGCTGATGCGCAGGCCACCAGCGGGCGCAGTCTGCTCCATGCGCGCCGCCACGTTGACGGTGAAACCGCGGATGTTGTTCTCGGCATCGAGGCCGCCGCCGAGCAACACGGGTCCGGTGTGGATGCCCACGCGCAGATTGAAGCCCTCGTGGTGGTAACGCTGCAGCACAAGCTCGCCCTGGCGGCGGCCTTCTTCCAGCAGGTCCAGACCGGTCTGCACTGCGCGTTCGGCGTCGTCTTCCTGAACTTCGTCGCCACCGAACACGGCCAGCAGGCTGTCGCCAGCATACTTCAGCACCTTGCCAGCGTGCCTCTGGACAATCGCTGTGCAGCGCGCCAGCGCTTGGTCCATCACGATGTGCACTTCTTCAGGGTCGAGCTGCTGGCTCAGGGTGGTTGAGCCGACCACATCGGCAAAGAGAACGCTGACCTGCTTGAGCGTCTGCTGGCTTTCAGCGCGCATCTCGTCAGTTTGCCCGGTTAGTTTGGCCAGCCGCTCGCGCAAGGGCGCCAGTGCGGTGTCAACCACGGCGCCGCCAAGCAACTCGCGCTGCGCTTCCAGTGCCGTGATGGCGGTGGCCAACTGTTGCTGTTCGAGCTCCATGGTGGCGGGGCCGCAGTGGCGCTATTGCGGCTCGGGGTGAGAGCGCCGATAACCGCGGCCCGCTTTGACCTGACTTTTCAATTTCCTGCGTCGCTGGGCTTCCTTGTCGTCCTCGTAAACGGGTTGCTCCCAGTTACCGGTCTTGGGGTCAAAAATGTTGAGGTAGCCGCCCGGATTCATGCCAAACGACTCCAGCGTCTTGCCCTTGTAGCAGCGCCCCAGAAAGTCATTGCGCCGCCCGGGCTGCTCGCCCAGGCTGAAGTAGCTCGGTAGCACAAAGTTGGAAAGCGCAACGCCTGCTGTGCTGTAACTCTCGGCCTGCACGGCATCGCACATTTCAAACAGGTGGAAAACACGGCGGCGTCGGTCCAGCGGATCATTGCCCTGCACCAGCAGATTGCACATCGGGTCACCGACCAGTTCAAGTGCCTCGTGCGAAAGCGTGATCGACCAGGCTTCCTTCACTTTTGCGCACAAGCCCAGGAACACAATGCCGTAGGGAATGTCCCCGTAGTTGGCCAGGTGCCAGCCGGTCGCGCCCAGCGAATTGACGCCGTCGACAAGGTACAGGACCGCGTCACCGCGCATGTCACCAAACTTGCTGAGGCTGGGGCGCTGGCCGATCGGTCCCTCCAGGCGCAGCGTTGCAGAAAAACTCCAGTAGGGCTCAAAGTCTTCCTTCAACTGGCGATTGATGGCCCGAATGACCTCTTGGACCTGTTCGTCCGTGATGAGCCTGGAATGGTTTATCAGCGAGATGATCATGGGATGCCTTGCTGCGATTGCATAAGATCGGGGCTGTGATCTTAGCAACCGGAGCCTCCTTGGTCTATCTCTATTCAGGGCAGCGGACGTGAATCGTGCGCCGTCGCGACCGCTCTGGCTCTGCTTGATGCTGCTGACTGTGCTTTGCGCACATCTGCTGGGGCTGCACTGGTTGCAGGGCCAGTTGCCACCGGGCGAGCGCATGGCGCTGATGGCAGACCCCATGTTTACCCGGATGATCACGCCCACGCTTTCGGCGCCGCCACGGCACAAAACGTTGGCGAGGCCTGAGCCCCATGTTGGTGCAGTGCCGGCGTTGCCGCCAGCCGCTGCTGAAACGCAGCCGGTCGTCGCACCTGAGCAGACGCCTGTAGAGGCGCAGGATGCGAAGCCAGCCGAGCGGGACGAACTGCCGCGTGTTGACCCAGGCGCCGTGGCTCCTGACGCAAAGGGGGTCACTGGTGATGGCTGGCCCGCCGACACCCGGCTGTCTTACCGCCTGGGTGGGTACTACCGCGGCAATCTGCATGGCAGTGCCCGCGTGCAGTGGCAGCGCGAATTGAGTCGTTATCAGGTTCGTGTTGACCTGAGCCTCGCACTGCTGCAGGTTTCCTTGACCAGCCAGGGTGAGGTTGACGCCGATGCGCTGTTGCCACGGATTTACCAGGAACAGTTCCCCTGGGGCTTGCGGCGACTGGTGTTTGATGGTGCCTTGGTCTGGTTCGACAATGGCGTTCAATTGCCGCAGCCGCCCGCGCTGCAGGACACTGCCAGCCAGTTTGTCGAACTCAGTCACCGGTTTTCAACGGGCCGTGAGGAACTCAGGGTGGGGCGGCAGGTCAGTCTGTGGCTGGCCCGACCGCAGGGCATGTCCCTTTGGACCTACGACGTGGTCGAGGAAGAGGTGCTGCAAACGCCAGAACTAGGTGCGGTGCCGGCATTTCATTTACGCCCTCGACCCATTGCCAACCCGGCCGGTGTAATCACTGCTGAATTGTGGTTTGCGCCAAGCTTGCAGTACCTGCCGGTGCGTGTCCGCATCGACCTTGGCGAGGGCAACTTTGTCGATCTGTTGGTGGAACGCATCGAGCAGGGCGGCGCAGGCGCACAAGAGACCGGATTGAGCCCTAGAATGTGATTCAAATGCTACGCTACCAAACCATTCCTGTCACCAATTTTCAGCAAAATTGCTCTCTTGTCTGGTGTGACCAGACCTTGCAGGCGGCCCTCATTGATCCGGGTGGCGATCTCGACTTGCTGCTGGCCGCTGTGAAGCAGCGGCAACTGGCGCTGAGCCAGATCTGGTTGACCCACGCCCACATCGATCATGCCGGAGGCGCCGGTGAACTGGCGGCGCAGTTGAAACTACCCATCATCGGCCCGCATCAAGCCGATCAATTCTGGATCGACGGTTTGCCGGCACAGAGCAAAATGTTCGGCTTTGCCCAGGCAATGACCTTCGCGCCGACGCGCTGGCTGATGGACCACGACAGGCTTACTTTGGGCAAGAGCACGCTGGAGGTGCGGCATTGTCCCGGTCATACGCCCGGCCATGTGGTCTTTTATAGTGCCGAGGCGAACCGGGCTTTTGTGGGTGATGTGCTGTTTGCCGGATCCATCGGTCGCACCGATCTGCCGCAGGGCGACCACGAGACGCTGCTTGCCAGCATCGTCGAGCGCCTTTGGCCCATGGGTGATTCGACCGTTTTTATTCCGGGCCATGGACCGGAGAGCACGTTTGGGCGGGAGCGCAAGAGCAATCCGTATGTGGGGGGGACTTGAGGGTGCCCAAACGGTTTGATGATGTAGGCGCGCTATTCAAGCCCTTCTGGCGTGACGTCGACGGCTTTCGGGAATTTAACCGGGAAGCAGAGGCCAGTCATGCTGAGAGCCGATGGCCATTGGTGAAATCCATGGCGATTGACGCGCGCTTCACGATACCGGCGCTCTCGAAGCGTCAAAAACAGGGATGGCTTGAACAGGAACCGAGTGAGCGTCCCGGCCACGGCACGGACAGCGCATTGAGCCGGGTTTTCAGGCGAATCGAGCGCGTTGCAAGCCCAGGTCAAAAGGCAAAATAGTGTTTCTTCACCCATATCAGCTGAACTGCTAGGAACAGTATGAGCGTTATCGTTGTTGCGTCAATGAAAGGCGGGGTCGGAAAAACTTCTGTGACCGCCAATCTGGCCGTTGCCATGGCAGCAGAGCTTGGTGCCGGTCGGGTCTCGACAATCGATCTTGATCCACAAAACGCCTTGCGTTTACACCTGGGTATTGAGGCATTGGAAGGTCAGAGCATTTGCAAGCAGGCTTTGCGACGCAGGAGTTGGCAGTCTGCGATGGTAGACAGCCCGTTCGGGGTGGCTTGCATTCCCTATGGGCTTGTCAGTGAATCCGAACGCGAGGCATTTGAAGACCTGTTGGTGGAAGAGCCCGATTGGTTGGAACGCCAGTTGGCACAGACCGGCCTTGGGGACGATGATCTGGTGTTGATTGACATGCCGCCCGGGCCCTCCGTGTACCTGAATCAAGGCTTTGCCTGTGCCGATCTGATCCTGATTGTGTTGCTTGCGGATGCGGCGTCGTACTCGACCATTGTTGCGATGGAAACCTGGATTGATCAGATTGCGGTGCAGCGTCCGGGAGTAGAAAGCGTTTACCTGTTGAACCAGACAGATGAATCGGTGCGTCTGAACCGTGACATCGGGGAAGTGCTGCAGCAACGTCTTGGCAAACGTTTGTTGCCAGTGGGAATTCACCGGGATGAAGCGGTCTGTGAGGCTTTGGCGTTTTTGCAACCGGTGTTGTTCTACGATCCGCGCTGTCAGGCGACGCACGATTTTCAGCGACTTGCCGCATACCTGATCGGTCAGGCCGATCGATGAGTGCACGCTCCATCTTGACCCGCTGGCGAAAGCACTGGAGCTTTGGGGCGCGTTCTTTGCTCAATCCGCGCTATTTGTATGGCCTTGTCAATGAATCAGGCAATCGACTGGTGAATTGGTCGGCGTGGTCGACACCGGGTGTGTTGGGGGCGTTTACCGTTGTCTGTCTGGTCCTGTTCGGTGTGCTGATCACTATTCCGTTTTCGCGCAACGAGCAACTTGTGTTTTCTCTGGTCTTGGTTTCAGTCGCCCTGTACATGCGTCGCTACGTTGGAACGTTGGTGACCCTGGTGCTTGTCAGTCTTTCCGTGCTGGCATCGACGCGTTACTTGTATTGGCGCTGCGTTACCAGTTTGCAAATCGAACAGAGTGTTGACCTGATGCTGGGCTTGGGCTTGTTGGCGGCCGAGTTGTATGCCTGGATCATTTTGATTGTCGGCTTTTTCCAGACAGCCTGGCCGTTGAAGCGCAAGCCCGTGCCGATGCCACAGGACTTGTCCAAGTGGCCGACGGTAGATGTCTTTATTCCGACCTACAACGAACCACTCTCTGTTGTTATGCCTACGGTGATTGCGGCACTCGCCATGGACTGGCCGCGAGACAAGATCAAGGTCTACCTTCTTGATGATGGGCGACGCGAGGAGTTTCGGGAGTTTGCTGCCTCGCTGAAAGTGAACTATTTGACGCGTTCCAACAACCTGCATGCCAAAGCAGGAAATATCAATTCGGCATTGCCGCATACGGACGGAGAATTGATTGCGATTTTCGATTGTGATCACATTCCTACGCGAACGTTCTTGCAGGCCACGGTTGGCCTGTTTCTGCAGGACAGCGAACTTGCCATGGTGCAGACGCCACACCATTTCTTGTCACCCGACCCCTTTGAGCGCAATCTGCAATTGTTCCGGCTTATGCCCAATGAAGGTGAGTTGTTTTATGGACTGGTGCAGGATGGCAATGACCTGTGGAACGCAACCTTCTTCTGTGGTTCCTGCGCGGTGTTACGGCGCACCATGCTGCTGGAGGTTGGCGGTGTGGCCACCGAGACGGTGACAGAGGATGCGCACACTGCACTGAAACTGCATCGATTGGGATACAGCACGGCCTACTTGGGAGTGACCCAGGCGGCTGGACTGGCCACCGAGAGTTTGTCGGCGCATGTGCGCCAGCGGATCCGCTGGGCACGCGGCATGGCGCAGATTTTCAGACTTGACAATCCGCTGCTGGGCGGGGGTCTGCGCTGGCCGCAGCGCTTATGCTATTTAAACGCCATGCTGCACTTCTTCTACGGGTTGCCGCGGATCATCTTTCTCACGGCGCCCCTGTCCTATCTGTTCTTCGAAGCGCACATCATTCAGGCGTCGGCCGATTTGATTGCGGTCTATGCCTTGCCCCACCTGACGCACGCCAATATTGCCAACTCCAGAATGCAGGGGAAGCACCGCCATACGTTCTGGGCGGAAGTCTACGAAACTGCGTTGGCTTGGTACATCATGGTGCCAACCACTCTGGCAATGATCAATCCGAAATTTGGCCAGTTCAATGTCACAGGCAAGGGTGGCCGGGTTGAGCAAGAGTATTTCGACTGGAAGACTTCAATGCCTTATATTGTCATTCTGGTATTGAACATTGCAGGGCTCCTCGTCGGCTTTGGTCGCCTGTTCTGGTGGAACAGCCATGAATTCGGCACCGTCTTGTTCAATTTGATGTGGACCGCCTATAACCTGACGATTCTCGCAGCCACCCTGTCTGTCGCGCTGGAGGCACGACAGATCAGGCGCCACTGGCGGGTTCAAATCGATTTGCCGGCAATGATCAGGTTGCCCAATGGGCGCACTGTTGCCTGCGAAGTGGACGATTTTTCCGAAGGCGGTCTGGCTGTCAAACTGCCGACGGAAGTGGCCCTCGAGCAGGGCAGTGTGGTCAGGATATCCTTGTTCCGGGGTGAGAGGGAGTTCGCCATTCCAGCCGCAATCGTATTTAATCAGGGACTGGTGATGCGGGCACGGTTTGAAAATATGAACCTTGACGACTATCGTTCACTCGTTGCTGCGACCTTTTCGCGGGCGGATGCGTGGCAAGACTGGTTACCTGAACGTGACATCGATCGCCCTTTGCAAGGGATCCGGGAAGTGCTTGGTGTCGGTATCGAAGGCTTGGCTCGTCTTGTCAAGCGAATTGGCCTGAGTCGGCCGTAGAGGCGGTTGCCAGTATGGAAAAAATGAAATTTGATGTCATGCCAAAAGTCTTGCGTTATCTGTCTCCAAAGCTGAGTTCAGCGACGACGCTGCTTGTTTTACTCGGTGTGTTGATCAGCGCACCGATCGAGGCCAAATCACCCAAGGCGGTCACCCCGGAGGCATCCGGGCAGCGAATCGCCTCGTATAGCTTCAAACAGTTGGGTGCCTCAACACCGATCCGATTGCGTGGCGTTGATGGGTCCATTGCGCTCCCTTTTTCGATTCGCTCCGATGAGGTGGTGGCCTCGGCGAAGTTGAAGTTTGACTATTCCTACTCGCCTGCTCTGCTCGCTGAGTTAAGTCATCTCAAGGTGATGCTCAATGATGAAGTGATTGCTGTGGTGCCGCTGCCTCGTGAGAAGGGCATGCCCAACCGGCGTGAGATAGATCTCGATCCGCGCTTCTTCACCGATTACAACAAGCTTCAGTTCCGGCTGATCGGGCATTACACCTACAAATGCGAAGACCCCTTGCACAGTTCGCTATGGCTTGAACTGAGCAACCTCGGGCGGCTTGAGTTGACGCTGGCGCCCTTGGCACTGACAAACGATCTCAAGTATTTGCCGCTGCCATTTTTTGAAAAGCGTGACAACGCCACGCTCAAATTGCCCTTCGTTTTTGTTGCTGCACCGTCTTTCGGAACACTCAAGGCGGCTGGCGTACTGGCATCCTGGTTTGGCAGTCTTGCCAGTTATCGTGGCGCACGCTTCCCAACCTTTCTGAATGCTTTGCCAGAGGGGAATGCAGTCGTGTTTCTCGACGGCAGTGAAAAAATGGGCGGCCTGAGCAGTACAACCGCCGCGACGGTATCGATCGAACCCCATCCGAACAACCCGAACGCCAAGTTGCTGCTGATTTCCGGTGATGGCGAGCAGGATTTGATGCGTGCCGTCAGGTCCATCGTACTTGGCAACGGAACGCTCAGTGGACAGCGCGTCGTGGTCACGCAGGACGTAGAACCACCAGCCCGCAAGCCGTACGATGCGCCGGCGTGGGTGCCGACCGATCGGCCCGTACGGTTCGCCGAATTGACTCAACCCGAAGAGCTTCAGGTGCAGGGATTTTTCCCCGGCCTGATATCGGTAAATTTTCGCAATGCTCCGGACCTGTTTACGTGGCGCAGTCCAGGCGTTCCGATTGAATTGAAATATCGTTTTACGGCCTTGCCGCTGAGCAAGAAATCGACTCTCAACATCGGCATCAATGGAGAGTTCGTTCATGCACTGGTACTTGATGAGTCGAACAAGAAGTCGGCGGGCAAGGACCTGCTGAAAGTGCCCTTCTTCGACAAAGTGCCGAGCTACCGGGAAGACAGTGTCTTTGTCCCCCTGCATCGGGTCGACGGTCGCAGCCAACTGCAGTTTCAGTACTATTTTGATCTGGTCAAGGAGGGTGAATGTCGCGACTCACTGACTGATAACTTGCGCGGTGCGATAGACCCGGAGTCGACCTTCGATCTAAGCAGCTTTCCGCATTACAGCGCCTTGCCGGACTTGGCCTTCTTCAGAAATATCGGGTTTCCGTTCACCCGTATGGCAGATCTCTCGGAGACTGCGGTGGTGATGCCGGAACAACCCGCGGCGCCGGAAATTGGAGCCTATTTGATGCTGATGGGGCGAATGGGCGAGGCTACTGGTTATCCCGCCTTGCGTCATGCGCTGGTAGCACTGCCTGAATTGGACAAGGTGGCGCAACGTGATTTGATCGTCATTGGTTCGGCAAAGGACCAGAATCTGATGACCAAGTGGGCTGACCGTTTGCCTTTGGTCCAAGTGGACGGCGAACACCGCGTTCGCGAGCCAGACATATTCCGGCGCACAATCTTTCGCTGGGAAGAGGAGGACATTCAGGTCACACCGCGTCCCGCTGGCAGCTTGAAATTGCAGGGGGGTAGTTTGACCAGCCTGATGGCATTTGAGTCACCCTTGCAGTCTGGACGCAGTGTTGTCCTGTTGTACGCAGACAGAGCCGTAGACCTGGGGAAGATTGCCGATATTCTGCTGGACCCGGATCGAGTCAAGAGCGTGCAGGGCGATTTTGTGGTCGTTGATGAGAAGGGTGACCGGTACGCCAAAGTCGGCGAAACCTACTATCTTGGTTCATTGCCCATGAGCATCCATTTGCGTTGGGCCTTTTCGAACCATCCGGTGCTGGTCAGTTTGCTCGGCGTTCTGATTTGCATCCTGTTGGCGACGATCGCCTTCCGTGCCTTGCGTGAGGTTGCAGCCAAACGCATGAAGAGGCATCTTGAGTAGCGTGAGGCGCCCATGGGTGCCGGGAAATCGTTGGTTTTGATGCGATCACGTCGACACTTCCTGGAGTCGGTCGTGGCGGTGGCGTTGACGTCGCCCCGCATGGCACGTGCCGAAAACTGCGATGGCTGGACTGACTGGATCATCTTCAGAGACAAGTTTGTCCAGGCTGATGGACGTGTTGTCGACTTTTCAGCGGACGCTCAGAGCACTTCAGAAAGCCAGGCTTACGCCATGTTTTTCGCGCTGGTGGCCAACGATAGGCCAACCTTTGATCGATTGCTGACCTGGACGCGGGCGAATCTGGCGCAGGGCGACCTGTCGGCCCGCCTCATGGCCTGGAAGTGGGGCAGGCGGACCGATGGAAGCTGGGGCGTCATCGACAACAATGCGGCGGGCGACGCCGACCTCTGGCTGGCCTATGTGCTTTTTCAGGCAGCCCGGCGCTGGCGTGACAGCAGCCTGCGGGCAGCTGCCGAATTGATGCAGGCGCGCATTGAAAAGGAACTGGTCGTGGACGTCGCCGGAGTCGGCCCGGTGCTGCTGCCGGGACCGCAGGGATTTGTTTTGAAATCGGGTGGCTGGAAGCTCAACCCAAGCTATCTGCCCTTGCCGGTCTTGCGCGGATTGGCGACCGAAGTCCCGACTGGCGTGTGGGGGGCACTGGTGGCAACTACGGTCAGCATGATCGAGTCAGTTACACCTCACTATCTGGTCCCTGACTGGGTTGCCCTACGGCCCGAACGCGGCTTTGTGCTCGATCCTGAGTTGGGCTATCAGGGGAGCTATGACGCGATTCGAGCCTACCTGTGGGCGGCCATGATGCCGACGCAGGACCCGATGCGCAATCGTTTGCTGGCACGCATGAAAGGGATGAAGACGCTGGTTGAAAGGCTGCTGGTCCCTCCTGCCAGTGTGAACGCTTATTCTGGAGAGTCCGAGGGGAGCGGCCCCGGCGGCTTTTCTGCTGCCTTGCTGCCCTACCTGGTTGCCGTGGGTGCAAAAATTGGCGCCAGACAGCAGCGACTCAGAATTGTTGCGATGGGTGGCGTTCCCCTGGTTTACTACGAGCAGGCCCTGGGGCTTTTTTCGCTGGGCTGGATGGACCAGCGCTTTCGGTTCGCGCCGGACGGTCGACTTGACTGGGGAGTGACTTTGACATGCAAAATATGATTCATATGAAGAAGCTGGTCTGTTTGTTGTTGGGGTTGGGTCTTGGCATGGCCGACGCCTGGTCTGCTGATGATGCTGCGACCCGCCAATTGGTGGCGCAGGCGCACTATTGGCAACAAAATGGTCGGGACGATCTTGCCAGCGATGCCTGGAAGAAACTGCTGCGGGCCGATGCGAGCCATCCTGAGGGTTTGGTGCGCCTTGGCCTGCTTGAGGCGCGCGCCGGCCACCTTGCCCAGGCGCAGGAGTTGTACCAGCGTGCCACGCGGTTGCCATCGGCGCCAACCGGTCTGGCCGAGCTTGAAACCGTGTTGAAAGCTGGAAAAAATGCGCCCACGCTCAGCATCGCGCGCAAACAAGCGCAGTCCGGACAGGCCGCGGCCGCCACAAGCACCTATCGAAGCGCGCTGGGTACCAGCAAGCCAACCGGGCAATTGGGTCTGGAGTATTACCAAACCCTGGGTGCTACGGCCGAAGGTTGGGAAGAAGCGCGGCGCGGCCTGGCGGAATTGGCCCGTAGCAACCCTGGCAATCAACGTTACCTTGTTGCTCTGGCGCGTCACCTCACCTATCGCGAGTCAGCCCGGCGTGAAGGCATCCGCCAGCTCTCGACCTTGAAGCAGCCGGAGCAGCCCGAGGAAGTGCGCAAGAGCCTGAGCCAGGCTCTGGTCTGGCTCAACGCGCGGCGTGGTGATCGGGCCCTGTTTACCAGTTATCTTTCCCGCTTTCCTGATGACCAGGCGGTGCGGGAGCGTTTGGCTCTGCTGGATCGCCCTTTGGTTGAAACCAGGAAAGCGGGGCGGACCAGCCCAAGTCAGGCCGGATTCAAACTGTTGGAGCAGGGCGACATGGAAGGGGCTGCGGCGCGTTTCCAATCCATCCTGGCCAAAAAGCCGCGTGATGTTGATGCTCTGGGTGGACTCGGGACCGTCCGTTTACGCCAGCAGGCATTCGGTGAGGCGGTTCGCTTACTGGATCAGGCGATACGCTACGATCGCCGGCACCCCGAACGCTGGAAACAGGCGCGCGATACGGCACAGTACTGGACGTTGCTGCAGCAAGTGTTGGCAGCGCGACAGGCGGGCAAACTGTTGGACCTGGAAGACAAGTTGCTTGAAGCCAACAAACTTGATGAGCGCCAGATCTTGGGTCAGGTGTTGATGGGTGACTTGTGGCTGGAAAAGCGCCAGATGGCCAAAGCCGAGACCATGTACCGGCTCGCCCTCAAGACCTCTGCCACTGATCCGGGTGCGTTTCGTGGCTTGATAACGGTCTTGCTGCAGACGGCACGAGAAGGGGAGGCCATGACCATGATTTCGGGGCTGGATGAAGCCACTGCCTCGAAGATGGACGGTCTCAAGCAACTCAAGGCTGGCGTCCTGCTGAAGCTGGCTGAAGCTGACGAGCGTGCGGCCGATTACCCAGCGGCCGCGGCCAAGCTTGAAGCCGCTCAATTGCTTGATCCCACCGATCCCTGGCCCCGACTTGCTTTGGCGCGTCAGTACCAGCGCCAGGGTGACTTGAGCAAAGCCGAAGCCGAGCTCGACAAGCTGCTGGTGAACCATCCTAAACTGGTTGAAGCCCTGCATGCCCGCGCTTTGCTGCACGCCGAACAAAAGCAATGGCTTGACGGATTGAGCATGATGGAACGAATACCGGTGGCCGCCCGCAGCAAGAATATGAGCGAGGACTTGCAGCGACTCGCGGTCAACCTCCAGGTCCAGCGGGCTCAGCAGCTGTTTGCCCAGGGCAATTTGCAGGCAGCACAGGCGGCGGCGCTGCAAGCCGAGTCGCAGGCCGGCGGCGACATTTCGCTGCTGGCACAGGTGGCCGGATGTTGGTCCCGTCTGGGGCAACCCGCCGAGGCCCTGCGCTTGATGCGCGACCTTGTCAAACGCTCGCCTGCCGAGAATGTGGACCTGCGCCTTCAGTACGCCGGGGTCCTGCTCGATACCAGGCAGGACGGCGAGCTTACTCCCGTGCTGCGCAGCCTGGGCGAAGCGCGCCGTCTGACGAACTCGCAACAGGAAGACCTGAACAAGATCATTCTGGCCTACACGCTGCGTCAGACTGACTCCCTGCGGGAGGCCGGTCGACTCGACGAGGCTCTGCGCGTGCTTGGTCCGGCACTGGAGCGCTCAGACGAACCGCGCCTGATCATGGCGCTGGCGCGTATTCAAAACACCAGTGGCGATGCGCGCAAGGCGCTGGCTACCGCAGAACGGGCGATTGAACGTGAGCCCAATGATTTGGATCATCGATTGTTTGCCAGCGGCGTCGCCTTGGGTGCCAAGGCGATCGACAGCGCGGCGCTGCACGCCAGTGTTGCACTCGAAATGAGCCCCGATGATCGGCGAGCCTTGATCGCTGCCGCCCGGGTTGAGAAGGAGCGCGGCAATGCGGATCAGGCCCTCTTGTATTTTGAGCGAGCACAAGCACTGGAACGCCCCAGGTTGACCGCTTCGGCAACACCCGCAAATTTGCCGCCGACAACAGTTGCACAGCATGCCGGAGTGCTGCCGATTCCAGACCTGCGTGAGGCAAGGGTGGTTGCTCCATTGAGCCAGTCGGTGACGACGCGGCCGTTGCGGCAGAGTTCCCAGCCGGAGCCCACACTGAGCGATGAAATCAATGCCATCAGATTGAAGTTGGCCACCACCATCGACGTTAATCCACGTTTTCGGGTGCGCTCCGGTGAACCAGGACTTGGTCGCCTCGACGAGTTTGAAATTCCGGTCGAAATCACCATGCCGGCCAGCGCCAATGGGGCCTTCACACTGCGTTTGACTCCGATCATGCTGGCTGTCGGTGCCTTGAACCGCAGCGATTCAGGCAATATTGCCAAGGTCGGTTCAGCTGCCTTGGGGCCACTGCAGAGCGGCATTGATCCAGTGGCAAATCAGGATGCGAGCGGTATGGCAATTTCGATTGGCTATCGCGACGATGACCTGACCATGCGCATTGGCACCACGCCGCTGGGATTCCTGGTCACCCATGTGGTCGGCGAGCTGGGTTTTTCCAGTCACCTTGATGATCTCACCCTCAAAGCCGTGCTGAGTCGACGCGCCGTCACCGACAGCGTGCTTTCATCGGCGGGCATGCGTGATCCACGGTCGCTGCAGGCTTGGGGTGGCGTGGTCAAGACCGGCGCCCAGTTCGGAGTCGCTTATGGTGGCGACCAGAGCGGTTTCTACGCCGACCTGGGGGCTGCGCAGCTGAGTGGAAAAGGGGTCAAGGACAATGCACAATTCGAGGCCAGCGTGGGTGCCTATTGGCGCGTCTATCAGAGCGCAAACTCGAAATTGAAACTGGGACTGAATCTGACGGCGATGGCCTACCGTGACAACCTCGGATTTTTCACGCTTGGACATGGAGGTTATTTCAGTCCGCAGCAGTATTTGAGTCTGGGTATGCCCTGGGAATGGGCTGGGCGTCGGGGTGGGCTGAGCTATCAACTGGGCGGTGACTTCAGTGTGCAGAAGTTCTCGCAGGATCGGGTGGCCTATTTCCCGAACGATCCGGTTTTCCAAAATGCCTGGACCCTGAAGGCCGGGACCACCTATCCCGCGTATTACGAAGCTGAATCGGGCTCCGGGCTGGGCTACAACCTGTACGGCGCGTTTGAGTACCCCTTGACACCGAGGTTTATCGTCGGCGGTCGACTGGCTTTTGAAAACAGCCGCAACTTTGCTCAGCAGACCGGGGGCGTCTATCTGCGCTACGCGTTTGATGGTCTTGGCCCCTTGTTTTCGTTCTGATCCGCAATAGTGGCGCTGTCGTCTTTCTTGATGCCATAGACCTCGATGCAAGTCATTGCCTTTATCTCCGGCAAAGGCGGGGTCGGAAAGACCACGCTGGCGGCCAACGTCGCCATTGCCCTGGCTCGCGAGGGCAAGAGAGTGCTGCTGATCGATCTGGACGTGCAAAACGCACTGCGCTTGCATCTGGCCATGGACCCACTCGACATTGCAGGTATTGTGCGCGACGGTATCTCACCGACATCAATGTTCAGGAGCCCCTTTGGTGTCAAGTTCATCCCGTTTGGCATCGCGCTGAAGACCGAACTGGAAGAATTTGAGTCCGTGCTAAAGCAACATCCAGCCTGGCTTCTTGATCGAATTGCTGCGCTCGGTAAGCAGGCGCCTGATTTTGTCGTTCTCGATACACCGCCGGGTTCTTCCGTTTTTCTTCAGCAAGCCTTGTCTGCTGCGCATCTGGCCCTTGGTGTCGTGCTGGCCGACGCAGCATCGTTCTCCACGATTCCCCGACTCTTCAGTCTGGCCAACGAGTACACCCGCGCGCGCCACGATTTTTACGGCTTGAAATTGTTGGTCAACCAATTTTCGGATCAAAGTCATTTGTGCGTGCAAGTTCGCGCTGCGTTGCAGGCGGACTATGGACACAGTCTCGTGCCAATGGCCGTTCGCTGCGCAGAGGAAGCTGCAGAGGCGCTGGCCTTTGAGCAACCCGTACTCGAGTACGACAGCGCCTGCGGCGCCAGTCAGGATATCGTTCGGCTGGCGCGGTGGTTGATCAAATGGAGTGCATCCGCGGGATTCGGAGTTCACCAGGACCTGAGTTTACTTAGGTGAAAAGGTGACCGAGTAGCTGTGATTCCCTGGCGCCAGCGACTCAAACACAAGGGCCGCCCGGTAGTCATCGATTTTTGATACCGTTGGCTTGACCACGGTAATTGTTGCCCCGTCAACTGTCGTTTGAACGCCTCTTTGCGGCGTGGTCACGATCACCGTGGCACCGTTAAAGGGTTGCTGTCCGGTGATGGTGATATCGAATTCAATGCGTTTGCCGGTGATTCTTGGTGTAAGTTTGAAACGTTCCCGCTCCCGCCACCAGTCTGCCACCTGCCCGGCAGAGGCCAGCCAGACCAGCGCTCGACGCTCCTTCAAATGAGCCAGAAACCCAGGCATCGCAGCCGCCATGACACTGTCCGTTGAAAAGTTCCTGCTGTGCACACTTAACAAGCCCAGGGAGCCCGTATCGAGAGCCAGATCAAAATCATCAATCAGTGCTTTTGTGGTTTGCTCGGCGGTCAATTTCTCCTGGTACAGGTTGATGTCGCTGCGTTGAGTTCGAGGCAGTACCACCAGTGAATCGGTCGACTTGACCCCCTCGGTCTTTACCAGCAGGGGCAGCCGTGCGCTGCTGCTTTGCGGACCCGCGGCATGGTAGCGGATGCCAATTTTTGGCAGCAGCGTTTCAGTCGCTGAGTCGTAGCCCTCGCTCGGTGCCCGAAAGCCGGTGATCCCTTTTGGTTCTAGCAGCACGGAAGACAGCTCGCTTTGCATGGCTCGCAATCGCTGCTCCTGAAGGCCGGGGGCCTGGCCTTTGAAACTGGCGTAAGTGTCGCCAAGATAGCCGAGCTCGAAGTCCCGTGCCAAAGGCGTAAGTACTTGGGGGAACAGTTTGCCGACCGATGTCGTGACGTAAAAAGTGCTT
>CAITZZ010000289.1 GCA_903897005.1 uncultured beta proteobacterium | reverse complement strand
GCGCCGGACTCTGCGACGGAATGAAATTCAAGGACCCCGTTGGCGTGCTTGCATTGGCTTGCGCCGGCAGACCACCGGCGGCGACGAAGCGCCAGTCAGCATAGTGACGGGCCTCGCGAAAAACCTCGTACAGCGGGGCAAATCCGGAGCGCTTCAGTGGCTCTCGCAGGGACTCGGAATGGACGCCGACAATCTGGCGATTGGCATCCAGAATCAAGGCCCAGCCACCTGTTTTTGCAGAATCATTCGGGTCGCGCTGCTGCATCGGATCAGGACAGATGCGGCGCAAATAGCGATGGATCGTCGCCTGGTGTGGGTCGCGCAGCAGCCACTCAAGCCGGGTCGGGAAAGGGCTGCTGCCGGCGTTGTTCTTGCCGTGGTAGCTTTCAATGGCACGTCGGATTTCATCACCGCAGGCCAATAGTTCCGCCTCCTTTTCACGCCGCAGTTCATTGCCCAGCAGGTGCGAGCCCGCGGTTGCTGCCAGCGCAGCGACGACGACAGAAAGAAGCAGGCCGTAGTAGGCAAAGCCGGCGTCGTGCGCCAGGCTACCAGTCTTCATAACGTGTGCCATCCCGGGGCACGCCTTGAGCGCCGCTTCGTACATCCCGAATTCCGGATTCCGAACTGCCCATCGCCTTGACGACAAGCCAGGTATTGGACTCGCGCGTCACCGGGTCCATCGGAATTTCACGCAGGTATCTGCTTTTCACCAGGTCCTCGAGCGCCGTTGGCCAAACGCCCTTGTCCTGGTAGTGCTGGTCTATCGCCTCGCGCATCGCCTTCAGGTTGGCGTGCAGCGCCACCTCGCGCGTTTTCTCCAGGCTGTTGAAATAGCGCGGTGCAGCAATCGAGGCCAGGGTCGCGATGATCGCCATCACCACCAGCAATTCAATGAGCGTAAAACCGAGCGAAGTACGCCAGTTGCGTCTGCCTGCGTTCATGGTCTTTCACCAGTTCCTGTACGTGATGCCATTGATGCCGCGCCCAGTCGCCATCGAATAGACGTCAAACACGTCAGCCTCATCGCGCGGCTCTTCGGATGAACTGGCGTAACTGCGCCTGCCCCAGCTGCGCGACGCTGGCAGCGAGGCATCCGCATTCATCGGATCGCTCGGCAGCCGACGCAGGAAATATATTTTTCTATGGTCCGGCGAGCTGATGTTCTCGACGCCACTGACCAGATCGTCGAGCGACTTGGGGTAACCGCTGTCACCCACATTGACCTTCACCTTGCCTTCGTCCACGGCGCGTTTGTAGGCGTCCAGCCCGGCCCGGATTTCACGCAGCGCAGCGCGCAATTCGCGCTCCTGTTCGCGCTTGACCAGCGTCTCCTTGACCGGTACCGCCAGCGACACGAGTACACCCACGATCGCCACCGTGATCATCAATTCGACCAAAGTGAAACCGCGCGCCTGTTTCATGGCAGCTTGCCTGAAGTCGCCGCCACCTGTACCTGCAACATGGCGCCGCCCTTGACACTCAGCTGGCCGCCACCCGCCACAGCGGGTACGGCGGTTGCCAGGTGGAGCTGCGCCGCCCCCAACACGGCGTTGGCGCGCAAAGTCACGGCCAGCAAGGCGCCGCTACCCGTTACGCCGCTACTCGCACTTCTGCGTGTGGTGGCGTAAATACGCCCGGTCGCCTTGTCAATACGCTGATTGAAGGCGGTCTGGGCATTGTCACTTTTGAGCCACTCACCCTCAGCCACATTCACAACCGTCAGCGCCGCCGGATCGAACAGCAGCTGCAGGTCCGTACCCAGCAGACCGACTTTGCTTGTGCCCTCAAGAATCACCGTGAACTGTTCACCCGGCTTCACACTGGCCGGGGCCTTCCACGTCAATTCGAGCGCATCCACCACCGGCGCCGGCGTCACGACAGCCGCCGCACTCGCCGGCAGCGGCGACGCAGGCAGCAACACCTGTTTGATGGGAGCCTTGGTCGCTTCGTTGACGGGGTTGAGCTGCGGCGTGGCCGCACGATAGACCGCCTCCGTACCCGACCACAGCGCAGCCACCTCCAGCGAGGGTCGCGGCACATTGCGCACAACCCGGGGTGTGATGGACAACACAATTTCGGTTTTCTGGCCATCACTGCGGGTGTTGGAGAACAAGCGACCCAGCACCGGAATTTCACCCAAACCGGGCAGGCGATTGGCCATTTCGATATCGTCATTCTGGATCAGCCCCATCAGCGTCTGCGTCTCGCCGTCCTTGAGTTGCAGCACGGTGGTGGCGTTGCGCGTACCCACCCGGTAAGCAATGGTCCCGTTGCGACTGGTCACCGAATCTCCGAGCGTGCTGACCTCCAGGTTGACCTTCATGGTGACGCCGCCATCGAGGTGAATATTGGGCTCAATCTCCAGCTTCAGGCCAACGTCCAGGTACTGAATGGTGTCAGTGACCACGGGCGTGGTCGAGCTCGGCGTCACCACCGAAGAAATCACCGGAATGCGGTTGCCTATCAGGATCTTGGCCTTCTCGCGGTTGCGCACCCGGATGCGCGGATTGGACAGCAGATTGGTCGTTCCTACATCGTTCTTGATGTTGAGTGTTCCGGAAAACTGACCTTTGAAGAGGCCGTCCGCATCGAACTGAAACTTTTCGGGAAAGCGCAAGCCCAGTTCGCTCAGGCGTGAGCGCAGAATTTCCATCACCTCAACCTCCAGCACCACTTCAGGCTCGGCGTGGTCCTGCATGGCAATCAGATTCTCTGCCAGCCGGATCACCTCGGGCGTGTCCCGGATCACCAGCAGGTTGATCTTCTCGTCGATGAAGGTGTCCTTGGTCTTGAGCATGGTCTTGATCATGTTCTGGGTCTGTTTCACATCCGCGTTCTCAAGATAGAAACTGCGGATCACCAGATCCTGGTACTCGCGCACCTTGCCTGCCGTGGTCGGATAGATCAGCAGGGTGTTCTCGTTAAGCACCTTGCCCGAAAGTTGATTGGGATCGAGCAACAAGGCGATGGCGTTCTCGATCAGCACATCCTTGATCGAAATGCTGACACGAATATCTGGCCTGACCTCCTTGTCGAAGATGAAATTGAGTCCACTGCCCTTGGCCAGTGCATCAAAGACCTGACGCAGTCCGGCATCGCGAAACTCCAGACTGATAGGCAAGGTAAAGCGCGACCGGAGTTGCGGCGACGAGATCACCTGCTTGAAGCGGCGCGACTGGATTTCACGGCGCGCCTCACGCGCCTCCCTATGCTCGGGGTTTTCAACAAGCACCTTGTTCAGCAGGTCCAGTCCGAGTTCTACCTGCCCCTTGGCTTCGGCGGCAACGGCACGCTGCACCTCGGCGCGGTGCCGGCGAACACGCAGCACCGCATCCAGACCGGCCAGTGCGCGTGGGTTGACGGGATCGAGCGCCAAAACACGCCGATAGGTTTCCTCAGCCGCCACATCGCGAGCGCCGGCGGTGTCGCTGTCGGCGGAGCCAAGCAGATCGAACAGCACGCGATCACGCTGCGCCGAGAGTGCGGTGCGGTAGGCGTAATCGCTCGGATCGGCGCGCGTCGCATCCTGCAGTTTGCCAAGCCCCGCCTCGACCCGACCTTCCTTGATCAGCTGGCGACCTTCGCGCGCGATGGGTTCTGCGCTGCAGCCGGCCAGACTGAGCATCAGCGTCGCCATTAACAAGGCGCCAAGGCCGAAAAAGGAGAGCCTGGCAAGCCTGCTCTGTTCTGGTTTCATGATCCAACTCCGATTTGAAGACTCTGGCGCGCCTGCAGCGGCAGATAAATGAAATGAAGGACGCCGCCCTCGGCGCGCTCCAGGCGATAGGTGTTGTCGATACTTTCGCCAACCGAGACGGCCAGCGTCGCCGTGCCCCGGATCAGGAAGTAGCTGATGTTGCCGCGTCCGTCGTCCACCTGCCCCATGAACCTGAACGGCAGCGGCGGCGCTCTGGGGGCCTCCACCACGACGGGCGCAGGCGGCGGTGGCGGGGGCACGATCACCCAGCTCTTGGCGCCAAAAGCATCGCCCTGCTCGCCCAGGGCGCGCGGCCGGGCCAGCAGATCAAGCCGCAGCGAACCCGCCGGCAAACTCGGCTTGCTCTGCGGCGCAGATGCCGCTGGCTTGACCTCGGTCGCGTGGGCAGCACCGATGCCCGCCCCTTGAAACCCTAGCACCGCAACGAGGCCAGCAACAAACAATGCGCGCTTGCTCATCATCGATTGCCCTGAAAGAAAACGCTGACGCGGATCTGCGCCGCAAGCACCGTCTCGCCGACATTCTGGCGTTGCATCGAAATGCCATCGAGTGAGAGCGCGGGAATGTCCTGCAATATTCTTGCAATAAAGAGCTTGATCTCGGACTGCGAGCCCTTCACCGGCAAGCTGATCTGGTAGCGCAGCAATGACAGACCAGCCTCCTCGGACAAGCGGTACTCGCCATGCTCGAGCAGCAGCTTCTCGCGGTCGGCAGCAGCATGGATTTTTCCCAACACCTGATTGATGTCGGCTCCTGTCGGAAAAAACCGCTCGAAGGCAGCAATCTGAAGTGCCGGACTGTTGTCCTCGCCTCGTTTGATCTCCCGCCCATTGCGTGAGGACTCGCGCAGGCGCAGCAGCTGCGCCTCGAGTTCGCTCGTCGACTGTGCCGCAGGCAAGGTGACACTGAACAATTCCAGCGCAGCCAGGCCCAGCAAGAGGCCGGCGAGCAGACCCAGCCACCCCAGGCGGACTTGCAGGCGGCGCAGGTGCAAGCCTACTTGGGCGCTTTTTTGACGGATGTCCATGATGCGGTAAAAGTAAAACGAACCGGCCGACTCGGGTCTTCGATCATGAGCTGATGCGACTGCAAAATGGCTGGCGACAAACGACCGTCCTGGCGCAGTCGCTCCAGGTATTCCAGCATCTTCTGCACGTTCCTGGCCTCGGCAGCCACGCGCACTTCGGCATTGCCGGGGTCGGATTCCATGCTCAGCAGGGCAATATGCTTGCCATTGGCACTCTCCATGCCGCCAAAAACATCTTCCCAGGGCGTGCTGAGTTGACGAATGACGCGGTTCGCCTTGCGGATGCGCTCCTCCAGTTCCACGCCCGTCGCCGCCCCAGGAGCACTGCGGACGCGTGCTGCCCCCTGCTTGACGCCCAGCGAGTTCAACTCAGCCTCCAGGCGGCTGACCCTTTCCTGCGCCTGGTCAGACTGCCACAGCGCCAAAGACAGCAAGAGCGCAGCGACGGCCACCACGACCATGCCCTTGGCGCGCGATTGAGCTTGCGCTTGTGCAAAATCGAGCGCCAGGGGGCGTGCTCGGTGCAAACGCAAGCGCAACCGTTGCCACGGGCGCATGACCGAGTCTTTCATCTCAGTGTTCCAAACCCAGGCCAAGGGCCTGCGCGCCGGCCAGCGGGTCCAAATTTTTGCTGTCGCAAAGGTCGACCAGTTCCCTATCGGGGCCGGCATGACAGCCTGCGCAGTCCACGCCGGGGGCGTACAGATAAACACGAGCCGCGTCCGACGGGCTGCCAGCCATCAGCCTGGCCTCGGCAAGCTGGGTCGGCAAGACCCAGGCCAGGGGCTCATCCATAGTCACGGCGGCCAGGCTGACCCAGTTGGCGCCCTGCAAACGGGCCAGCATCAACAGACCCGGTTCGGCCAGCGCGAACCAGAAATCAGCGCCCACGAGTTGGCGCCGAATGCGGTTAAAGGTGCTCATCAGCAAGGGCTCGAGCGAACACAGGCGCGAATCTGCTTCTTTCAAAATTTCACGTAGCCGCTGCACAAAACCGTTTTCCAGCGCCGCAGCGATCTGGTCCTGACCCGACAGCAAGTTGCCCAGTCGGATATCCCACTCGGTGTCGCTGCCACCGTGCATCTGGCGGAATTTGAGTTGCGCCAGCGCCATCTCGTCGGCAGCGCTCAACAGCATGTCACTGGCCGGCACGATGGCGTAGTGCACCAGCGCATTGGAGACCTGTACCCGCGCGTCGGCACCCTGCCAGCGCGACTCCTGCAACAGATGCTGCAGCAGGTCGAGCGTCGCTGCTGCCGATGTCGCATCGTCAGCGCTCAGTACCGTCTCGGTTTTTTGCGCGGTGCTGCGTGCGCGCAGACCGCCGCTGACCCTCACCAACACGACGCGATCGACAAACAGTCCGATGTGCAGCGTGTCCCTAAACAAACGTAACACGGTTGATTTCCTCCAACGTGGTCTCTCCGGTGCGCACCAACTCCAGTGCCGCCTCCCGTAAAAACCGCGTGCCTCCCTTGCGGGAGGCCTCCTTGATCTGACGGATCGGCGCGTTGGCAACAATCATTTCACGCAGCTCATCGTTGAGCACCAGGAACTCGGCAATGGCCTTGCGCCCCTTGAAGCCGGTACCCCGGCAGGTGCCGCATCCCTGGCCTGCCATAAAGTGGTAGTGCGCCGCGTCCTGCTCGATACCGGATTCTGCCAGCATTTGCGCATCGGGCTGCGCCGGCCGGCGGCAATCGGGGCAATTGATGCGCACCAGACGCTGTGCCACGATGCCGTTGAGCGCCGAGACAAAGCTGTAGGGGTCCACACCCATGTGCTTGAAACGCCCGATCACATCGAAAGCGCTGTTGGCGTGCACCGAGGTGAACACCAGGTGCCCGGTCAAAGCCGACTGCACAGCAATTTGCGCGGTCTCGGGGTCGCGGATTTCGCCTACCAGAATCTTGTCCGGGTCGTGGCGCAGGATGGAGCGCAGACCCCGCGCAAACGTCAGGCCCTTTTTTTCGTTCACCGGAATCTGCAAGACCCCCGGCAACTGGTACTCCACCGGGTCTTCAATGGTGACAATCTTGTCCTTGCGCAGATTGATTTCCGTGAGCGCCGCGTACAGCGTCGTGGTTTTGCCGCTGCCGGTAGGACCGGTCACCAGCACCATGCCATAGGGCTCGTTGGAGAGCTTGCGAATGCGCCGGATCGATTCCGGGTCCAGCCCCAGCACCTCCAGGCGCAATTCGCCCGCACCTTCGGCCAGTGTGCGCTTGTCCAGAATTCGCAGCACGGCATCCTCGCCGTACATGCTGGGCATGACCGATACCCGCAAGTCCACCGGACGGTTGCGCACCGATACCTTGAAGCGTCCGTCCTGGGGTATGCGGGTTTCGGAGATGTCGAGCTCGGACATCACCTTGATGCGCGAAATGACTTCCTGCGCCATGGCCAGACCGTGCACCCGGCCGACCGAACTGAGCACACCGTCGATACGGTAACGAATCTCCAGCCCGGCCGGTTCGCTCTCCAGGTGAATATCGCTGGCGCCGGACTTGAAGGCGTCGTACAGGGTCGAGTTGACCAGCCGCACCACCGGGCTCGCGTCTTCGCTGATCGCCATCAGCGACAGCTCTTCCACACCCAGCACCGATTCGCCGTCACCCGACTCCTGACGCAGCAAGCCGGTCATGGCACTCATCGCCTCTTCCTGGCGTGCCAGGTAGGCATCCAGATCACCGCCCTGCACCAGACTCAGGCGCGTCCCGGCGGGCAACGCAAAACGTGCCCACTCCCGCAGCCCGCGATCAAACGGATCGGCAATGGCGGCCGTCAGCGCGCCGTCGTGCAAGCGCAGGCACAGGCAGCGCCGGCGCGAAGCCTCGGTAAAAGGCAGGCGCTCAAAATCCGGGCTCGCCTGCTGCAGGTCCTGCGGTGACAGGCAGCGCAGCCCGAAGGTTGCGCCCAGCAGAGCGGAAAATTCGCGCGGCGCCAGGCCGCTTTGCTCTTCCAGCACATCGAGCATGGGACGGCCCTTGGCCAGCGCTGCCTCACGGGCCGCATGCACGGACTGCGGGCTCAGCATCGCGGGCGCCAACATGATGTGCGAAGTAAATTGGTTCATTGCTTTACGCTCCCTGCGAGGTCAAATATCGGCATGTACAAGAGAATCACGATCCCACCAATCACCAAGCCCAGCAAGGCCATCAGGATGGGTTCAAACAGACGCACCGCCCAATCCACCCAGCGTGCGGTTTCTTCATCGTGGTAGTCAGCGATGCGGCCCAGCATTTCCGACATGCCGCCGCTGCGCTCGCCTACGCTGAGCATGCGGTTGCCGACCTTGGTGGTCAGGCCATTGCTGTCCAGGGCGCGCGATATCGGCTCGCCCTGGGATATCTGGCGCGATGCGCTGGCAAGCTGCACACGCATGGCCCCGCTCAGCATGGTGGCCGCCAGGCCCAGTGCCGGCACGATGGCGGTGCCACCACGTAGCAGCATCGCCAGCGTGCGGTACAGGCGCGCCAGTTCGTAAACACGCAGCCGCACGCCCACACCGGGCAGCGCGCGAATGCGCAGACCGAACCAGGTGCGTGTGGCAGGCAGGGAAAACGCAGCGACTACAGACACGACGAGCAGCAGCGCACCGAACAGGAACTCAAAGGGGTACGCGCCAATCACACGGCCCATGTCAAACAACAAGGCCGAGGCCCAGGGCATCTCGCTGCCCGAGTCGCGGTACACACCGGCAAACTTGGGCACCACAAAGCCAATCAGGAAGGCTGATACCAGTAAACCCACGATCAGGAGCATGACCGGGTAGATCAGCGCGGCGATGATTTTCTTGCGCGCCTCGTCCATGCGGCTGGCGTACTCGCTATAGCGTTGCAAGGTCTCTTCCAGGCTGCCGGTGCGCTCGCTGGCGCGCACGCCGGCAATCAGAATCTGCGGGAAGTTGCCACCCGAGTCGACCAGCGCCTCGGAAAAACGCCCGCCGCGGCGCAGCTTCTGCAAGAGCGCCTCCACCACCGCACGCGTTGCCACATTCAGTTCTTTTTCAGCCATCGCCTCGAGCGATCCCACCAGGCTCAGGCCGGCCCGCAGCAGCATCAGCAACTCCTGCGAGAAAGCCAGCGCATTGACGCGCACAGCGCGCGAACCAAAGCGCATGGTCGCCACCGACTTCACCGGCTGCGCCATGAACACCGACAAGCCGCGCGACTCGACTTCGCGCCGGGCATCCGCCTCGGCGGCAGCGTCAACGCGCAAGAGCACCACCTCTCCGCTCGCCATCAGTGCTTTGACCTGGAAAATCATGACGCCGCCGCTGTTCAGTTGTTTTGCAGATCGGCCGCTTCGCCGCTGCCGCCCGGCACGCCATCCTTGCCCAGGGAAACCAGATCGAAGTCACCGCGCTCGCCGGGAATCTTGTAGACAAAGGGCCGGCCCCATGGATCCATCGGCAGTTCTTTCTTCAGATAAGGGCCTTCCCAGCGCGGCTCGTTGGCCGGCTTCTTGATCACCGCAACCAGACCCTGCTCCTGCGTCGGGTAGTGGCCGGTATCCAGACGGTACTGGTCCAGCGCCTTTTCCAAGGCATCGAGCTGCGCCCGCGCCACCTTGACCTCGGCCTTGCCGATCTGGGAGAAATAGCGTGGCGCCACATAGCCGGCGAGCAGGCCGATGATCACCATCACCACCAGCAGTTCGAGCAGGGTAAAGCCGGCGCTCTGCGCGCTGCGCGTCTTGCCGGGGAAGGAATGGTTTGAGCTGATTGTCATGGCTGGACCTGTCTGAGTTACTGCAGGCTTGCCTGCATAGGAAATGTTTCCTTCACTTGCCCGCAAGTCTACGGAGCAAGGCCCGCTGAGTCAGTCGCTGCTTTGTCGACCGATTGTCACCATGCGTAACACCCAAGAGCCCTCGTTCCGATGATCAGCAGCCGGGTAGGCCTGCAACGCCTTACTGCACCGTCGCCTGTGTGCAAGCACCAAACGTTGGCGAATACAGATACACCGTTGCAGGGCGTGCGGACTGTGCGATGACGCCAAAGTCATACGCACCGTCAAGCCCAACCACCGCGCTGCCGATTTGTGCACCAAGCGTCGGGGCATTGCATCCGGCAGCACCGGTAGCCGCATTGGGGATTCGCAATTCGACTGTCTGGCCTTGGGCGATGTTCACCCTGCCATTGACTGTCAAGGTACCCAGAGCCGGCGCTTTCGGGACTTTCCACAAAGCTCGAGCGACAGTGATCACTTCGGCAGCAAGGGCATTGACTGTCACCACACCCGGATCGGCTGTGGCGCCGGACTTGTCGGTATAGGTGTAGGCCAGGGTCCAGTTGCCGGCGTAGGGTGGTGTAAACACCAGTTTGCCCGAACCGGCAGGGAATACCGCTGCATCGCTAACGCACTTGCCAACAGTCATATTGCAGGGCGTGGCCGTGATGCGCAGCTTGGCCAGATCAACCCCGGCAATAGCGAAATCGTTGGCCAGCACATCGATCGAGACCGGCTTGCCTGCCACGGCGCTGTGGCCCAGGTCGTCGCGTGCATCAGGCAGGCCGTTGAGCGCGCCGATGTTGACGTTAACCTGCTGGCGCTGGGTGCCGCCGAGAACGGTTGCCGCCTGATAAAAGAACTTGTCCGTGGCGCTACCGAAATTGGCGCGCGGCGTGTAGCTCACCTGGTTATTGACAATAGCCAACTTTCCACCCTGTGCCGTGCAACTTGTCGAGACCGTGCCCAAAGTGCAGGTCGCCGTCGCGCTTGGTACAGCGCAGGTTCCCGCGGTCTCTGCGGTGCATATCAGTAAGTTTGGAACGGCTGCCACGCCAATATCGTTGGCCAACACGTCGACCGTCACCTTCAGGTTCATTTGCGTCGATGCCGCATCGGGCTGGAAGGCAGCAGTGCCGGTGGCCGCGCCCAAATACATGACCTGCTGACGGTCCCACCCTCCGGCACTCGAGCGTACCGTAACGTAGGCCGGCGCCGTCAATACATTCGGAATCGTCACCATTCCCAGCGCCAGCTTGGCGCTAGACGCCATTTTCAACTTGTAGTCGATCGGCGCACCCAGCGCATCCAGCGCGGGCAGGCCGTAGGTGTCGAGCACCAGGCAGGGGTCGGAACAGGCCGTCGTCGCTGCAGACTGGTTGGCGGGCGAGACCGCCGCCAGCAGCGCGCCCGAATCCGCGGTGACGCTCAGCACCTTGGTGTTGGCGTTGTAATTCGCCGCGGTGACCCGCAGTTCGTCCACCAGAGGGATGTTCAGCACCGCGGCGGGGTTGTCGGTGGTGGTGCGTATCCGGGCGTGGGTGAAGACCGGCGAGACCCGCCCCGCCACGGTCGGCTGCAGCACGCCGTTGAAATAGATGAACTTCGGCGTCACCACCGTGCCCGGAGCGGGTGCCGCCTGCGCAACGCCGAGCTTGATCATGGACAGTTCCGGCGTCGAATTCGTGGCATCGGCCGGATCGCCCTTGTTCAGGCTGAGCGCAAGAATCGGCTCGGGACGTCCTACCTCCTGCCATGCGCTGGCCCAGGCACCAATCTGGAAACGGTCGGGCAAGCCATCTGCGTTGCTATCGACGACACGGTAGGTCGCCCGTTCGCTCACCGAGCGACTCAGCACCGGCACTGTGTTGACGCGGCCAAACAAGCCGAAGTTGCTGAGCGAGTAGACCGCTTCGGTGTTTGCGCAATTTCCCGAGAGCATGCCAGGCCCCACTGCCATGGCATAGTTGGTCGTGGACATGGCACGAATTTCTGGCGGAATATAGCCTAGCGTGCTGCCCAGGAAAGGGTTGGGCTGCGTGCTGCCCGTGATCGCACCCAGAACACCCTGTGACAGATACTTCTTGCCGTCTGCGCCCGTGGCGAATGGCGAGGACGTGCCGCCAGGCGTGGCCGCACGCAATAAAAAGGGCCCCACTGAACCGGCCAACGCACCATCAAAGCCCGCACCCATGCCAATGTCTTCGGTGGCCTCAATACGAGCGCCGGCCACAGCCGTGATGGTCATGGGCCGGCGGCTGGGCGTATAGAAGGTGTAGCTACCAGAGCAAGCCACGTTGTCCACACGAACGCGCCAGCGATTGAAGCTCACCTGCTGCCCGCTCTGAGGGGTGGGCGTGTTAAACGAAGCCTCGATCCCGTTAACAAACACAAAACGCCCTGCTCCCGCGACCGGCAGCCCTGTCTTCTTGTCCAGGCCAGCGCTTGTCAATGCCGAATCGAGCAGGTAATAAAAATGCTCCAGACTGAAATTGTCCGGAAACACTTCAGGCACCGTGAACAATCCCGCCGGTGGCGCTGCGGGCAGGATGGCGCAAAGGCCGGCATTCAGATCAGCCAGGTTCGTGGGCGAGCAAAACTCAAGCGCCAGGCCGTTCGCGTCCTGGTACCAGGCCGGGAAACCGTGACGGGCATCGACCGGGCCAGCGCGTTGCAAAACCGCATGGGCAGGTTGCCAGATAGCAATAGCCAAAAGCATGGCGCTGAAAGAATTTCGCATGATCATGTTCACTTTTTTTCGTGCCTTGATCATAAGAAGATGCATCCTTCGACTCGGTTGTTCAGTCGTCCTTGGCTTGTAACGCTCTGTCACACCCCACGCACTGGCCGCTTCTGCTGATATTCGCGCAGCCCATAAAAAAAGCCCCGCGGTCCGAAGACCGGGGGGCTTTGCAGGTACTGCGTGCTAGCTTACTGCGCGCTAGCTTGCTGCGTGATGCTTCGGCTTGGCGCCGAACTCAGGCTTATTGCACCGTGATCTGCGAGCAACCACCGAAGGTCGGCGAGTAAACCCAGATCGACAGCGGTTTGACTGCCAGCGGAATCGCACCGAAGTCGAAGGCACCGGCACCCGTCACAGCCGTGGCGCCCAGATTCAGCGCGCCCGGTGTTGCCGTCGGGGCGTTGCAACCGGCCACTGCCGAGGTCGAGGAGAACAGTTGCAGCGGCTGGCCCTGGGCGATGTTGACCGAGCCGTTCACCGCAATCGTGCCCAGCGCTGGCGCCTTGCCAGCCTTCCACACTGAACGCGGGGAGATCACTTCCGCACCGATCGCCCTGACCGCGACCACGCCCTGGTCGGCAATCGCGCCGGCCCGGTCGTTGAAGGTGTAGTACATGTTCCAGGTACCCGCATACGGCGCGGTAAACACCAGCTTGCCACCTTCGAACACTGCCGAACCCACTGCCTTGGCGCCAGTCACCGTGTCGAACGGATCACCGTTGGTTACGATGCGCAGGGTTGCCAGATTCACGCCGGCCGGAGCAAAGTCGTTGGCCAGCACGTCGATGGTCAGCGGCTTGGTCGCCACGCCGGTGTTGGCCAGGTCGTCACGGGCATCGGGCAGGCCGTTGAGCAGGCCGATGTTCACCGTCACCAACTGACGCTGCGTGGTACCCAGCACCGTGGCTGCCTGATACCAGAAGGTATCGGTGATGCCACCGCGGTTGGCCGGCGGGCTGTAGGTGATCATGTTACCGGCGATCAACAAGCGTCCGCCCTGCGCCGTGCAGCTGGTCGAGACCACACCAGGGCTGCAGGCTACCGTCGCGCTGGGAACGCCGCAGGTGCCGCCGGTCGGGCCGGTGGTGCAGCTCAGCAGGTTGGGCACTGCCGCCACGCCGACGTCATTGGCCAGCACGTCGACAAAAGCCGGCACGTTCATCGGGATCGATGCCGAGTCGGGCTGGAACGAAGCCGTTCCCGCCGCCGCGCCCAGGTACATGGTCTGCGCCGAGTCAATACCACCCGCGCTGGAACGCACCGTCACGAAGGCCGGCGGTACCTGCACGTTGGCGATGGTCACCGTGCCGAGCGCAACCTTCGAGGTCGCAGGCACCTTCAGCTTGAAGTCCTGGGCGACGCCCAAGGCCGTCGCGGCAGGCAGGCCGTAGGTGTCCAGCGTCAGGCAGGGGTTGGAGCAGGCTATGCCGGCTGCCGTCTGGCCCACCGGGGTCGGCGCGGCCAGGAAGGCGCCGGAATCGGCGGACACCGTCAGCACCTTGGTGCTGGAGTTGTAGTTGGCCGAGGTGATACGCAGCTCATCGGTCAGCGGCACGTTCACCACCGTTGCGGGCACGTCCGTCGTGGTGCGCACGCGGGCATAGGAGTAGGCCGGGCCGGGCTGGCCTGCCACCGTCGGCTGGATCACGCCGTTGAAGAAGTTGAACTTCGGCGTGGGGGTCTGGCCGATGGCCACCGGGGCGGTGTTCAGCACCGGGGTTCTCAGCATGGCCACTTCGGGGGTCGAATTGACCAGATCAGCCGGGTCGCCCTTGTTCAGGCTCAGGCCGACCAGGGGCACGGGGCGATTGACTTCCTGCACCGCATTGGCCCAGGCGCCGATCTGGAAGCGATCGGGCGTGCCATCGGCGTTGGAATCCACCGCACGGTAGGTGGCGCGTTCGATGTTGGTGCGGCTGGCAATCGCCGCCGTATTGACGCGGCCGATGACGGCGATGTCATTGAGCGCCCACACCGCCTCCGGCGTCGCGCAGTTGCCCGAGGCAATGCCGGGGCCGGAGACCATGAAGTAGTTGGTCTTGGGCATGGCACGGATTTCCGGCGGGATGGCAAAGGCCGGCAACGGGGCGGGGGCGACGAAGGGGTTGGGCACAGCACTGCCGGTGATCGGGCCGAGGTCGCCCGCGGAGAGGTACTGCTTGCCGTCAGCGCCGATGGTGAAAGGCGCTGCGACACCGCCGGGGGTGACGGCACGCATGGCGAAAGGACCGGCCGCGCCGTTCAGCGCGCCATTGAAGTCCGGGCCGATGCCGATGTCTTCGGTGTCGAACAGCCGGGCACCCGCGGCGAGCGTGATGGCCTTTGGCGCGCGGTGCGGCGAATAGATGGTGAAGGTGCCCGCGCAGGCCATGCCGGCCCGCGCCTGCGGCGCCTGCACGCGCCAGCGTCCAAAGGTGATCTGCTGGCCGGCCTCGGCTGCCGGGGTGTTGAACGAAGCCTCCAGACCCGTCAGCACCTTGAGCGGCGTGGTCACGCCGGGGGTGGCCGAGGCCACATTCATCACCGCGGAGGTGAAGTAGTAGAAGTGCTCCTGCGACCAGTTGGTCGGCATCACTTCCGGCAGCACCGGCACTTCGGCCGGGGTGACGAAGCAGATGCCGGACACCAGGTCGGCCTGCGTGGTGGGTATGCACAGCTCAACGGCCAGGCCGTTGGCGTCCTGGTACCAGGCCGGGTAGCCGTTGGCCGGATCAACCGGGCCGACGCGCTGCAGCACGGCCAGCGCAGGTTGCGCCAGCACCACGGCCGCGACACTGGCGACCATGGTTTTCTTGAATAGTTGCTTCACTTTTTGTCTCCTGAAATGTGGGTTGCTGCAAGGACAAGCGGGCTGGCTTGCGTTACAGGGGAAATAGCGGTGACGACAAAGTCAGCGCCCTCTTTTTCAATCGAAAACCGCACCTTGTCGGCGACCTTGAGGCCATCGAGCAGGGATGCGGAGCGCACCTTGAATGCCATGGTCATGGCGCCCATGTTCATGCCCTTCCATTCGCCGTGCTTGATGACGACGCGGCTGGCAGCGGCATCGAGCTTGCGGATCTCGCCATCGGCGCTGGCGGACTGCGCCATGGCAGCACCCGCCAGCAGCGCCAGGACGGCGCCGCAAGCAAGCTTGCCAAGGGCTTTTCGGGTTCTATGTTTCATCACTTTGACTCCTGGTTTTTCAACGTTTCACGATCTGTACAAGGACTGCACACGGCCTCTTTCGTCGTGGGCTTGAACAGTCTTCCTACGACACGCCTAGCGTAAGCAGGCAAGGCGCTGGTGTCAGTTGCAACTGTGTTGGGGCTGTGTAACGGCACGTCAATTCCCTACAAGAAGTACGGTATGGGCAGGCTTGCCGGCGCGGGTGTTGGCGTTGGCGTTGGCCTCGGCCAGCAACGCTGCAATCAGGCTGCGCAGGGGCTCAGCCTGCGCGTCGATGGCACCACGCACGACCCAGCGCGCGCGCATCCGGGTATCGAAAACAACGGTGGCCGGCAGCGAGGAAAAACGGAAGTCCTGCGCATCGGCAGCCAGGCGCAGCGAGAGCAGATTGGAGGGCATCCGGCTGCGCATTTTTTCCATCGCGCTCGGGGAGTCGCCGGTGTTGACCAGCAGATACTCCACCGGCTGTCCCTGCGTGGACGCGGCCAGTTGCGCCAGCAGCGGCAGCTCTTCACGGCAGGGTGCGCACCAGACTGCCCAGAAATTGGCCACCACGATCTTGCCCATAAGACCAGCGCTATCGAAACGGCGACCGTCCAGCGTGTCGAAGGCCAGCACCGGTGTCATGCCCGCACTCCAGCGCACGGCTTGCGCTGCCTGGGCCGAGGGCATGGCGGCCAACCAACCCAAGGCCATCAGACCGGCAGCCAGGCAGCGGGCCACACAGCCAGGGTTCAGCGAAATCATTTGGTGCCCGCGGTCACAGTGAAGTCTGCCAGTGCCAACTGGCCGGCTTCAATGTCCAGCCGGATGTCGACACTGCCGCCACGCTTGGTGCCACGGTACAGCGGCAGGCTCAGCATCATGCTGCGCGGATCCGGCAGCGCGTCCTGTGCGCGCACGCGCACACTCAGGCCCGCAGGCAGACGCGCACGCAGCGCTTGCAGCCAGGCCGTGCCATCGATCGGAATCCAGCGCTCTTGTGCATAGCGGAAATAGCGCCGCTGCTTCTGGCTTTTGCCGGGCAAGAGCACGGCCGTTGAGAGCACGTTTTCAGTCGCGCTGCCAATCAGCACCGGGCTCTCGTAGCGCGTGCCGGGCGGGTCCAGCCGCGCCAGGTCCAGAAACGCCTCGGGCCGGTAGGCACGGTTGCGAAACAGCACCTGAGCCTGCCGGGCGCAGACATCGCCTTT